>CAZZFL010000132.1:0-3896 GCA_964653395.1 uncultured Treponema sp. | reverse complement strand
GAGTGAAATCGGGCTGGCTGTCTTTCGGCTCGAGCAAGCGATGCTGAATGAGCTGGAATTTTATCGCGGGGCAACTCGCGTCGGAAAGCCGGCAGAACGGCGTGTTTCCGCAGTGGAAGCCCATGAACGTGTCGTTGAGCTTGTAGTCGTACTTGCCTTTGATTTCGCTCTGCCACATATCGGCCGGAACTGAATTGTTGATGTCGAGCAAAGTGACGGGCGCGCCAGTCACGCAAGTGCCGATGTATTCAGAAAGTCCGCCGTAAATGTCCACTTCGCAAGCGACGGGAATTCCTTTTGAAGCCAAGCGGCTGTTCACATAGCACGGCTCAAATCCGAACGCTTCGGGGAACGCCGGCCAGCATTTGTCGGCGAACACGACATATTCGCGCGCGCCTTTGTTTTTTTCCGCCCAATCCAAAAGCGTAAGTTCGAACTGCGCCATGCGCGGCAAAAAGTCCGGATATTTGTTTCCCTTCGCGCCGAGTTCTTCCGACATTTCTTTTACGATTTCAGGAATGCGCGGATCGTCTTTGTGCGCCTTGTATGAAACGAGCAAATCCAATTCCGAATTTTCCTGAATTTCCACGCCGATGTCGTACAAGCCTTTGATGGGCGCGTTGCAGGCAAAAAAATCTTGTGGGCGCGGGCCGAACGTAATCACCTTGAGTTTTGAAAGTCCGATGAGCGCACGCGCGACAGGAATGAAATCCTTCATCATCGCAGCCACTTCTTCCGCAGTGCCGACAGGATATTCAGGAATCACGGCCTTGAGATGGCGCAAGCCCAAATTGTACGAGCAATTCAAAACGCCGCAATAAGCGTCGCCTCGTCCGTCAATCAAATTGTCGCCGCGCTCTTCCGCCGCCGCCGCGTACATTACAGGGCCGTCAAAATTTTTGGCGATGAGCGTTTCGGGAGTTTCAGGTCCGAAATTTCCCAAAAAAACGCAAAGCGCGTTGCAGCCGGCTTTTTTCACATCGTCAATCGCCTTGAGCATGTCAAGCTCGTTTTCCACGGTCACTTTGCATTCGTAAAGTTCCGAAGCGTCTCCGTAAGCCTTGACGATGGCCGCGCGTCGGCTTTCCGAAAGCGAGATGATAAAACAGTCGCGGCTCACAGCGATGATTCCCAATTTCACTTGGGGAATGTTTCCAATCTTTGCCATAATTACTCCTAAAAAAATCCTTGAACGAAATGTCAATTTCGCGAAAGAATTTTTTATGTGCGCTTGCAATGAAATGAAAACGCACAAATAAAATATGCAAGTCCGAACGAAACTCGAACTTGTCAAGCAAAAAACTGGCGATATTCCAGACAGTTTTTCGCTTAACGCCATTTTAAAAAGTCAAGAACGACTTCCGAAAAATTTTTGCGAAACAAATTTTGCTCCGCGATTTTACATTGAAATCCGCGACGCGAATTTTGTCTAAAAATTATTTCTTCGAATTCAAATCGATGTTCATTCCGTCAAGTCCGACGAACGCGCCCGCCTTCGCTTCGTTCGTGTCCGCATGCGCGATGAGCCATTTGTTCGCCGCCCACAAAAGTCTGTCTTCCGCATCGATTTCATCGAGCGCGGGCTTCGCGAGGTTCGTTCCTTTTGGCAAAACGATAATCACCCTGAATCCGTCTTTTGAAACTTCATTGCCTTTCACCGCGTTGCAAGGCGCGTAATGCAAAGTGGTTTCGTAAATTTGCACGACGGTTTTCGCCGGCACGAAAAACGCTTCCACGGCGTTCGTGTGCAGCCGACCTTTTTTTACGGACTGAAGCGGAGCCAAAAGCAAAACTATGTCGCTTGAAGGAATGTTGATTTCGCTTCCGCGATGCCATTCGAGACAATTCAATTTCGTATTGAAGCCGTTGCAATATCCAACTTGAATCGGCATTCCGCCATAAGCGTTCGTCGAAAACTGCTTCGCTATTAGAAGCGATTCAAGCCCGGCGTCGCCCGGCTCGTAAATCACTTTGTCGGAAGGCTTTTCAGTCGTCGCGTCCAATTTTTGCAGCAAATCATCGACATTGTAGCCGCGCAGAATTTTTCCATAGCGTTCAAATTTTTTGCTGAACACAGATTTTATTTTCATAATTCCTCCAAAAATTGATTTCATAGAAAACTTCATTTTTCGATGAAATCAATTTTCGCCCGCGCGAGCGGGCAAGTCAAATCACAAGTTTCTGAAAGAAACTTGTGTTCAAGATTTGCATCGAAAAAGTCGCCGCGAATCTTGAACATTTCTCCTGCAAAAAAAATCAAAACTTTCGCATCGACTTTTACAATTTCG
Source organism: uncultured Treponema sp. (assembly GCA_964653395.1). Taxonomy (GTDB): domain Bacteria; phylum Spirochaetota; class Spirochaetia; order Treponematales; family Treponemataceae; genus Treponema_D. The sequence continues at coordinate 1,608 of CAZZFL010000132.1, read as the reverse complement.
CCAATTCCGAAAAATTATTTTTGAGCGCAGGATAAAGCGAGCGATAAATATTGTAGAATTTTTCGTATTCCGCGCTGTTTTGCGAAATCGGATTTTGCGGAGGATTCGTTTTTATCACCGCCGCGCATCCGTCCTGCACGCTCGAATAAACGCCCGTTCCCGCGCCCGCAAGAATCGCCACGCCGAGGGCGGGACCTTCTTTTGAAACCACGGTTTTTACAGGACAGCCGTAAACGTCCGCGAGCATCTGCCGCCAAAGCGGGCTTGAGCCGCCTCCGCCGCATGCGAGCATTTCATTTATGGAAACTCCCATTTCGCGCAAGACTTCCACGCTGTCACGCTGACTGAACGTTACCCCCTCCATTACGGCACGAAGCAAATGCTGCCTCGTGTGCATTGCGGAAAGCCCGAAAAACACGCCGCGACAATTCGGGTCGAGATGAGGCGTTCGCTCGCCCATAAGATAAGGCAAGTACAAAAGCCTGTCGCTTCCGATTGGAATTTGTTCGGCCTGCTTGTCCATCAAAAAGTACGGATCTTTTTTCATTCCCGCCGAGGCAATCATTTCTTCATGGCAAAAATTGTCGCGAAACCATTTGAGCGAAAGTCCCGCGCCCTGCGTAACGCCCATGACATGCCATGCGCCCGGAACGGCACAGCAAAAAGTGTGCACGCGGCCTTTCGGGTCGATGCTCAATTTTGAAGTGTGCGCGAAAACAACGCCGCTCGTTCCAATCGTGGTGAACGCCCTTCCGTCTTGAACCGTGCCCGTTCCGACTGCGGCCGCCGCATTGTCGCCCGCACCTCCGACCACCGCCGTTCCTTCGGCAAGCCCGGTCAAATCCGAAGCGGCTTTCGTGACTTTGCCAGTGACTTCAGGCGATTCGTAAACTTTTCCCAAAAGCGACTTTTCGATTTGAAGCGCGTCCAAAACTTGATCCGACCATTTTCGATTTGGCACGTCGAGCAATTGCATTCCGCTCGCGTCGCTCACTTCAGTCGCGAATTCGCCGGTGAGCTTGTAGCGAATGAAATCCTTGGGCAAAAGAATGTGCGCGCATTTTTCGTAAAGCTCAGGCTCGTTGTTTTTCACCCACATTATTTTCGAAGCGGTGAATCCAGTGAGCGCAGGATTCGCAGTAATTTTGATGAGATTTTCCGCGCCGACTTTTTGCGTGATTTCCTCGCATTCTTTGGCGGTGCGCTGGTCGCACCAAATTATTGACTTGCGCAAAACATTCCCGGATTTGTCGAGCATGACAAGTCCGTGCATTTGCCCCGAAAGTCCCACGCCTTTTATTTCGCTCGCGGAAATTCCCGCTTTCGCAATCACGGCTTTTGTCGTGCCGCACACCGCATTCCACCAATCAAGCGGATCTTGTTCCGCCCAGCCATTCTGCGGCTGATAAAGCGGATATTCAATCGTGCAAGAGGCCGCCACCGTGCCGTCTTCCGCAAACAAAACCGTTTTCGTTCCGGAAGTTCCAAGGTCAACGCCAATTAAATACGCCATAAATTCTCCAAAAACAAGCTTTTACCGTGCTCGAGCACGGTAATTTCAATGTTAAACGCATTTTGGAATTTTGTCAATAGAAATTCAACAGAAAA
>CAZZFL010000131.1:0-3908 GCA_964653395.1 uncultured Treponema sp. | reverse complement strand
GCATGCTTAAGACGCGCCGCCAGCGTTCGTTCTGAGCCAGGATCAAACTCTCCATCATTCTCTCAACGCCCTTGCGGGCGCGATATCCTGTGTAAATTTGGTATGCCATATATTTTGAGACCCGGCTCTCCAAAATGGGTCTGTTTCCGTCGTCCATCGCGGGTCGCCCCGCGTTCTTTCCCTTCCCTGTCCGATATCAATGATCGCGCCCTTCGTCTCGGGCGGTAAAAGTGAGTTTAGCACACAATGAAAAAACTGTCAAGCGTTTTTTTAAAAATTTTTCACTTTTTTTTAAATTTTTTTCCGCGCGGACTTCCGCTCCCGCAGGGTCGTGTGGCAAGCCCGCGCTAGCAAGTTCCGCTCCCGCAGGGGCTAGCCGCTGGTCGCAAGGCGCGGCCTTGCTTACCGAGTTTTGCTTGCAAAACTTGCGAAGACAAGCAGTCGTAAGGGGCTTCAAAAAAATTCCTCATTCGCAAGCAAACTCGCGAAGAAAAGCAGCCGTAAGGGGCTTCGGAAAAAATAATTTTTTGTTTTTCCTTGTATCCGCCCCCATTTTTTTCACACTCGACAGCTTTATTCGGCCTGTAAACTAATGCAATCCGACTTTCAACGCGCGTTATTTTTTCGGCGCTTTTTTTGCCGCCGCTTTTTTGGAAGGATTTTTTCCATCGTCTTCGAATTCTTTTAGATGCTTTTCGCATTTGGAAATTTCCTTGTTAAAGCCGGCAATATCTTTGAGCAACTCAGAAATTTCCTCGTCCGAAGCAGAGATTGGAGAGGCGTTTTTTGCCGAAAGTTTTTTTGCCACAATTTCGCCGAGCCGCACGTAGGACTTTTTGCGCTTCGACTCGAACTGTTTTTTTTCGACAGTCACGACGCTTTTGTCGCTGAATTTCTGAATCGCGATTCCAGCCTTCGCGAGACCTTTCCTTGACGCCGCGTAGCCTTTTTCAAGCCCGCCCTTTACGTCGCCCCAAATTTTTGCGGCCTTGTCCTTTTGTTCCTTTGTCATAACTTTCTCCTAAAAAGCCGTGTCGAATTTCCAAAATCGCGGCAGGCTTTTCTCGCGCGGCAAACGACATGTTGCGACGCGCCAAAATTGAATTTGCAAGTTCCAGCAAAACGCGAACTTGTCAAGCCGAAAAGCCCGCGCCGTTCGTGAGATGCCTTCAACTTGTTTTTTAAAATGCGAATTCACGCAGGCTGCTTTTTCCATGATGAAACGCTTACTATAATATAAACTTTCGCCGATTTTTTTTCAACTCAAATTCAAGCAAAGTGCGAAAAAAAAATGCGCAAATTTTTTATGCGACGATTTGACATTTTAAAACAACGCCTATAAAAAAATTCAAAAATTCGCATCAAAATGAAACGACGAGCGCGCGAAGCGGATTTTCAATTTTGCTTCGACATTTTAAAATCGCGTTCTTCGAATTCAAAAATTTCACCTAGCGTTTTTTCGCGAAAATGCGATAATTCATCCACGGAAAAATCTTGTGCCTTTTTTCCAACTCGCAGAACCATTCAGTGCTGACGGTGTTCGAGCCAAGCGAATCGAACACGTTGGAAAACGAAACCACTCCCCGCTTAAAATACTCCGAGGCGAAATCAGCGTAAAAATGAGAGCCGACCATTTTTACCAACGAGCAATCTTGAGCCAGCATCAATTCCTTGGCGCCCAAATTGAGCAGCCGCGCCTTCAATCCGCTGTCGCTGGGAAAACGCGAAACCAAATCCACGATGCGTTCGCTTGCCTTGTGAATGTAGCGCAGCATCCAACTGTTTTCGCTGGATATTAAATTTTCGCCATAAGGCGAGCCAGAATACGCGGCGGGATAAGGCGCGATTTTCTGCATTCCGAATTTTCCTTCGAGCAAGTCGGAAAAGCCCGACACGTTCACTTCGGAAGAAAGCGATGCGCGGACAAGCGTTTCCAAAAAAGCAAACGTCTCCGCCCATTTACGCGTAAAGACAAGCGGCTCAAAATAAATCGCGAGCGAAACATCGCACTCGTTTCCCAAAATTTCTTGCGCCTTTGAAAGAAGCGATTTTTTTTCCTCGAAAAATTTCTTCGCGTCCTGCTTGGCGCACGACAACGCGGACTTCGGATTGTAGATGCCGTCGTCTCGATTCTTGTATGAAAATCCAGTGGCCTTTCTCGCGCCTTTCACAAACGGTGAAAGTTCCTTTTGCGAAAGTTCCCAAGACAAATCTTTGGAACGATCTTTGTAGACGCTTGAAAAATCCAATTTGAATTCTTCTGCCGCGAAGATGCACAAAGAATTTCCGCAACGCGCAGGCATGAAAATTCCTTTTTCAGGAAGAATTTCAGAAAACAAAAAACTCTGCGTCGGAAGCACGGTGTAGGTCACGCCGTAATTTTTGAGAACATCTTCAAGCCCGGGAGTGTAGCCCATTTCAGGCAGGAAAAATCCGTCGGGCGTTTTTCCGAAATATTCGCGGATGGAATAAAGTCCGCTTTCCACCTGTGCGTTCAAAACTTCGCGCATTCCAGAAAAATGCGGCATAAAAAGATACGTTCCGCAAGTGGCAAGAATTTCCACAAAACCGCGCTGCTCGAAATTGGCGAACGCGCCGAGCAAGTCACAATGATAGACTTCGTTGAACGAATGCTTTTTTTCTAGCACGGAATCAAGGTTTGCGGCGGCAATCTTTTCCAGCGCGGAATTGCCCTCCACGCGGCGGATTTCCTTTTTGGCGAAATTGATGAGCGAATCCAAATATTTGTTGTAATTTTTTTTGACTTCCTCATCCGTCAAAAGCGCGCAAAGCGAGGCGGAAAAAACCAGCGCGAATTTTACGTTGAGCCGTTCCTTTTCGAATTTGGAAATCAAGTCCAAAAGCGGAATGCACACATCGGAAATGTGCCTGAAAATCAGCGAGCCTTCTTCCTCGAATTTTTCAAAGACCGTCTTTTCAAGTCTGATATATGGATGATGTAGATTTATCAAAAAAACTAAATTTTTCGTACCCATTGCGTCACCTTTTGTCTTTTAATAAAAAGACTGCCTGTATTCGTTGTAGTGCTCCCTAAGAATTTCGGCCGCGCCTGAAATTTCCATTACTGGAGGAATGTCAAGTTTTTCGCCGGGACGCATCGAAACAATTTGCGGAGTTTGCGGCAACGAGAGCAATTGCGAAAAAGCGAGCGAATCTTTTTTTCCATCGCATTCGCAAACCAAATCAACTCGCACGAATTTTTTTCCGGCGGGAATTATCACATACTGTTCGTGATCTTCCGGCGAAATCTTTATGTCGAACGTCTCGCAAAATTTTTCATCGCGCTCGTCCTCAAAAAAATAAACGGCAAGAGAAAGCGTTCCGAAGGATTCGCTGATTTTCTCAAGAACAGCCTCGCTCAAATCCCACCAAACAAAAAGCGAAACAGGATTGCGGAGAACGATGTTCACTTTCGTTTCGTTGTAGCTCTGCGGAAGCGTATTGACATTCATCGTATTTTCTTCGCTGGAAAACACGATGGACTCCTCCGCGCTTTCGGATTGGTCAAGTTCCTCGCCGAGCTGAATCAAGTCTCCGATTATGAACTGCCGGCTCAAATCATCTGGAATGTCGATTCCATATTCGTCCGCAAGCCGAATCAATTCAATCGAAGAAAGCGTTTCCAAAAATCCACGCGAAAGTTTTTTCATAATATAGTAATATCGTGCAAATGCGAAATTTTGTCAACCGCGCAACGACAATCTTCGCGAAAATCAACAGCGTTTGCAAAATCAAAAAAAAGACGGCGCATTTGAAGCGGAGATGTTTTCGGCGAGCGTAGAAAACTTATGGGAGGGGTAAACAAATCTTGGAAAAAAATCATTCCCAAAACCAAAACAACTTGCAAAAAGCGAACTTTGAGTGTAGAATGAAATATGCAAAGAATA
>CAZZFL010000130.1:0-3951 GCA_964653395.1 uncultured Treponema sp. | reverse complement strand
AAAGTGACCGCGCCGATTTTTACGAAAGCGAGAAAAATTTCAACTAGAAGTTTTGCGACGCTTTTTGATTTTTCGCTCGAAGAATTTTCTTTCATAAAATTTCCTTAAAACCGCTCCCGAAAATTTTACATGGCTTTATTCAGCGTTAAAAATCAACGCGCGAGTTTTAGCGCGAACATTTTAACTTTTTTTATTTTGCGGCATTCTTTTTCTTTTGTCCAACTTTTTTAACGGTCTTTGCGTATTCGTCGAATTTTTCGCGCAAAAATGTTTTCACTCGATCCGCCACCGCCTTGTAAATTTTTTGGCTCAATTGCGAAACAAGATAGTCTTCAAGCCCTGTCGTGCCGTCTTGCTTTTCGAACAAAAAAACATGCAGAATTTTTCCGTCCATTTCGCGCTTGGCAATGAGGCAGGCATTCGCTTTAAAATGCATTCCGTTGAAAATCATAAAAATGTCTTTTATTCTCTCGTTCGTCGGAATGTCGGGAAAACTGTGCCCCGATTCGGGCACAAACGAAAAATGGCTTAGGCTTATGTCGAGGATTCTTCCACCCACGCGTTCGCGCTCGTAGTCGAAATTTGCCTTGCTCGCCACGTCGCAGATGGCGCGAACATTTTTTCTTCTGCCGCAAGCCTGATTCGCATGCAACACGCGATCAATCAAATTGAAATTTTTTGACTTCTGATATTCCAGCGCGATGCATCCGCATTGAACTCCCAAATCATAAAGGTAATATTTTTCGATGGCGCGTTGCTTTTCTTCGCTGCTTCGTTTTGTGTAAAGAATTCCTATGAGAAGCGTTCCGTCATAATCAGTTTGAAGGCGGGCGATGTAGCGTTCCCAATCCACGCCGGCATCCGAATCCACGAAAAAAAACAAAATCGAATTGGGAAAATTTCCAGCGATGATATCGACTTTTCCTTCAAGCGGGCAAAAGCGAAAATCGTCGATGATGTAGGTTTCGTATCCACGCACCAAAAAATCCTCGAGATAGGATTCAGGCAGAATGGTGATGTCTGGTGCTATGAAAAAAGCTTTGCGACCTTCGATTATGAATTTATCTTCCATAAGAGGAATTCAATTATAATATGAAAAGGGTGAATTGTCAAGATTTGCTTTCGATAAATCTCATGCCATTCCGCCGAACAAAATGCCATAATGTTTGCAAAGAATTTCATATTCGCGTTTTTCGGAATCAGAGGCGAGACGCGTCACAAAGAATGACATTTTGGATTGCCCTATGTTTTTGGAGGCGTGTTGCAGGGGAGTGGTTTGTTCTTTTTGATTTTCTTGCAAGACACGCAACGCTTGATTCGCAACGCCATCGCGGCTGTCCACTACGCAAATATCTTTTCCTGCGGCTTCGGCAATTTCATTTGCTACGTGAGTGAAATGCGTGCAGCCCAGAATTATTGTGTCGCAATCTTTTTGCCTGAAAAAATTTATTGCAGGATTTACGGCGGCGATTTTTTGTTCATGCGTGGAACGAAAAAGTTTTCGTTCTACAAAAGAAACAAGATCGCCGTCGCCACGCATAAAAACCTTGCAGCCTTTCGCAAAGTCTTCGATGAGTTTTTTTGAATACGGATTTTCTACGGTCGCGCTCGTTGCCAAAAGCCCGATTTTTCCGTTTCGAGTTTTTTGCGCGGCAATCTTTATTGCAGGAACTGTTCCTACAATCGGAAGCGCGGGAAATTTTTTGCGCAGCTCTGAAAGTGCGCCGACGCTTATTGTGTTGCATGCGATTACAAGAACTTTTGGATTCCAAAGCGAGACGATTTTTTGCACGGCACGCTCGGCGCATTCGGCGACTTGCTTGGCGGATTTTTCGCCGTAAGGAAAATTTTCGGTGTCGCCCAAATATACGCAATTCGATTCGGGAGATTTTTTTTTCAAGTCAAGCATATAGGGAACGCCGCCAGTGCCGCTGTCCAAAAACGCAAAGTCCACCATAAGATCCTCTCTCATTTAATTTCAACAAAAAAGCGCGTCGAATGCGGAGCGCGCGGAATTTTTCTTTTCGGAATCTAATCCAAAAGATTTTTTCGATGCGGAATTTTCTCCGGCCGAAAAATGTTCGCAAAAATTCGCGCGCGTTTTTTCCGCCACCAAATCTTCCACGGTTTCGAGGCAATCATAATGACTTCCTGGCGAATAGAATTTGCATCCACGGCAACAATGCAAGTCCGCGCCGCATTCTGAACAAGTAGATTCCCGAAAAACACTTTGGGAAAAGTCGATTTTTATTCCGCATTTCCAACACATATTTTCATTGTAAACATTTGACAAATTTCATTCAAGTGCTTAAAATATAAATTATGTTCCAGCAAAAAAAATGTCAAAAAGAAGGTTGCAAAAAAATGGCTCTCACGGTTTTCAACTATTATGGCGAAATTGCCGAGGGAGAAAATTTTTGCCTTGAACATTTGCCCGATCCTGCCAAAACGAAAGAAGATATTTTTAATTATATAAATCAGCATCAAAAAATCATCGGGCTGAATGCTTCGGGAATCACATTCGAGGACATCGATCTCACGGACAAGCGTTTCTACGGATGCAATTTTCAGAATTGCAAATTCGTCAATTTGAATTCCACAAAATTCCGCAGCAGGATGAGCGTGTTCGATCATTCGATTTTCATTGACTGCTCGATGCTTCAATGCAATATGCAATTCACTTCGTTTGGGGGGTGCGTTTTTTCGCACATCCTTTTCACGGGAAGCGACATCATCCACGACAATTTTTGCGGCGCGCAAGCCTATCAATCTTCTTTTGACGATTCGGATTTGTACAACTCGCGTTTCATCAATGCCAAACTCATTGACACTTCGTTCCGCAATTGCAATATCAAGAACACGATGTTCATCAATATTGAGCAGCAAAACATTTTGTTCAAGAATTCGAATTCGCGCGAGGCGATTTTTGATGAACGTGGCAGCGAATTGTTTTTGAATAATTTAAAATAGCAGGGGAAGCAAATGAAAGTGTATTCGCATTTGAATCTTGTCGGTTTTTCGAATTGTTATGTCATCGGCAACGAAAAAATTCATGAGGCGCTCATTGTGGATCCCGGAACGATTACTACGTCCGTCATCGAGAACATCGAAATCAGCGGCTACAAATTGGTGGGCGTTCTAATTTCTCACAATCACGGAAGTCATGTTCAAGGACTCGATTCGCTTCGGAAAATTTACACGCCGCAAATATACGCCGCGGATTGGGAAGTCGCCAAGCACGAAACGAACATTTTGAAAGGTGACGGAGTTTTCCAAGCGGCAGGATTGGATGTGGAATATTTTTCAGTTCCGGGTCACACCGCTGATTCGATGGTCTACAAAATCGGAAATGTTTTTTTTACGGGCGACTCTCTTTTCGCCGGAACAATCGGCTCTACGATTGCGAAATTTTTGGAACGAATGTTGGTGAAAAATATCAAGACGAAAATTCTTTCGCAGTCCGATGAAAACGTAATTCTGCCGGGGCATGGTCCGCCTACAACGGTGGGCGCGGAACGTGAGTTCAATACATATTTGCGTGACGCATAAAACTCGCTCCGAAATTTCCGATTTTGTCTCGAATGGGCGGGCACGAATTTTTTTCTCTTTTTGAAGCCCCTTATGAATGATTGACATCGCGAGTTTCGCGAAGCGAAACTCGGTAAGCAAGGCGTAGCCTTGCGACCGAAGCGACTTATTCGCCAGCCGCGCAATCGGCGCGTTATATAATTTCCTTACAGAAAGAGACGCGAAGTGACGTATGCCTAAAATGCATACTTTTTGAATACAAACAAAGTATTTGACATATCTGATTTCTTGGGCTAAAATTCAAAAGTTGGAAGAGTTCAAGATGTCCGCACGGATGGCTCGGCATTAAAAAATCGCGATTGAATTTTATAGGAGGCTGTATGACAGCAATACGGATGGGGCGGCGCGCGCCGCTTTCGATGA
>CAZZFL010000129.1:0-3959 GCA_964653395.1 uncultured Treponema sp. | reverse complement strand
CTTTTCCAATCTGCGCCTTATTTTCTGCGCACCGTGAACCGTGTTTTGGGTGCTTTGTTCCGGCCGTCGCGTGCCTTGTATTCTTCGTACAGAATTTCTTGGGCGCGGCGCGGCTCTTCGCCGGGCTTCGGGCGCAGGGCTTTCCACGCGCCTGTGTTTTGCAGTTCGAAAATGTTCGTGTTCGCGTCGAAATAAATTTCGAGAATGTGCTTGACTTCGTTGAAAACTTCGCCGCTCAAAATCGGGAACATCAGCTCGATGCGTCGGTCGAGATTTCGCGGCATCCAGTCCGCGCTCGCCAGATAAATTTCGGGCGACACTCCGTTTTGAAAATAGAAAATTCTCGCGTGCTCCAAATATCTGTCCACGATTGAGACGACTTTGATGTTTTCGCTCATTCCTTTTACGCCGGGAAGAAGCATGCAGATTCCGCGAATGTTCAGCATCACGCGCACGCCCGCTCGGTTCGCGCGGTAAAGGGCGGAGATGACTTGCTCGTCCGCGAGGCTGTTCATTTTCGCCATTATGAGGCCGGGAGTTTCCGGCGTGGAGATTTCGATTTCTCGCTGAATCATCATCAGCAATTTCGATTTCAAATCCACCGGCGCCATCGAAAGATATTTCATCGTCTGGAGCGCGGAATATCCCGTGACGATGTTGAAGAATTTCGTAGCGTCGTTCGCGATTTCGTGGTTGGAAGTGAAAAGCGAAAGGTCGCTGTAAAGCCGCGCGGTTTTCGGATTGTAGTTTCCTGTGGACAAATGGATGTAGCGTTTGAACGTGTCTTGTTCGCGCCGAATCACCATCATTATTTTTGCGTGCACTTTCAGATTGACGAGACCGTAGACGACTATCACGCCAGCGCGTTCCAATTCTTCCGCCCAAGCGATGTTCAGCTCTTCGTCGAAACGCGCCTTGAGTTCCACGAGCGCGGTCACTTGCTTTCCGTTGTGCGCGGCCTTTTTCAATGCCGTGATGATTGGCGAAGAACGTCCCGTCCGATAAAGCGTCATTTTTATCGAAAGCACGTCGGGATCTTCCGCCGCGTCTTCCAAAAATTTTACCACGCTCTGATACGATTCGTAAGGAACGTGCAAAATCACGTCGCGCTGCTTGAGCGTGTCCCAATACGTGCCTTCTTGCGGCAAGGCGGCGTTTTCAAAATGCTGCCATTTTTCGTTTTTGAGCCGGGCGGTGTCTTCCGCGTCGGAAATCTCGCAGAGCGTCGCCGCGTCCACCAAGCCTTCGAAAGCGTAAATGTCTTGCGCCGTCAAATGCAATTTGTTCGCCAAAAATTTTTGCAATTCCGAACTCGTCTTGTTGCAGACGATTCGCACGGCGAACGATGATTGTCGCTGCACCAAAATTTCCTGCATCGCCTGAACGAAATTTTCGCCCGAATCTTCGTCCACCGCAAAATCCGCGTCACGCGCCACGTTGAACAAAAGCGACTGCTTCACTTCGAATCCGGCAAAAAGCCAAGTGCCGTATTGAATCACCAAATCGGCGAGCGTCGTGAATTCCTTTATGCTCGGATTTTCGCTCGGAAGCCAAATCAAATTCGGAATCGTGTCTGGAATCTGCACGAGCGCGACGAGCGGCGCGCCCGGCTTTGCCTCGAACGCTTTGTTCGTCACGCGAATGTTCGCGATGGGCTTGAGCAAAAACGCCGCGTGATATTTTAAATTCACGATTTGCGGAAATTGCTCGGTGTCCGTCCGAAGCGGAGTGAGAAGCGGCAGAATCTGATTTTTGAAAAAATCTTCGGTGAATTCTTTTTGCGCCGCGCTGAAATTTTCTGGACGCTTGTACACGAATCCTTCTTTCGCCAAAAGCGGCAGGATTTGCGATTTGAGGCATTCTTGCTGTTCCGCCATCACTTCGTGCGCTCGTTCGGAAATCGCGCGGAGTTGCTGCTTCGGCGTGAGTCCCGAAATGTCTTTCGCTCCGGGCGCGTTTTTCAAAAGCCGTTTTATCGAAGCCACGCGCACTTGAAAAAATTCGTTGAAATTGCTTGTCACTATCGAAAGAAAAGTGAGCCGCTCCAAAAGCGGAACGTCGGTGCGCAATCCTTCGTGCAAAACTCGCGCGTTGAATTCTATCCAAGAAAGTTCGCGGTTTAAAAATTTGTCAGATGAAATTTTCGCAGTAGCCATATTTCTCCCATAATGGCATTTCGAAAAACTTGCTTTTGGCAATTTCTTCGAATGTGCCGACGAGTTCTTCGTCGCCATAATAGCGCGATGAAGAACATCGCATTTTCAAAGTTACCTCCAAAAACTGAAGTTTTTAGGGGCTTCCATAAAATATTTTACAAAATATAAGCGTCTTCGCGATGAAAAAAGACGCGATGAAAAAGCAATTTCGCCCAAATCGCGCGCTCGCCTTGCAAATCGAAGTCAAGACAAAATCACTTTGTAGCCGAAAACCGATTCGAACATTTCGCCTTTTTCGCCGAGCGCGCGCCGTTCCAAAACCGTGTTGTGCCTGTTTCCCGTGTCGATGATGAACGAATCTTTTTGCCGGCGGAATTTGAGCTGCTCGAATTTCTGCGTGTGACCGCGATCCAGCGCGTCCGCGATTCGAATCATCGAAGTGAGTTTTAAAATCATCATTCGTTCGGCGCGCGGCAACATTTGGAATTGCTCTTCGTCCTGCGGATTCGCGTGGCCTCGATGATATTTTGCGATTTCGGAAATTATCGTGATTTCGTTTTTGCCAAGTCCGAAAAATTCCGAATTGGAAATTATGTACGCGCTGTGCAAATGGTGATTTTCCATTCGCACGAAAATTCCGATGTCGTGAAGCATCGCCGCCGCTTCGAGCAAAACCCGAGCGCGTTTGTCGAGCGCGCTTTCGTCTTTGAGTTCGTCGAAAATTTCAAGCGACGTTTTCGCGACATAAGACGCGTGGCTTTCGTCGCCATGATATTTTCGCAGCAAATTCAACGCGCCCGCGGAAATCTGCTTGTAGAATTCCTGCTGCAATTCTTCGTCCGGAGAATCGATTTTGCTGATGAGAATTCCTTCGCGCAAATTCGTTTCCGGCACGATGATTGTTTTCGCGTCGCCCAGTTCAAAAAAAGTTTCATAAATGAAAAATCCCGTGTGCATTTGCGCCGCGTCGTTGTACGAAATTTTAAAACGCGCCATGCATTCTTCCACGGAATAATTTTGAATTTCGTTCGCGAATTCAAAAAATTTTTCGCGCGGAATTTCCCACAGAAAAGTGGAAATCGGCTTGCCGACACAAAGCGCGGCGATTTGCGGAATTTTTCCCACGGCGATGAAACTTTCCATTTTGAGATTTTTCAATTCTTCGTTGAGCGAATTTTTCGAATTCAAAATGAACTGCCGAACATAACGCCGCGTCGTGTCCGTCGCGCCCACTTGTCCGAGCCGCTGTTCCACGCGTGCCGCTCCCAGCCTGAAGGAATGCGCTCCGACGATGCTGCCTTTTTTCAGCAAAGTGAGTTCGGTGGTGCCGCCGCCCGCTTCCAAAATTATGAAATCGTCGCCTTCCAAATTTATCGGGCTATTTTTGAAACATTCGCGGACGGCGATGTACATCAGGCGGCTTTCTTCAAGGCCGTCGATGATTTGCACTTTGAATCCAGTGCGCACGAAAATTCTGTCGATGATGGAATCGCGGTCGTGGGATTCGCGCAACGCGCTTGTGGCGATGACCGTGGCATCTTGCGGAGAAAGTCCCCATGCGGCGAGCTGCTCTTTGTAGCGCACGAGAATTTGAATGCATTGCGAAATCGAACTTTGCTTGATTTGGCCGGTGGCGAAAATCTCCGCGCCGAACGTAATCGGGATTTCGCTCCTGTCAAGCGTGTTCCAAAAAACGCTCCGCGCATTCCCAGCCTTGCCTTCGGAATTTTCGGCTGAGTCTTTTTGCGAGATGACTTCAACTATTGAAAGCCGAACGCCAGTCGAAGCGATTTCAATCACCGC
>CAZZFL010000128.1:0-4011 GCA_964653395.1 uncultured Treponema sp. | reverse complement strand
GAACACAAAATGATTCTCTCGGCGAGCGGCTGGCGAAAAGTATTCGCGCAAAGCGGAAACGAGCAGGATTTTTCACGCGGGATTGGCGAGGAAAACTGCGCGCTTTCCGTCCTCGCGGCCCTTTCGTTCGCGGAATATTTGCGCGAAGAAAAAGGCATCGAAAGTCCCGCGATCGTCGTAGCGCGTGACACGCGTCCTACTGGCGATGAAATCTGCCGCGCGGTTTTGCAGGCTTTGAAGCGGCGCGAAAAAATCACCGTGAAATTCCTTGGAGTCGCGGCCGCGCCTGAAATCATGGCGTATGCGAAAGGCGCGGACGGCTTCATATATGTCTCGGCGAGCCACAATCCCGTGGGTCACAACGGAATAAAATTCGGGCTTTGCGACGGCGGCGTTTTGAGCGCGGACGAGAACGCAAAGGTAAAAGAAATTTTCATCCGAAAAATTGCGGACGTAAAAAGCGTCCCGGAATTTTTGGAGGAATATCGCGAGATTGAAATCGGCGACATTTTGGAAAGGCGGAATTTTTTCAAAGGCGAGTCGCTTGCCGCCTACGAAAATTTTTCCTGCGAAGTGATTTCCGCGATTTCGGACGAAGACGGGCGCGAAAATTTCTTCGGCGAATTCGATTCGATTTTGAACGAAAACAAAATCGGCGTCGTCTGCGACTTCAACGGAAGCGCGCGGACGGAATGCATCGACAAAAATTTCTTTGAAAAGCACAATGTCGATTTCCTTTCGATGAACGGCGTTTCGGGAAAAATCGCGCACGAAATAATTCCCGAGCCTGAAAACCTCGTGCACGTGCAGAAATTTTTGGAAGAAGCGCGCGAGAAATCCGGCAACGAAAAATTCCTTCTCGGCTACATGTGCGACTGCGACGGCGACCGTGGAAATTTGGTCTACTGGAGCGAGCGCGACGGGGCGGCGAAAATCTTGAAGGCGCAGGAAGTCTTTTCGCTTTCGGTGCTGGCGGAACTTTCGTACATGGAATGGATTTCCAAAAGCGGCTCGGACAAGGGCAAGATGGCGGTGGCGGTGAACTGCCCCACGTCAATGCGAATCGACGAAATCGCGAAGGCGTTCGGCGCGAAAGTCTTCCGCGCGGAAGTGGGCGAAGCGAACGTCGTGAACCTCGCGAGGGAACTTCGCTCCGAAGGCTTCACAGTGCGAATCCTCGGCGAAGGAAGCAACGGCGGAACGATAACGCATCCTTCGTGCGTGCGCGATCCGCTCAACACGGTTTTCGCGATGATAAAGTTGCTCGCAATCAAGGACGGACGCGCCGGCGGCGAAGAAAAAAAAGGGCTTTTCCATTTGTGGTGCGAAAGGCGCGGCGTTCCGTACAAAAATGATTTCACGCTCGACGACATCATCGACTCGCTTCCTGAATACACGACCACCGGCGTGAGCGAAAGCCGCGCGTTGCTGAAAGTGAAGTCGCGCGACATCGCGCTTCTCAAAAAGAATTTCCAAGTCGAATTCGAACGCTCGTTCGCCACGGACAGCGAAGGCTTCGTGAAAAAATATGCGATCACTTCGTGGACCGCTTCGCTCACAAACGGCACGAAAGAAGTTTCCCAAGCGAAGGATTTTTCGAAATCAGGCACGGGCGGCTTGAAAATCCTTTTCTACGAAAACGGCTCGGCTTCCCCCTCCTCGTTCATTTGGATGCGCCCTTCAGGGACGGAGCCGGTCTTCCGCATCCTCTGCGACGTAAAGGGAAACGACGCGCAAAAGGAAAGGGACTTGCTTTCGTGGGAAACAAAACTTTTGCAAAAGGCGGACGAATAAAACTCGATTTCCTTGAAAATCTTTAAAACGAATTGATATTTGGAGAGAATTATGGAATACAGAATTCCTTCGGGAAAAAAATTGCGCGTCGCGATAAGCGGAAAGTCGGGCTGCGGAAACACGACCGTGAGCGCGCTCCTTTCAAGGCGGCTCGGAATCCGCATGGTGAATTTCACGTTCCGCCAGCTGGCCGAGGAAAAGGGAATGACGCTCGCGCAGGTGATTGAGGCGGCGAAGTCCAGCGACGAATTCGACATCGAAGTGGACACGCGGCAGGTGGAGCTTGCCCGCGAGGATTCGTGCGTGCTCGGAAGCCGGCTCGCGATTTGGATGCTCAAGGAAGCGGACGCGAAAATTTATCTAATCACGAGCGACGAAATCCGCGCGAAAAGAATCCAAAGTAGGGAAGGCGGCTCGCTCGAAGAGATCGCGTCGTTCACGAAAATGCGCGACGGCGAGGACACGCGGCGCTACAAAAAACTCTACGGCATCGACAACGACGATTTTCGCGCCGTGGCGGATTTTGTAATCGACGTGAGCGAGATTCCTCCCGATGAAATCGTCGAAAGAATTCTTTCGGAATTGGAAAGTCGGAATTTGATTGAGAAGGCGAATTAGCCTGAATTCCGGATTTTGGGAAATTGATTTTTTCCAGAATCACAAATTTGCAATGAAATAAATCGCGCTGGCGCGGTGCACGAAAGGGATGCGCGATGTTCGCGCCAATTTATCGAAGCCGAAATGGGGAAGGGCACGCCTTTCAATAAACCACGCAGATTTTTTGTGCGCCGATTGTTCCGCGCAAGATTCCGTTCCGGCAAAAAAATTCCGCGCCGTTCGCTCGGTCGATGTGCGTGCCTTCGCGGAGGCCTATCCGCGCCTCGATTTTTTGCGGGCGGCTTTCCATGTTTATGATGGCAAGTCCTTTTTCGCCGCGCTTTATCATGAGCACGCCGCGGCTTTCGCCGTTTGAGAATTCCTCGCCTTCGCCTTGCATCGCGTTCCTGAATCCGTTCACCGCCGAAATCTCGGCGCAGAAAAATTCGTCGTTTCCCGCGTCGCCGATTTTCGACTCGCCCGGAAATTGCGTGGCCTCGCGTCCTTTCGGGCGGCTGAAAAAAAGCGGCGTTCCGCACTTTCGCGAAGCGATCGCCGCCCAGCCCGCGCGGATTTGGAAATTCGTGAGATCAGCAGATTCGCCTTCGTTGGCGTAAGTGTCGTGGCTTTCGACCCACGTGACGAGGCGGCTCGCCTTGTTTTGGAAGTCAGGAATTTTCGCGGCGTCGAGATTTTTTTCCTTGAGCGCGCTCCTCAAGAATTCGCCGTAAAGGCTCGCCGTGACCGGAAAGAAATTCCCGTAGGCTTCTTCGCGCGAGCATCCTTCCTGAAGGACTTCGCCGTACAAGAAAAGGCGTTCCGCGTTTCCGAGCGTTTTTCCGCGCACGGACTTTCTTCCAGTGAAGACTTCCCAAAAGTCGTTTCGCTCGGAAAGCGCGTCCAGAGGGTCGTCGGGTAGGGCGATGTGCTTGGCCGCGTCAAAGCGGAGTCCGCCCGCGCCGCAGGAAATCAGGTCGTTCGCGTAGTCGAGCAGGTATTCCTGATAGAGCGGATTTTCCGTGTTCACGTCGGGAAGTCCGCAGAGGTTCGCGGAGACTAGCTCGCGCCTGTCGAAAAAATCATTTATGCGATGCGTGGCGTTCGCGTGGTACATTTTTTCCATTCCGCCCACGGCTCGAAGGAAGTCGCCCGAGATTTCGTTCTTGTACGGGGTAGTGTGGTTCGGAACGATGTCCACGATGACGGCGATGTTCCTTTCGCGCGCCGCCCGGCACATCGAGATGAATTCGTCGCGCGTTCCGAGCTGGTAGTTCCCGATTTTCCAGTCAACGGGCTGATAGTGGTAGTACCATTTTCCGCTCGCCCGGCTCATGATTTCTAGCCCGCCGCCGTCTCCGACACGGCACGTGTTGGCGGGTGAAGTCTGGATTGCGCTGAATCCTGAGAGAGAGATTTTTTCCAAGTTTGCCTCGATCGTCTTGAACGACCAGCACCAGCAGTGCAGGATTGCGCCGCGTCCGATTTTTTCTTTTTCCGTCATAAAAATGAAAGGGTACAATCGCCATTTTTGCGATGTTTGTGTTTTTTGAACAAGAGCGAAGCCTTGCCCGGCTAAAACGCCCGGACCGCGCGGACGGCGGCGGGTATGTTCTTGCGGCG
>CAZZFL010000127.1:0-4037 GCA_964653395.1 uncultured Treponema sp. | reverse complement strand
GCGGCGGGCATTTTCGGCAGACCAGGCATCGTCATGATTTCGCCCGAAAGAGCCACGACAAATCCCGCGCCCGAATAAAGTTGCACGTCGCGCACTGGGAAAGCGTAGCCGCTCGGCGCGCCGAAAAGTTTTGGATCGTGGCTGATTGAGTTTTGCGTTTTCGCCATGCAAACTGGAAGATTTCCATAGCCCGATTTTTCTAGCGCGTCGATTTTTTTCAAAGCGGTTTCGGCGAATTCCACACGCTCGGCGCGATAAATTTCTTTTGCGAGCGTTTCAATTTTTTCTTTTAGCGAAAGCGAATCTTCGTACAAATAATGGAAATTGTTTTCGCCGCGCTCCACGGTTTCCGCCACTGCACGGGCAAGTTCCGCCGCGCCTTCTCCGCCTTTTTCCCACGCTTCGCACAAAATCGCGCGAGAATTATTTTTCTCGCAAAGTTTTTTCAGCGCGGAAATTTCTTCTTCGGTGTCGCTAGAAAATTTGTTCACTGCAACGACAGTCTTCACGCCGAACTTTGCAAGATTTTCCAAATGCACTTTGAGATTTTCAAAGCCACGTTCCACCGCCGCGACATCCGGCGAAGCAAGCGCGTTTTTCGGAACGCCGCCGTGCATTTTCAAAGCGCGAATCGTCGCCACGACCACAACCGCATCCGGCGCAATTTTTGCCAAGCGGCATTTTATGTCCATGAATTTTTCCGCGCCCAAATCTGCGGCGAATCCCGCTTCGGTGACAACGTAGTCCGCGCTCGCCAAAGCGCAAAGCGTCGCGTTTACGGAATTGCATCCATGCGCGATGTTGGCGAAAGGTCCGCCGTGCACGAACGCCGGATTTTTTTCGAGCGTCTGGACAAGGTTCGGGCGAATCGCATCTTTGAGCAATGCCGCCACCGCGCCCACGCATTTAAGCTCGCCGAATTTCACGTCCTGCTTTGAAAAATTTTGCGCGATTGTAATATTCGCGATTCGTTCTTTCAATTCCGAAATCGTTTTGGAAAGGCAGATGATTGCCATGATTTCCGAAGCCACGGAAATTTGAAAATGATCTTCTCGCGGAACGCCGTCGGTGCGTTTTCCCAAACCCGAAATTATGTTGCGAAGTTGGCGATCGTTCAAGTCCACGCAGCGTTTCCAAGAAACCGTGCGCGGATCGATTTGCAAATCGTTTCCTTGCTGAATGTGATTGTCGATGAGCGCGGCAATTAAATTGTTGGCGGCAGTGATGGCGTGAATGTCGCCCGTAAAATGCAAGTTGATGTCTTCCATCGGAACAATCTGCGCGAAGCCGCCGCCGCAAGCCCCTCCCTTCACGCCGAAGCAAGGTCCGAGCGAAGGCTCGCGCAAAGCCGCCGCCGCGCGTTTTCCGATTTTGCAAAGTCCGTCGGTCAAGCCAATCGTGACGGTGGATTTCCCCTCCCCGGCGGGCGTCGGCGTAATCGCTGTTACCAGAATCAATTTTCCGCGAGCGTTTTTCTCACGCGCCTTTTCTTGCAATTCGCGCAATTTTGAAAAATTTATTTTTGCCTTGTGCTCGCCGTAAAATTCCAGCGCGCTTTCTTCGATGCCGATTTTTTTTGCCACTTCCGAAATCGGAACCATTTTGTTTTTCTGAGCGATTTCAATGTCAGTCATTTTTACAACTCCTTTTCGCACAAAAGCGAAACTTCTTCTGCCGTCATTTTTTTGTATTCGCCGGGAGCGAGATTTTCGTCCAGCGCGAGCGCGGCAATTTTAACTCGCTTTAAATACAAAACTTCGTTTTCAAAAACTCGGAACATTCGTTTTACCTGATGAAATTTTCCTTCGCAAATCGTAAGAAAAACTTCGTTCGCGTTTTCCGTGAATTCGATTTTTGCAGGAAGCGAAACGAATTCGCTTTCCGCGCCTTCGGCAGGAATTTTAAATCCGCGCGAAAATTTTTCCCGCAAAGCGTCGCGTTCGCCAGAAGAAATATTTTTTTCCAAGCGCACGAAATATTTTTTTTCGCACTGAGTTTTCGGCGAAATCAATTTGTGAGTGAGCGCGCCGTCAGTGGTAAAAATCAAAAGGCCTTCCGTGTCCGCGTCGAGCCTGCCGACCAAATGCAAATGCGAGGCGAAATACGGCGTGCGATAACATTCGTCGAGCAGCTCGAACACAGTCTGCCGTTCACCCTCCTTTGAAGTGCAAACCGTTCCCGCGATTTTGTTCATCATAAGGTAAACATTTTTTTCGAGCGCAAGCGGATTTCCGTCCACAAGAATTTCATCGCGTTCCAAATCAATATGCGCATCGGGCGTGTAGACAATTTCGCCGTTCACGCAAACTGCGCCGGAATGCAAAATGCGTTTCACGTCGCGCCGCGTTCCAAGTCCAGCATGAGAAAGAATTTTGTCAAGCCGTTCCATAAAATTTCCTTGATTTTCAACAATGAAAAAAGTTTCAACTTTTTTCATTGTTGAAAAAGTAGTTTCGTAGCGGAGCGAGAAACTACAATTAATAAGCGAGTTTTTGGCGAAGCAAAAACTCGAATTTAAAATTGTCGCGCCATTTTAGTGACAATTTTAAATTTCCTTACGATCGAAAAATGAGTTTTGAAAAACTCGAAGCCAAAATCCGCACACTATTTTATTGTTCCTTGCAATTTGGATTTTTTAGAAAAATTCCAAATTTTGCAAATCGCGAATTCATCGAAAACGAAATCCGCAAACATTCGCCGAATTTTTATTTTCGATTTTCCAGCGGAATGTATTTGCGTTCGGGACAAATGTTTTTGTATGCCGGACGATAGATTCGGCCGCCCGCCACCACTTCCTCGATGCGGTGCGCGCTCCAGCCTGCGATTCGCGAAATGGCGAAAAGCGGGGTGTAAAGCTCGCGCGGAATGTCGAGCATCGTGTAGACGAAGCCTGAGAAAAAATCGACGTTGGCGCAAATCTTTTTTTCCGAGCCGTGAACTTTGTAGATGACTTCGGGCGCAATCTTTTCGATTTTTTTGTAAAGCCGAAATTCCTTGATGCAATTTTTTTCCTTTGCGAGGCGCTCCGCCAGTTCGTTCAAAAGCAAGGCGCGAGGATCGTTTACGGTGTAGACTGCGTGCCCCATTCCGTAGATGAGGCCGGTTTTGTCGTAAGCCTGACGCGAAGCGATTTTCGTGAGATACGCGCGAATCTCTTCGTTGTCCGCCCAATCTTTCACGTTCGCCTTGATGTCGTCCATCATTTCCATCACGCGAATGTTCGCGCCGCCGTGCCTGCTTCCTTTGAGCGAGCCGATGGCCGCCGCAATCGTGGAATATGTGTCCGTGTCCGCGGATGAAACGACATGCACCGTGAGCGAAGAATTGTTTCCGCCGCCGTGCTCCGCATGCAAGATGAGCGCGAGGTCGAGAGTCTGCGCTTCGAGCTGCGTGTATTTTTTATCGGGACGAATCAGTCGCAAAAAATTTTCCGCCGTAGAAAGATTTGGCAGCGGATTGTGGATGTACATGCTCTTGTTGTCGTAGAAACGCCGCTTGGCCTGATAAGCATAGGCCGCCAAAGTGGAAAGCCGCGAAGTGACTTCAATGCACTGCCGCATGATGTTTCCCACGCTGCGATTTTCCGGATCGTTGTCATAAGAATACAAAGCCAAAACTCCGCGCGCGATTTTGTTCATGATGTCGCTGGACGGCGCTTTCATAATCATGTCTTCGGTGAAATTTTCCGGCAGCGTCCTATAATTTCCAAGATATTCCGAAAAACGCGCGAGCTGCTTTTTGTTGGGCAGCTGCCCGAAAATCAAAAGATACGCTGTCTGTTCGTAGCCGAATTCGTCGCGACTTTGCATGTCGTGAACTAAATCCGCCACGTCGTAGCCGCGGTACAAAAGTCGTCCCGGAACGGCGATTTTGTTTCCGTCCTTGTCGATTTCATAACCCACCACATCGCCAATCTGAGTCAATCCAACGAGAACGCCCGTTCCGTTCGCATTGCGCAAACCGCGCTTGACATTGTATTTTTCATACAAGTCGGGATTGATTGGGTCGTTCTTTTGCGCCAAAATTGAAAGACGCTT
>CAZZFL010000126.1:0-4062 GCA_964653395.1 uncultured Treponema sp. | reverse complement strand
GCCGAAGAGAACAACATCCCGCCATACTATATTTTCAGCGACAAAACCTTGACCGAACTCGCGAACAAAAAGCCGGCGACTCGTTCCGCGCTCCGCGCAATCCACGGAATCGGCGAAGTAAAGGCAGAAAGGTTCGGCGACTATATTCTAGAAGTGATTTCCCTGAAAGGTGAGTGAATTTCCTCTGGACCCCCTTACGGAAGCGGAACGGTGCAGAGGGTATTTCCAAAGGTAGTAAAAGTTTTTGTTCCGCAACGCGAACACAGAGCAAAATCGTGCGATGGACAAGGCAAGGCGCAGCGCAGATTCCACTCAATTCATGCGCTCGAATTCCATATGCTTTTGTGGCTCAGGATGTTATCTAATCAATCAGCAATGGATATAAAATATTCGCCAAATTTCAAATTTCTCAATCTAACATATCCGTCGCTGTCTGTCGTGCCTTCTATTTTCAAGCCATTCAAAAGAAAAACAATGTATTTTCTGTTCGCAATCGGTTCCCCAGTTCTTTTATCTACTAACCGCGTTAATATCCATGCCATAATTTTCAACTTCGGGCTTTTTTCGCTTGTCGCTCCGTCGCATTCCACGGTGAACACATATTCCGGAAAAATGTAGTCGTTTTCTGTTTCTTCCTGCTCGCCGTCCGTTTCATCGTCATTTTCTTCGTAAACGATTTTCCACTCGCATTTTATCTTGCCATTGTTTACGACCGCGTTCAGAGTGGCGACGTCTTTGTCCTGCCCGTCCTCGACTTCTTCGACAATCTTGATTTTTGCGTCCGTTCCGTCAGGAATGTTCCGCGCGTTCGCGCACAGAAAAACCAAGTCATCGCAATGGGCTTCTTTCGCTCGTCGCGCGTCGGCATTTTTCCACTGCAATTTCGTGATGGAATTTTTGCCTTGCTTTGCGCTGTTTTGTTTTACAGTTTTTTGATTTTCTTCTTTGACTGTTTCTGCTGTTGCGTCAATTTCGTTTGTGAATGCCGATTCTTGAGAATATAAAAATTGGCAGGCAAAAACAAGCCCAATTATCAAACATTTTATTTTCATTTTATTTCTCCTTTTACAGTCGCTTTTATTCCCTGAAAATCGATTTCACTTCGTTCGGATAAAGCTCCGTGATTTTGTAGCGCATCAATTCTTGCTTGGCGGAAAGTTCGCGGCCCACTTCAAACGGCTTTGAGAGGAGCGCGAATCGTGGGATGCGTTCGAACGCGCGGAAGCCGTTTTTCGCGCAAATGGTCTCACGGACGATGCTGTCTATGAACTTGTATGCTTCCGGCGTCTTCACTAGGTCTTCGAACGTCTCGAATTCAATGTTGCACCCTTGCGCCCAAAGCACGAGTTCTTCCTGATTCGGAAGGATGAGCGCGCCGAGATTTCTCTCGTCCTGCCCGATGACCACGGCTGTGGAGATGTACATTGATTCCGTGAGCTTTGTTTCCAACGGTATCGGCTCGACATTTTCTCCTCCGCGCAAAACGATCGTGTCTTTCACTCGTCCAAGAATCTTCAACTCTCCAGCCATTCCGATTATCGCTAGGTCGCCCGTGTCCAGCCAACCGTCCGGAGAGATTGCCTTCGCGGTTAGTTCGGGGCGATTGTAATAGCCTTGCATCACTGTCGGGCCTTTTATCTGCAAAACGCCCTTTTGACATTTAGGCAAGACGTTTCCTTCCATATCAACGATTCGCGCCTGCACGCCGTAGAGCGGAGTGCCGATGCTTCCAAAGATAGGCTTGTCAACGAATCGCACGGAGACGATGGGCGAAGTCTCGGTGAGGCCGTAGCCTTCTACGATGTTCACGCCGATCGCCCAAAAGAATTCGTCCACCGATTTTGGATAAGAGCCGCCGCCCACGACGCCCGCGCGGAAGTTCGTCCCGAGCATGGCGCGGATCTTCTTGAACACAAGCGCGTTGCCCAAAAGTTTGGTCGGCCAAAGTAAGAGCCACGGTAGAACCAAGATCGCCCACCAAAACGGCATGAATTCTTTTTTAAATCGGATGTTCTGCCTGAAAAGCTTTCTGTGCATGCGGCTGTGCAAAATAGCGGCGTGCACAAAAAAAGTGTACATGGCGAGCGTGATTCCGCCCTTGCGCCGCATCTTGCGATTTATTCCTTCGAGGACACTTTCAAAGACTCGTGGAACTGCCGGCAAAATCACAGGATTCAATTTCGTGAGGTCGCCCAAAAGAACGTTGCCAATCGGCTTGGAATAACAAAGCGCGCATCCCTGGCTCAAAATCACATATTCCACTTCGCGCATGAAAACGTGCCAAACTGGAAGAATGCAAAGCGCGCGCTCGTTCGGGCGAAGCCAGATTCTGTCCGTCACTTCGATGAGCTGCGACAAGAAATTTCCATGCGTGATTACAACGCCTTTCGGAATGCCGGTCGTGCCGCTTGTAAAAATAATCGTGGCGATGTCATCCCAATTTCCTTTTTCCAATTCCGAATCAATCTTGCCGGAATTCTCGTCGCGGAATTTTTTTCCTTCTTCGAGCAATTCGTCAAATTTGAAAATCGAAACTCCGCATTCCTTCGCCAAAGAAAAGATTTCCTCGTCCGGCTCGTCGAACAAAATCAAAGATTTGAGCGCAGGCAAATCTTTTTTCGAATCAAGGATTTTTTTTGCGGCGGAAGAATTTTCGGTGATGCAGATTTTGCATTCAACGAAAGAAAGAATGTATTTCAAATCTTCGCGGCTTGCGTCCGTGCCGCGCGGCACGTCGATCGCGCCCACGGCAAGAATTCCCAAACTCGCATGCTGCCATTCTTTGCGGTCGTCGGCAATCAAGCCGATTTTTTCGCCGCGAGCGACATTGTGCAAAAGCAACGCGCCAGCAAAATTCATCGCAAAATCCCACATTTGATCGTATGTCAAAAAATCAAAATCGTCTGAATCATTACGAAAATATTGTGCCGGCACGTCGTGATATTTCAAAACTTTTTCGCGCAACAATTTTGGAATTGTCTTTCCATCCACGTCCATCATAACGAACCTCCCGTTCTGGCAAATAAAAATCAGCCTTTCCAAACAATTCAAGTTTTCGAAAGCGAAGATTTTCCTTGACAAAAAACAAAATTTTGTCAATTTAATTTTTATATTATAACGCAACTTGAACATAATATCAATATCCACTATAATAATTTTATGGCTTCGAAAAAAACAAAGCGAAATAAATTCTTCGTCGCGCTATGGCTTTTGATTCTCTTGATTTTGGTGATTATTTTTTTGGTGAAAAAAGATGATTTCGTCGCGAATTTGAAATCAACGAATTTTTTCGAACGAGTCACAGGCTCCACGCCCGAATTCATTCAAAATTACGAAGTGAAAGAAAAGCCGAACAAAACGAACGGACTTTTGGAAGTGGAAGAAACGCCCGCGCCCGGCAAAGCCGAAATTCACACGCCCGGAATGTTCGATTTGGAAGATTTGAAGCAAAACCAAAAAGATTTCGCGAACGCGGCGGAAAGCGAAGCCGAAGAATATGAAGAAGATGTCACTGTTCCACCGCCGCAAACTGAAAAGTCCGAAAAGACGGTCGTCGAGCCAAAAGTGGAAAAGCCGAAGCCAGCCGTGCAAACGATGAACGTAAAATTGTTTTTCGTGCAAGTGGATTCCGACGGCAACGTAAATCGCAAAAACGTCACGCGCGCCATCGCCAAAAACGATTCGCCTTTGACAAGCACAATTCGCGCGCTTGTGGCAGGCCCGACGGAATCAGAAAAATGCATGTCGCTCATTCCCGAAGGCACGCGGCTTTTGGGCGCGAGCGTCCGCGACGGAATTGCCGCGCTAAATTTCAGCGAGGAATTTGAATTCAACACAATCGGCGCGGAAGGCTATCGCGCGCAATTGATGCAAATCGTCTTCACCGCCACAGAATTCGCCACCGTGGAAAGCGTGCAATTTTTAATCGAAGGCAAGCACAAAGATTACATCGGCTCGGGCGAAGACGTTTGGATGTGGATTGGCTCGCCGTACACGCGAAGCAGCTTCAATTGATTTGTGCGGAGATTCATGCCCAAACGCGCTGCGTCGGGTATGTTGATT
>CAZZFL010000125.1:0-4083 GCA_964653395.1 uncultured Treponema sp. | reverse complement strand
TTTGCATTTTTTGAAAAAAGTTGCTCGCTTTTGAAAATACGAAAATCGCATTTTGCAAAATAAATGGCGCGAAATTTTCAGCGACTTTCCCGCGAACTCACCTTCCCTTTCTCTTGCCCAAAAATCCGCTTTGCTTTATAATGTAGAAAATTTTGGTCTTGCAAAAATCGCATTTGGAGGCGTTATGAAAATTTCCGAAGACATTATTTATTGCGGAGTGAATGACAAAAAAATCGATTTGTTCGAAGGGCAGTTTCCCGTGCCGTGCGGAATGTCCTACAATTCCTATATGATTCGTGATGAAAAAATTGCCGTGCTTGACACCGTGGACGAAAATTTTGGCGACGAATGGCTTGGCAAAATCGAAGCGGCGGCGGGCGGCGCGAACGTGGATTTTCTCGTCGTCCATCACATGGAAAGCGATCACAGCGCGAATATTTTGAATTTTGCAAAAAAATATCCGAACGCGAAAATTGTTTCGTCGCAAATGGCGTTTTCAATGATGAAGAATTTCTTTGAAACTGATTTTGCCGAACGCCGAATTGTCGTGAAGGAATGCGACTCGCTTGATTTGGGAAAGCACAAATTGAATTTCATCGCCGCGCCGAACGTGCATTGGCCGGAAGTGATTTTCAGTTACGAGCCGAATGAAAAAATTCTTTTTTCCGCCGACGGCTTTGGAAAATTTGGCGCGATTGACGAAGCGAATCCGCTTGACGATTGGGCGTGCGAGGCTCGGCGTTATTATTTTGGAATTGTCGGAAAATTCGGCGCGAACGTTCAGGCGGCTTTGAAAAAAGTTTCCGCGCTTGAAATAAATCAAATCTGTCCGCTTCACGGTCCGATTTTGCGCGAAAATCTTTGCGAATACATTTCGCTTTATGACACTTGGTCGAAATACGAAGCCGAAAGCGAAGGCGTGGTCGTGGCTTACGCTTCGATTTACGGACACACGAAATTCGCCGCCGAAAAATTCGCCGAAAAGCTGCGCGAAGCCGGCTGCCCGAAAGTTTCGGTTTTTGACGTGGCGCGTGACGATGTTTTTGAAATTGTCGAGGACGCGTTCCGCTATGAAAAATTGGTTTTGGCAGCGCCGACTTACAATTGCGGCGTTTTTCCCGCGATGAGAAATTTTATCGAAGCTTTGACGGAACGAAATTTCCAAAACCGAAAAATCGGATTCATCGAAAACGGCTCGTGGGCGCCGCTGGCCGCGAAAGCGATGTGCGCACAATTCGGAAATTGCAGGAATCTTGAATTTTGCGAAAATGTCGTTTCCATAAAAGGCGCGATGAAAATTTGCGACGAAGAAAAAATGGACGCACTCGTGAAGGAATTGCTTTAGATTTGATTGAATACAATTTAATTTTATGCAATTTTTTTTCAAATTTCTATTGCTTTAAAACCGAAATGGAGTTATACTATAAATAAGGAAATAAGCGTGCTTCCAAAGTTTTTTGGGAGCGTCGGTTGTTCGCAACCTAAAATATAACGGAGGTATTTATGGCTCTAAGAGAAGAGTGGGCCGGTTTTAAAACTGGCCGTCTTTGGCAGGACGAAATCAACGTCCGCGAATTCATTCAAATGAACTACACGCCTTACGAGGGTGACGCAAAGTTTTTGGCGGGACCGACCGGGGCGACGCAGAAATTGTTCGACGAATTGCAAAAATTGCAAAAGGCCGAGCACAACAAAGTTGTGGAAGTGACCGAAACCAAAAAGAACAAAAAAACTGGCGAAGTTACCACGGTTACGGTAAAACGCTCGGGCGTTTTGGATTTGGACACGGATGTCGTTACCGGACTCACTTCGCATCCGGCCGGCTACATTTGTCCTGAAGGCAAAGATTTGGAAAAAGTCGTCGGACTTCAGACAGACAAGCCTCTCAAACGCGCTTTCATGCCTTTCGGCGGAATCAAAATGGCGGAACAGTCTTGCGCGATGTACGGCTACAAGCCCAATGAAGAATTGCACAAGATTTTCACTGAATATCACAAGACGCACAACGATGCTGTTTTCGATGTCTACACGCCCGAAATCCGCAAAGCTCGCAGTGCGCACATTCTCACTGGCTTGCCGGACACTTACGGACGCGGACGAATCGTCGGCGACTATCGCCGTGTCGCGCTTTATGGAATTGATTTCATTATGGAATCAAAGCAAAAAGATTTGGCGAATTGCGGAAACGGCACGATGTCGGAAGAAGTCATCCGCCAGCGCGAAGAAATCGCCGAGCAAATCAAGGCTCTCAAAGGAATCAAGGCGATGGCCGCGATTTACGGCTACGACATTTCCAAGCCCGCCCGCAATGCACGCGAAGCGTTCCAGTGGCTCTACTTCGGATATTTGGCGGCAATCAAAACTCAAAACGGCGCGGCAATGTCCGTCGGACGCATTTCGACATTCCTCGACATTTACATCGAGCGCGATCTTAAAAACGGCACTTTGACCGAAGAAGCGGCGCAGGAATTGGTGGATCACATCGTAATGAAATTCCGCATGGTGCGCTTCGCGCGAATCGAATCCTACAATCAGCTTTTCTCCGGCGACCCGATTTGGGCTACGCTCGAAGTGGCGGGACTCGGCGTGGACGGACGCAGTTTGGTTACCAAAAACGACTTCCGCTTCTTGCACACTTTGGAAAATATGGGACCAAGCCCCGAGCCGAACATCACGGTCTGCTATTCAAAGCGTTTGCCAGAAAATTTCCGCCGATATGCCGCGAAAATTTCCATTGACACTTCTTCGATTCAGTATGAAAACGATGATGTAATGCGACCGATTTGGGGCGACGACTATTCAATCTGCTGCTGTGTTTCCGCGACGGAAACCGGAAAGGAAATGCAGTTCTTCGGAGCGCGCGCGAATTTGGCGAAGGCGCTTTTGTACGCCATCAACGGCGGCAAAGACGAAGGCGCGGGACTCACGCCTTATGCGCAGGTCGGACCTGAATTGCCGATGATTACTTCGGAATATTTGGATTATGACGAAGTGATGAAAAAGTACGACATCGTGCTTGATTGGCTTGCGGGGCTTTATGTCAACTGCCTCAACGCGATTCATTATATGCACGACAAGTATTATTACGAGGCGGCGGAAATGGCGCTCATCGACACGGATGTTCGCCGTTCATTCGCGACTGGAATTGCGGGATTCAGCCACGTCGTTGATTCGCTTTCCGCAATCAAATATGCGAAAGTCAAAGTCATTCGCGACGAGCAAGGTTTGGCAAAGGATTTTGAAATCCAGGGCGACTTCCCTCGCTATGGTCAGGACGACGATCGCGCGGACGACATCGCAAAATGGCTTTTGAAGGATTTCATGGCGAAAATCAAAAAGCATCCGACATATCGCAACGCCGAGCATTCGACATCGATTCTTACGATTACGTCGAACGTCGTTTACGGAAAGGCGACAGGCGCTTTGCCCGACGGACGCAAGGCTCACGAGCCGTTCAGTCCGGGCGCGAATCCTTCTTATGGCGCGGAAACAAAAGGCTTGGTCAAATCGCTCAATTCAGTGGCGAAAGTGCCTTATGAATACGCGCTTGACGGAATTTCCAACACGCAGACAATCAACCCGAGCGCGCTTGGTCACGACGAAGACGAGCGTGTCACGAACTTGGTGAGCGTGATGGACGGATATTTCGAGAAGGGCGCGCACCACTTGAACGTGAACGTGTTCGGCGTTGAAAAGCTCAAGGATTGCCAGGCGCATCCTGAAAAGCCCGAATACGCCAACTTCACAGTACGCGTTTCAGGCTATGCGGTTCGCTTCATCAATTTGACGAAGGAACAGCAGGACGACGTTATCGCGCGCACATGCCACGCAAGTTTGTAATCGAAGATTTCAAACTTGCATAAAAAGTTTCCGTTTGCGTAGCAAAAAAGCACGGAAACTTGCGGTATAGTTTTGCACTAAAAGTCCGCTTCTTTGGAAGCGGACTTTTTTTATTTTCATTAAAAAAATTTCCGCAAAACTAAAATTGCATTTTTCATTTCGATTTGAAATTCGCCATAAAAATCCGAACAACTCGTTGTGCGGATTCTGGAAGAATTACGCTTGCGCAAAATTTTAACAACT
>CAZZFL010000124.1:0-4104 GCA_964653395.1 uncultured Treponema sp. | reverse complement strand
GATCTCACCCGCAACCGGAATTTGCTTGACGGCGCGGCGATGTATCTTTTGGCGATTTTGACTTATGATGTCGTGGATTTGGCGTACATTCCGACGATGAAGCGCGCGATTCTGACGCTTCGCTTGGCTTGGCTTTGCGACGATTTGAACGAGGAAGTGCCCGAACACAATTTCGATGTGGCGGCGAAAATTTTTTACCAAAAAGCTTCTTTCTTTTATCAGCAGGCCGTGCAAAACGAAACGGCTCGTTTGGAAAAAAGTTCCACGCTCGCGAATATGGGGCCTGACACCGACAAGAATTACGGCTGGGATGGAGTGATTTATCTTTGCGGCTTGCTCGAATACAAATACGGGCAGACGGTAGATTCTTCAATGCGATTGAAAAAACTTGACGAAGTGAAAATTTCCATAGCGCGAATTTTCGGTCTTGGAAAATCCTCCAAGGAAAAGCCCGGCCCGCTTTTGGAACATGCGCGAAATCTTTATGACACGCTCACAAAAATTTTGGACAGCGCGGATTTGAACATTTAAAAATGCGAAACATTCTCCTTACGATTTCCTACGACGGAACGGATTTTTGCGGATGGCAGCGGCAGGACGCGAGCAAGGACGTTCGGCAGATGCGCACGGTTCAAGGCGAAGTGGAGCGCGCGCTGCAAAAACTTTTTTCCGAAAAGATTGACTTGCACGGAAGCGGCCGCACGGATTCTGGCGTGCACGCGCGCGCCCAAGCCGCGAATTTTTTCTGCCCGATTGAATCGATTCCGGCGCAAAGCATTCCGCGCGCGCTGAACAATTTTTTGCCGCGCGATGTCCGAATAAATTCCGCGCGCGAAATTCCTGAAAATTTCAGCGCGAGATTTTCTGCCACGAGCCGCGTCTATCGCTATTTCATTTTGCCTTGCGAAATTCCATGCGCGGCTTCTAGCCGGTTCGTCTGGCAGATTAAAAAAAATCCTGAAATTGAAACGCTCGAAAAAATGGCTTCGACTTTAAAAGGCGAAATGGATTTTGCGACGTTCGCGGCGGCGGGCGACAAAAGCGTCTCGACTTTCAGATACGTGGAAAACGCGCGTTTTTTCTTTCAGGAAGATTTGTTCGGGCAAAAGCTTTTGGTTTTTGAAATAGAGGCGAACGCGTTTTTGTGGAAGATGGTTCGCTCGCTCGTCGGAACGCTGATTGAATTCGAGCGCGACGGGGGAGGGGTGGAAAAATTCAAGGCCGCGCTCGATTCCCGCCAAAGAAAAAATGCTGGACCGACCGCTTCTCCGAACGGGCTTTTTTTGTGGCAAGTCAAATTCGACGGAACGCGGCGGCATTCATAGAAGGCTTGCCGGGTCGATATCCGCTTCGATGTAAACGCCTTGCGGCGCGCGGAACGAATAAATCAGGACCGAGGCCAGCCTTTGCAAGATGGCGATCGATTTTCCGCGCAGCAAAATTTGGTGGCGATAATTCGACGCGACTTTCGAAAGCGCGCATTCGCTTGGTCCGAGGATTTCGCTTTCCGCCGCGCCCGACATGTGCCGCTCCTTGAGGATTTTCAATTCCGCGTCCAGAATTTTTTTCGCTTCGTCTGCGCATTGCTCTGCGTCGCGTTCCACCGTGCTCCTGAAAACGAGGCGCAAAAGCCGCGAGAACGGCGGAAACGAAAGCGCCTTGCGAATCGCGATTTCTTCGGAATAAAATTTCTGCGCCTGCGAATGGCATGCAAAATAAATCGCGGGATTTTCGGGCGAGTAAGTTTGCACGATGACTTTTCCGTCGGGAAAAAATCTTCCGGCTCTTCCAGCCACTTGCGTTATGAGCGAGAACGTTCGTTCCGCCGCGCGAAAGTCTGGAAGGTGCAGCGAAGTGTCCGCGAGAATCACGCCCACCAATTTCAGTTTCGGGAAATTCAGTCCCTTCGCGATCATCTGCGTTCCGAGCAAAATGTCGGACTCGCCGTTCTTGAACGCCGCGATTTTTTCTTCAAGCTCGTTTTTCTTTCCGAGCGAATCGGTGTCGAGCCGCGTCACCCGTGCCGAAGGAAATTTCGACATCACTTCGTTTTCGATGAATTCAGTTCCGAATCCCAAATAGCCGATGTCGAGCGAAGCGCATTTCGGGCAGACCGAAAGCGGCTTGAGCGAATAGCCGCAGTAATGGCACAAAATTTTGTTTTGCGCTTTGTGGTACGTCATCGGCACGGAACAGTTTTTGCACTTGAGTTCGAAGCCGCAAGTTTGGCAGCGGAAAATGTGGTTGAAGCCGCGCCTGTTCAGGAACAAAATCACTTGGCGGTTTTCCGCGAGCGTGGCGCGAATTTCGTCTTCAAGGATTTTCGAAATGCTTCCGTCGATTTTTTCGCGCGACAAATCCACGCATTCAATCAGCGGCATCTTTCCGCCCGAAAGTCGCTTTGTGAGAGAATGGCATTCGAATTTTTTTTCTTGAATTGAATTCCACGCTTCCACGCTCGGAGTGGCGCTTCCCATGACGAGCGGAATTTTTTTCGACTGGGCGCGATGCATTGCCACTTGCCGCGCGTGGTAGCGCGGCGTGTTTTCGGACTTGTACGAAGAGTCGTGCTCCTCGTCGATGATTATCATTCCCAAATCGGGCACCGGCGCGAACACCGCGCTTCTCGCGCCGATTACGACGCGCGCCTCTTTTTTTATGATGCGCTTGTATTCGGAAAGTTTTTGCGCCGGAGTGAGGCGCGAATGCAAAATCGCCACGGTCGAGCCGAAACGCTTCACGACGGCGCGCGCCACTTGCGGTGTGAGCGCGATTTCCGGGACGAGATAAATCACGCCTTTTCCTTTCTCCAAAATTTTTTCCGCCGCGCTCAAAAAGACTTCTGTCTTGCCGCTTCCAGTCGCGCCGTAAATGTATTGGAAGATATTTTTTTGATTCGAATCTTTTTCGCGGAAAATTTTTCCCGTTTCTTTCGAATCGATTTTTTCAAAATAATTTTTTGTCGAGCGATTTTTTTCTTCGGAAATTTTTTCGCATGAAATTTCTTCGTCGGGATTTTCCATTTCCGCCGAATTCAAAATTCCTTGAACCGCGGTTTTTTGCTCGCAGCTTAAAATTTTTTCGCCTTCAAAATCGTCTTCCTCAATCTGCGCCGAAAATCCCCCGCCCGCGCCGCTTTCCTTGATGCCGCCCGGAATCATCGCCGAGTACGCCTCGCCGATCGAGCAAAGGTAGAATTGCGAAATCCATTTTCCGAGGCTCATCATCTCTTCGTTCAAAAGCGGCGTTTCGTCGAGCACGCGCAGAATCGGGCGAATTTTGTTTTTGGGAACTGGAAAATTTTCAGGCAGCTTTTCATGAAGCGCGGTTATGATTCCGTTGGCGCGTCGGTTTCCGAACATCACTTGAACGCGCGCTCCCACGGCGCATTCGAAAGACTCGACTTTGCGCGCGCGGCCTTGCGGCAGAAGTTCGCCTTGGGATTCTTTTTCCCGCGCCAGAATTTTTCCCGCAGGAATCGCGGAATATGTGAATGTCTGATTTACCGGCACGTTGAGCGCCACTTCGACGAATTCAGCCTTCATAGTTCGGGCAAATTTCCAAAAGTTTCGCGCGGAAAATTTTCAAGTCTTCCCAAGCGGGGCGTTTGTAACTTTCGTCGCGGAGCAACGCGCTCGGATGGAAAGTCGCCATGAACGGAATGCCTTTGTAGTCCAAAATCTTTCCGTGCATTTTCGTGATGCCGATGGAAGTGTCGAGCATTTTTTGCAGCGCGATTCTTCCCACAGCCAAAATCATTTTCGGTTTCAAGACGTGAATCTGCGCCTGCAAGAACGCCGCGCACGCCGCGCACTCTTCGGGGGAGGGGTCGCGGTTCATCGGCGGACGGCATTTTACTATGTTCGCGATGAAGCAGTTTTTGCTGCGGTTCAAATTTATCGCCGCGAGCATTTTGTCCAAAAGCTGCCCCGCCTTTCCCACGAACGGCCGGCCTTGCGCGTCCTCGTCAGCCCCGGGACCCTCGCCGATTACGAGCACGGCGGGATTCGGGACGCCTTCGCCGGGCACGACGTTTTTGCGAGTTTTGGCGAGAATGCAATTTTGGCACGCGGAAATTTTCTTCGCGATTGAGTCGAGCGTAGC
>CAZZFL010000123.1:0-4161 GCA_964653395.1 uncultured Treponema sp. | reverse complement strand
AACGTTTAAAGTTTGCGTCAAAAATATTGCCGCAAACTTTAACTTCGAGTTTTTTCAAAACTCGTTTATCCATTGTCATTTCTCGCTTCGCTGCGAAATGACTTTTTTAAAGGCGAATAAAATTGAAATTTTTTTCGCCTTTAAAAATTAATGAACAATTAATTTGACTTTTCGCACATCATCAGGACGGCTTCCACGATTGCCTCGTGCTCTTTCGGCGCGATTCGCGCGTAGAGCGTTTCCACCGTGTCGCCCGGCAAGACTGGCACTTTTTTTTGAATGAGAATTTTTCCTGTGTCGCAGCCGCCGTCTGCCAAATGAACCGTGCAGCCGCTTTCTTTTTCGCCCGAAGCGAGCACCGCGCGATGCACGTTTTCGCCCCACATTCCCACGCCGCCGAATTTCGGCAGGAGCGCAGGATGCAAGTTGATTATCCGGCCTTCGTATTCCGAAATGATTTTTCCGCTCAAAACCAAAAGCGAGCCGGCAAGCACGATCAAGTCCGCGCGGAATTCGCGGCACAGTTCGAGCACGGCGTCGCTGACGGCGGCGATTTTTTGCTCGCGGCTCGCGCCCTGCGCGACTTCCTTTCCCATCACGGAAAACGGGCTTTTCACGAACGCGGGAATGCCGGCGTTTTTCGCGCGTTCCAAGGCGAACGCGTTTTTCGTGTTGGAGCAAACCGCGACGATTTTATAAGGACAGTCGGAAACCGATTTTTCGTAGTCGATGAGCGACTGCAAATTCGTTCCGCCGCCTGAAACCAAAACCACGACGTTCATTTTCAATCCTCGAAAAGCACCGCGTCTTTTTGCCCGGTGACTTCGCCTTTGGAATAAGCCACGCGCCCGATTTTGTAAGCCTTCATTTCGGGGATTCCCGGCACGGAATAAGTCGAGGCGTTTTTGTTGAACATTTCCAAAATCGCGTCGGCATCCTTGTTCTTCACGGCGAGGATGAATCCGATTCCCATGTTGAACGTGTTGTAGACCTTCGAGACGTCCGCGCCGCGCCGAATGAGTTCGCCGAAAATCGGCGGAATGTCCCACGCGTCGCGCTTGATGACGGAAACGAGCGACTTTCCCGACGAGGCGGCTTTGGGGAACATTCGCGGAATGTTTTCGTAAAATCCGCCGCCCGTGATGTGCACCATTCCGTGGACGCTTTCGCGGAATTTTTTCAGCACTTGCATGACGGGCTTCACGTAAATGCGCGTGGGCGTGAGAAGCACTTCGCCGATTGTCTGGCCGGTTTCCTTTCCGTTCAGGACAAAAGGCTCGTCAAAATTCTGCACGAGTTTCCTCACGAGCGAAAATCCGTTCGAGTGAACGCCGGTGGAAGAAAGCCCGATCAAAACGTCGCCGTCGCGGATTTTTTTTCCAGTAATCATTTCGGACTTTTCGCCGATGCCCACGCCGAATCCCGCGAGGTCGTATTTTCCTTCGTCGTAGAAGCCGGGCATTTCGGCAGTTTCCCCTCCCAAAAGGGCGCACCCCGCCTGAAGGCAGCCTTCGCTCACTCCGCGCACGAGGTCGGCCGCCACATCCGCGTCAAGCTTTCCGCACGCGATGTAGTCCAGGAAAAAAAGCGTCTGCACGCCCGAGCACAAAATGTCGTTCACGCTCATCGCCACGCAGTCGATTCCAACTGTGTCGTATTTTTTCATGTTGAACGCCACGTCAAGTTTCGTGCCCACTCCGTCAGTGCCCGAAACCATGACAGGATTTTTTATGCCGTTCGGGACGGCGAACATTCCGTTGAACGCGCCCAAGTCCGAAAGCACGCCCGGAATGTGAGTGCGTTTCGCGCTTTCCTTGTATTTGTCCACGGCGCGGTAGCCTTCCTCAACGTCAACGCCAGATTGTTTGTAGTCCATTTTTTTCTCCTGTAGACATTTCAGGCAACTTTTTGCCCAAGTCCATTAAACTAAAAAGTCATTGACGAAATTTTGTCAAGACAAAAATTCATCGCGACTTTCGCGGAACGCATTTTATTTTTCCAATTTCTTTCCGTTTAGTTCGCCGGGAACGGACATCGGATATTCGCCGGTGAAGCATCCCTTGCAAAATCCGAAATTGTCCGGGCTGCAAGAGCGCAGCGCCTCGAGCATTCCTTCCACGGAAATGAACGCCAGCGAATCCGCGCCGATTTCCTTTCGAATGTGTTCCACGTCGTGGCTCGACGAAATCAGTTCGGCTCGGCTCGGAGTGTCGATTCCGAAGTAGCACGGAAATTTCACTGGCGGACTTGAAACGCGGAAATGCACTTCCTTCGCGCCAGCGCGCCGCAAAATCTGAATGAGACGGCGGCTCGTAGTTCCGCGCACGATCGAATCGTCGATGACGACGACTCGCTTTCCGTCAAGGTCGCTTTTGATCGCGTTCAATTTCAGGAAAACCAAATTTTCACGTTCGCCTTGAGTGGGAGCGATGAAAGTGCGCCCGATGTATTTGTTCTTTACGATTGCGTTGGAATATGGAACGCCGCTCGCGCGCGCATAGCCCAAAGCCGCGCCCAGTCCGCTGTCGGGCACGCCCACGACGATGTCGGCGGGCACCGGGCTTTCTTTCGCCAAAGTTTCGCCCATCCGAAGCCGCGCTTCTTGAACCGCGATTCCGTCGATCACAGAATCTGGCCGCGCGAAATAAACGTATTCGAAAATGCAAGAACGCTTGGAAGTCTTTTCGCCGAATTCAAAGGAAAGAACTCCGTCGTCATTTATGATGACGATTTCGCCGGGATGAATGTCGCGGACAAAAGTGCCGTTCACCGCATCGATGGCGCAAGACTCGCTCGAAAGAATCCAGCCGTTCTCGAGTTTGCCGAGGCAAAGCGGGCGGATTCCGTTCGGGTCGCGCGCGCCGACCAAAGCCTTTTCGGTGAGCATGCAAAGCGCGAACGAGCCTTTTATCATTTGAATCGTGTCCGTGAGCGCGCGGTCAAGGCCTTTCTTGTAGCTGCGCGCGATGAGCTTCACGATCACTTCGGTGTCGCTCGAAGAATTGAAAGTGCATCCGGATTCCTCTAGCATTTCGCGAAGCGGCTCGTAGTTCACGAGCTGCCCGTTGTGCGCCACCGCCACGGTTCCCAATTTCATTTGGCCGACCATCGGCTGCGCGTTTTCCATTCCCTCGCCGCCGGCAGTGGGATATCGCACGTGCCCGATTGTCGCGAAGCCTTTCAAATCGTTTATGTCGTTGCCTTTGAAAACGTCGCCCAAAAGCCCCGCGCCTTTTTTCACTTTGATTTGCTCGCCGTCAAAAACCGCGATGCCCGCGCTTTCCTGCCCGCGATGCTGGAGGGAATTCAAGCCGTAATAAGTGAGGGCGGCTGCCTCGGAACTTTCCGATTTTCCTTCGCCCGAATTTCTCGTAAGGTAAATTCCGAACACGCCGCATTCGTCATGAAGTTTGTCGCGATCCGTTTCGTCGGCACGGCAAGCCGAGTTCGCTTCGCGAACGTCGCGATTGAAAACCGCGCCGAAAGAATCAAGCCGATTTTTTTCGCTTTCGCGGAATTCATTTTTTCGGTAAAAATTTTCGCTCATAGTTCAAAGCCTTTTTCGTTCAACTCTTCCGCGTCGCGCGAAAGTTTTTTTCTGAACTCGCACAATTTTTCCTTGAGTTCAGGATATTTTATCGAAAGAATTTGCGCGGCAAGAAGACCTGCGTTTTTCGCGTTGCCGATTCCCACCGTGGCCACGGGAATTTGCGGAGGCATCTGCACGATCGAAAGAAGCGCGTCAAGTCCTGCGAGCCCGTTCGACTTTTCGCTCACGCATTCAAGCGGCACGCCGATCACGGGAATCGTCGTAAGCCCCGCGATCACGCCCGGAAGCGCCGCCGCGAGTCCCGCGCCCGCAATGACGACTTCAAAGCCTTCGTCCTCGATTTTGCGGACGGTCTCGCGCAAAAGTTCGCCCGCGCGATGCGCCGAAATCACGAACGCCTTGTATTCAATGCCGAATTCGCGCAGAACGTCGGCCGCCTTTTTCATCGCGGCGGAATCGGATTTCGAGCCAAAAAAAATCGCAACCTTCAATTTTTCCTCCAACAAATCAATGCGCAAATGATAGCACATCGCAAAAGAAAAATCAATATGAAAGGTTGGGCGGAGCGAATTTTTATTGCGAAACTCGGCGGCAGCCCGCAAGGGCTGCTA
>CAZZFL010000122.1:2310-4221 GCA_964653395.1 uncultured Treponema sp. | reverse complement strand
TCTTCTCCCACGAACGCTTTGCCTGATTGCTTTACCATTCGTTCGGAAACACGCAGATTTTTGATTTCCATTCGCACTGTGTCGCCCGGGCGAACTTGGTGGCGGAACTTCACTTTGTCCACCGTGCCCAAAAAGAAAAGGCTTCCATCCTTGAACTTTTTCTGATAGCTCAAAGCAGCCCCTCCCGCCTGCGCCATCGTTTCAATCAAAATCACGCCGGGCACAACCGGATATTCCGGAAAATGCCCTTTGAAGAAAAAATCCTCGTCAGTGAATTTGCGCGTGCTCACACTGCCCTCTTCGTCCGCGCTCACAATTTCATCCACGAACAAAAAAGGCTTTCTGTGCGGCAAAAGCGATTCAATGTCATTTGTAACTGCCATATTTTCTCCTATAATTTTAAAAGTAAAGAAAGTTCAAACGTCTAGATTTTTTTGAAGCCCCTTACGAACATTTTGCTCCGCGAGTTTTTGCACACATCGTGGACAAAAACTCGGTAAGCAGGGCTTTGCCCTGCGACACGCTAGTTCCAACGGAAGCGAATTTTTTTTGTTCCGCGTCGTCACACTTTCACGCGTTTCAAAAATTCACGCAACACGAATTTCGCCTCGCTTCTCAATCTAGATTTTCTTAAAAATCACAACGCCGTTGTGTCCGCCAAATCCAAACGTCGCGCTCATCGCGCAATTCACTTGCGTTTCCAAACCGACATTCGGCGTGTAGTCCAAATCGCATCCGCCTTCGATGTCCGGATTTTCCAAGTTGATTGTTGGCGGAACGAAATTTTCGCAAACTGATTTCACCGTCAAAATCGCTTCGATTGCGCCAGTCGCGCCGAGGCAGTGGCCGGTCATGCTTTTTGTCGAAGAAATGTGCAATTTTTTCGCCGCGTCGCCGAACGCTGTTTTTATCATCGTCGTTTCGCCCGAATCGTTTTTTTTCGTGGAAGTTCCGTGCGCGTTGTAATATTGAATTTCGTCGCCCTTCACGCCAGCGTCTCGCATCGCTTCGGTCATCGCCGCCGCGCCCTGAACGCCGTCGGGATTCGGAGCCGTCAAATGGTAGCCATCATTCGTGCTTCCATAGCCAACTAATTCCGCGTAAATTTTCGCGCCGCGTTTTTTCGCGTGCTCGTATTCTTCCAAAACCAAAACGCCGCTGCCCTCGCCCATCACGAATCCGTCGCGATCCCGGTCGAAAGGTCGGCACGCCCTGTGCGGCTCGTCAACATGCGAACGTGAAAGCGCCTGCAAAGCGTCGAACGCACTCACGCAAAATCCGTTTATCGTGCTTTCCGCGCCGCCCGCAAGAACCACGTCGCGCCTTCCGCACCTGATGTAGTCGAGCGCATCTCCGAGCGCGTCAGTTCCGCTTGAACACGCAGTCGCGACAGTGTGGCACGCTCCATGAATTCCAAACGCAATCGAAATATTTCCAGCCGCTTCGTTCGGAATAAGCTGAGGAATCGTCATCGGATTCACGCGCTTTCCGCCCGACTCATACCATTTGATGCAATTGTTCTCGGTCACTTCAAATCCGCCGATTCCAACGCCCATGAAAATCGCCGCCGAATCAAGAATCTGCTCGTTGCCCAAAAGCGCGGCATCTTCCAAAGCCATCTTTGCGGCAGCCACGGCATATCTTGTAAACCGCGCCATTTTTCGCGCAGCCTGCGCGTCCATAAAATTTTCGGCCTGAAAATTTTTCACTTCCGCAGCAAATTTTATGTTCGACGCAGAAGTGTCATAATAAGTTATCGGCGCAATTCCGCTTTTTCCCGCGCGCACCGCCGTCCAAGTTTCCGCGAGCGAATTCCCCAAAGGAGTCACCGCGCCCATTCCCGTAACAACAACTCTTCTCATTTTCCAAATTTCCTCATTATATAATTTTTGCAGTAGGGGGAAGTCTCCC
>CAZZFL010000122.1:0-2210 GCA_964653395.1 uncultured Treponema sp. | reverse complement strand
CGAGTTTTTGCTTTGCAAAACTCGCATAATTCTCTTTTACCAAAAAATCGCCCGCGACTTTTTAGCAACCCATTCCGCCGTCCACTCCAAGAACCTGTCCGCTGATGTACGTGGAAACATCGCTCGCCAAAAAAAGCACCGCGCACGCCACGTCTTCCACCGTGCCAGCCCTGCGAAGCGGAATTTGCGAAATCCAATTTTCACGGATTTTTTCGTCCACGGCTTGCGTCATATCCGTGTCGATGAAGCCAGGCGCGACGGCGTTCACGCGAACTCCACGGCTGCCCACTTCCTTCGCCAAACTTTTCGTGTAGCCAATCAAGCCAGCCTTGCTCGCAGAATAATTCACTTGACCCGCGCCTCCGTGCAAACCGACGATGCTTGTCATATTTATGATTGAGCCGTGCTTTTTGTGAATCATGTCGTTCGAAACGATTTGCGTGGCGACGAAAACGCCAGTCAAATTCACGTCCAAAACTTTTTTCCAATCTTCCATTTTCATGTGAAAAGAAAGTCCGTCCTTCGTGATTCCGGCGTTGTTCACCAAAACATCGAATCCCCCCGCTTCTTTGAGAGCGTCTTTCACAACTTGAGAAAGCTGTTCGGAATCTGAAGCATCGGCATAAATTTCATGAAACGCAGTTCCGTTTTCGGCGGCGCATTTTTCCAAAGCGTCCTTGTTCGCGCTAGGCTTCGTGCACAAGCCCCAAACTTCCGCGCCGCTTTGCAAAAACATTTCGGCAATTTTTTTTCCGATTCCACGGCTCGATCCAGTCACGAGCGCCTTTTTGTTTTCCAATAATTTCATATATTCTCCTAATAAAAAGTCAAGAAGAAATTTGCAACATTCTTGACTTTTGCGCACATTCACAATTCATTGAAAATGTGCATTTGATATGCAAGTTTAGCAAGTCGCAACGCGACTGTAAAAACTTGTCATGATAAAAAATCGCGATTATTTTTATGCCACTTCGCAATTAAAATTACAATGAATTCAAACTTTCCGCAGAATTGATTGGAACGCATTTCAATTCCGCGCCGAATTCCGTCTTCGCCCAAAGTCCGCTCAAAACTTGCCCCGGGCCAGGCTCGAGTACGCTCCATTCTTCGCCGTTCAATTTTCCAGACTGAATCATTTGCGCCAAAACCGCTTCTTCGTCCGTCCAGCGCACGGGATTCGTCAAATGCAGCACGGCGGATTTTTTCGCGTTTTCGCCGCTCGATTCCTGCTTGCCCGAAACATTGCTGAAAAGCGTGATTTTCGGATCGTTGAATTTTACGCCTGAAATCGCCTGCTCGAATTTTTCGGCGGCAAGACTCATCAAAGGACAATGGAAAGGACCTGCCACAGCAAGCCGAACCGCCCTTCTTGCTCCAGCTTCTTTCGCGGCGGCTTCCGCTTTTTCCAAAGCGTCGAAAGTTCCGCTGATTACAGTTTGAACTGAACTGTTCAAATTGGCGGCATAAGCGTCAGGAATTTTCGAAGCGATTTCAATCACCTTTTCCGGCGGAAGTCCGAGAATCGCGCTCATTCCCGGCGCATGACCTTGATTTTCGGCGGCAATTTTCTCGCAAACTTCCTGCATTATTTTTCCGCGCTCCACGACGACATTAACGACATCTTCGAACGAAAGCACACCCGAAATATAAAGCGCCGGAAATTCACCGAGACTGAATCCCATTGCGGCGGAAGGCTCGATGCCTTTTTCTTTGAGCGCGGCGCAAATCGCAAGCGAGGCTGCCGTGATTGCCAATTGGCTGTTGTCGCTGCGCGAAAGCGTCGCCGCGTCGCTTTCCCACAAAAGTTTCGGAACGTCAATTCCAGAAATTCCTGAAATGTCGTCCAAAACTTTTTTCGCCGAAGAAAATCCTTCGGCCACATCTTTAATCATTCCGGGAGTTTGCGCTCCTTGCCCCGGAAACAAAAAAGCGTATTTTTTTGACATAGTTTCTCCTATTAAAAAGTTTTCGGAAATTTCAATTTCACAAAAACTTTTTCGCTTGTTTTCTAAATTAAAGTCAAAATCGTGATTTTTTAAAATCGCAATTTGCCTTTAACGCGCGCCAAGCAATTTTTGCGACGCGAACGAGATTTTGAAAACTGCGCTTCACGCACATTTTTCCCAACGATTTAGAATGACAAAATTTACAAAATTGTCATTCTAAATTGATTATACCATATTATGCCGATTATGTCTAGTGGATTTTTC
>CAZZFL010000121.1:0-4240 GCA_964653395.1 uncultured Treponema sp. | reverse complement strand
ATATAAAGCATTTTGCGGATTTTTTCACGCAAAAATGCTTAAGAATTCAAAAAAAATGTTGTTTTGTTTGGTTTTTCATGCTATAATTTAATTTGATTAAAACAAAGTGGGAGAAATTGATGAAAAAAATTCTGCTTTTTTCGTGTGTCGCCTTCGCGCTGATTTTTGCGTCATGCAAATCAACTGGGCAGGACACTTCGAACAGTCTCGTGGATTCGTCCGTGGCGGCGAATGATTCTGAAAAAGAAAATCCAGAGGATGCCGATAATCTTCATTCTTCGGACAAAGACTTTCTTTCTCAAACCGAGGAAGCAAGGAAAAAGGCGTTGGAAGCCGGCGCGAACGAGGCCTATCCTGAAGCGTTCGCCGCGCTTGATGCGGCCTATGACGCGCTCAAAAATCTTGACGGCGTGAACATCGACGCGGATTTGCTCGAGCTTAAATTGCGCTACGAGGCTTTGGAAAAAGCCGCTAAAGCTCGCGCTCTCAAAAAGAGAATCGACGACGAGGATTTGGCGCGAAATTCCCCTGCCGACTATGAAAAGGGCGAGAACGCGCTCAAGGAATTTGAATCGCTTTTGGGCGATGTCTTGTCGAATGTCCGGGATATGTCCGAAAACTTGAAAAAAAGCCATGATTCAATTTCCGACGTGAAGAATGCCGTGGGCGCACCTTCGAAAAATCTCGTCGCGAAGGCAGGCGAAGCCTACGATTCCTACTATAAAGTCTACTTCGTTTCATACAAAAAATTCGCCAACGAGGAACGCAAAAACGCGCTTGCCCAAAAGAAAAAGGCGGACGCCGTGCGAGCGCAGATTTCCCGAAAGCAAGAGTATAAGGAATATGCGGAGCTTATTCAAAAAGGCGACTCGCAGTATTCGACTTTAAATCCTGAAGGCGCGTACAATTCTTACAAGAAAGCCGCGTCTTCGTTCGAGGTTCTCGCCGCCGATGTCGCGGAAAAACGCGCCGCCGCCCAAAAAGCCATTGACGAAGCGAAGGCGAAAGTCAAGGAATCTAGCGACTACGCGCTCAACGCCGACAAGGTGAATCCGCTTGAAGAAAAAGTGGAAGGAATCGAGGACGAGAACGCAGTTCTTTTGGAAGCGGACAATTTTGAAAATCCTGACAATGAAATAATTTTGTTCGAGGAAATCAGTGAGACTGATTTGAATTCGGAAATTGGCGGAGTGAACGCGGGAGGCGATGCGAGATGAAAAAATTTGCTTTGACAATGATAATGTGCGCAATGTGCGCGGCGACATTCGCGGTGAGTTATGCGAACAACACTTACCAAAAACTCGCGGAAGAATATGCGAAAAAGGCCGATGCGGCGTTGGATGCGGGCGAGTACGATTTGTCCGAAGAATACGCGAAAAAGGCTGCCGAAAATGCGGCGCTTTCCAAGGCGTTCATCGACAGCATGAACGCGCGTTACAATGCGCAGGTTGAAATTGCGGCCGCCGAAGAAAAGATGAAGTGGGCAAAAAGCGTCAATGCGGAAGCCTCTTTTCCCACGGCGTATTCGGCAGGACAGGAAGCCTTGGACAATGCGAAAGCCGCGTTTGAGCGCGAGGACTATGAAAGCGCGATCAAATATGCGAAGTCCGTGAACGAGGCTTTGGCGGGCGTGTACGAAGTCGTTCCGCTTCCGAAATTTTACGTCGTGCGTCCATGGGCAGAAAACAAGGATTGCTATTGGAACATTTCGGCGCGAAAGTACGTCTACAACAATCCGCTTTTGTGGGAAAATCTCTATCAGGCCAACAAGGGAAAGATGCCGCGCCCGAACGACCCGAATTTGATTTTGCCCGGAATGAAAATGGA
Organism: uncultured Treponema sp.; assembly: GCA_964653395.1. Taxonomy (GTDB): domain Bacteria; phylum Spirochaetota; class Spirochaetia; order Treponematales; family Treponemataceae; genus Treponema_D. The sequence continues at coordinate 2,413 of CAZZFL010000121.1, read as the reverse complement.
AATTCCGAGCATCGCGGGCGAGTTGCGAGACGGCACTTACGATCCCAAAAAGGATTACGAAACCTTCAACCGCTAGTTTCGCGATTCGTGCTGGCGGTAAAGTTCCAGCGCGGCCACCATGAGGGCGTGCGGATATTCCGCGCTGCCCATTTTCTCGAAGACTTCGGCTTTGGGAATCTTTATGTAGTTTAAAAACTCGTCGTGGTCGAGGCTCTGCTTTCCGCCTGAACGCAAGTCTTCCGCCAAAAAGACGTGGAAGCGGTTCGCGAAAAGCGCGGGATTCGGATTCATCGTTCCGAGGTGGACGAGGCGGCCGGCAGAAAATCCTGTCTCTTCCATGAGTTCGCGCCGCGCACCTTCTTCGGGCGTTTCGTCGCTTTCTATCACGCCGCCCGGAAATTCTACGCTCAGGCCTTGGTGTCCGTGCCGCCATTGCTTTACCATCAGGAAGTCGTCGTCCAAGACCGGAATCACCGTGGCCCAGTCTAGCGCCTTGAGGACGATGTAGTCGCCTTCCTGCCCGAGCGGCGAGACGCTGTGCGCCTTCGTCACCTTGAAGACTGGCGTTTCCAGAATCTCCTCGCTCGAAACCTCTTTCCAAATCAAATCAGAATCTTTCATTTTTTCACCTTGCGATTGCGCGTTTTGCAAAAACTCAAATCCGACATTTGACAAATCGCGCGATATGCTTTATTATATTATAGCCGATATTTGAAAAAAATGTTTTAAATCCGCGTGAAATTCGCGCGGATTTTATGGCTGCGAAAAAATTGCTTGAAATGAAAAACGAAATTTTCCATCAAACAAATCGAAAGTCTAGGCTTTCTTCGTCGCTGGAAAAATAGGGAGGTAAAAATGGCGATAGTTGCGATGGCGCGTCAGGTGGCGGCGCTCGGGGATGAAATCAGCGCGGAAGTGGCGAGGCTTTTGGGCTACAAATTCATCACGAAAAAGGAAATAGAGCAGAAAATCCTCGACAATGGATTTCCGGCGGAAAAGCTCCACAAGTACGACGAGGTGAAGCCGGGATTTTTCGCGTCGCTCGCGAAGGACCGCGACGAATATTTGTATTGCCTCCAGACCGCGATTTTGGAGAGCGCGGCGGAAGGAAACTGCGTCCTCATCGGGCGGGGAAGCGCGTTCGTCTTGGAGGAGCTGCCGAATCTCGTCTCGTTCAGGTTCGTCTCGAATTACGAGGCGCGGCTTTCGCGGCTGGAAAACGAATTCGACTGGAACGAAAAGCAGGCCAGGCAGCGCATCGAGGAGAGCGACTCGAACCGGATGGGATTCCACAAGAATTTTTTCAATATCGATCCCGAAGACCCGACGCACTACCACATGGTCGTGAACAGCGGCAAGATGGATTTGCAGAGCGCGGCGAACGTCATCGTCTCCATCGTGCGCGCGTACATCACGGCCGAGCGCGAGGAGGCAGGCTCGAAAAAGATTCAGGAACTTCTTTTGGCGCAGCGACTCGTGAATTCATTGATTTTCGAGCACAAGGTCAACATCAACTTCTTGCACGCCGTGGTCGTGGACAAAAAGATCGTCTTGCAGGGAATCTCGGATTCCGGCGCGTGCGTGGAAAAGGCTTTGGTTTTGGCGAGGAAGGCTTATCCTGACTACACGGTCGAATCCGCGGTGAGCGTCGTGCAGGATTTTTCGTCATACAAATAATTTGGATTTTATATGAAGACTTCGAACAAATTTACGCTGGCAAGGATCGTCGCCTCTCCGATACTTTTCGCGCTTTATTTTTTGCCCGAATGGCTCGGCTCGGCGGCGCTCGGCAAGGTGGTTTCCGTCGCGCTCATCGTGATTTTGCCCTTCGTCGAACTCACGGATTATTTTGACGGGCATTTCGCGCGGAAGCACGACGAGGTGAGCGATTTCGGAAAGATGTTCGATCCTTTCGCCGACGTTTTCCTGCACCTTTCGATGTTCACATGCTTCGTTTTCAGCGGCTACATGCATCCGGCTTTTTACGCGCTGATTTTGTACCGAGAATTCGCCCAGAATTTTTTGCGGATGGTCGCGGCGAAATCCGGAAGCGCGATCGCGGCGCGCAAGGGCGGCAAACTTAAGACCGTCTTTTACGTGGCGAGCTGCTTTGTCGCCTTGACGCAGAATTGCCTCGCGCGGACGGGACTTGCCGCCGCATGGGGCGTGAACATGCGCGCGTTCAATTTGGCGGGGCAGGCGGTGTTCGCCGTGTGCGTCGTGCTTTCGTACGCGAGTTTCTTCGACTACCTGAAGAATTTCGGGCACGTTTTGAAAGAAGCCAGTTAGTAGTTAATAATGAATAGGGAATAATGAATAGTTGGGTGGATGCAAAGCAGTTGCGAGGTTTGTAAAGAAATCTGCGAGAATATTTGCTTACATAATGAGCAAATATTCTCGTTAAGCAGCCCGA
>CAZZFL010000120.1:0-4277 GCA_964653395.1 uncultured Treponema sp. | reverse complement strand
CGCAATCGAATTGCGCATAATTTCGCGGGCTTTGCGCGCTTCGCCACAAAATCGCGTCTTGCTATTTAAATTTTTTTAAAACTGTGCTATCTTATAATTATGCAGGTTTCGGAAAATTTTGCCGTGGACGATTTTTTGCGTTCGTGTGACAAACCTTTTACTCTCAAAGATTTTACGCGGCGGATGCGTGAAAACGGTTTCAATTTGAATCAGGATGAAAGCGACGCTTATTTGGCGGAAAGTCCTTACGTCTTTCAATTTGAATCCGGCGAATTCATCACGCGGGCGGCGGCGTTTACGGGAAAATATTTTAGCTTCACGCTCACTGCGGAAGAAATCAAAAACAAGATGTTCGTTCCTGGGCATCGCCTGATGCCGTTTGTGGACGAAATGCAAAATCCGGCGGCGTTCACGTTCATTTGCGATGGCAAAAAACTTGATTCCCGCGTCGGCGAATTTCGCAAGGAAACCGCGCTCGACTTGTACCGGCTTTTCGGCGAAGAATACGAAGTCCAGTACATCGCATCCGATCCCGCGCTGTCGAACTTGGATTTGGCGGCGGTGGATTTCGAGCTTCCTTCGCGCGTGAAAATCACGGGCTGCGACATTTCTGATTTTATCGACGGCATCGGCCTTACCGTGGGCGACCGAATTTTGTGCCGCGTGATAAATTGGGACAAAGGCGTGATTGAAATCGAGCCGATTCACAAGGAGCGCGAAAACAATTCAGGCACAGTCCAAATCGAAGAGAGCGACCGCGAGAGAATTCTTTGGTGCGAAAAATTCGAAAAGTCGCTCATCAAGATAATCGAAACTGAAGGTCCGTGCTCCACGATTGAAGAGCAGCTCGCCTTCACGTTCTTCGACAACATCGAAATTCTTTGCACGAGAAATTGCGATTCCGTGGAAAATTTTTTGGCGCGTTCCAAAAAAATCGGCCTTGAGCTTTTCGGCGTGGAAACTCGGCTTTGGTACAAAAACCAAATCGTTCCCGCGGTCGGTTCGTGGAACGGAAGCGAAATGGAAAAAGATCCGTGCGAGCTTCAGAATCTCACGTTCAAAATTCCGGAATATATTTTGGACAGCTATCTCAAGGATTTTGAATACAGCAAGGAAAAGGATTTGACCGTTTTGATGAAGCGGATGTTCCCCGCGAATTTCGCGCTGACGGGCGAAGAAAAAAAATATGTTTTCTTGCACATCGCCGAAAGATATGCTATAATAAAAAAAGATTACAATTATTTTGCGGACTATCCTGTGGGCGCGATTCGGAAGCAGGCTCTTTCGCTCTATTCGCGGGTGAGCGCGCTTGTCTACGACGTGGAATCTTCGAGCGCACAGTTCAATCAATTTCCGCAGCAAGAATTGGTGATACTTTCGCAGCTTTTCACGCACATCAACAGGATTTTGGAATCGATGAATTCAAATCCCGATGCTGCCGTGGAAGACGAGGCGACTCTCGAACTTTCAATCGAGGGAATGGAATGCAATTACGAAGACATCGTTGACGCGATTCGTTATGTCGTGGAAAAACAGCGGCGTAGTGATTTTACGGTCGTCTGATTTTCATGGGAGGGGAAAATGGATATTGCACAAATGATAAAGCGCGGCGGCGTGATTAAAAATCTTGACGCGAACGATATTTTTGAAGTGTACGAGCAGATTTGTCCGAAAATGTCTTTGCCCGATTCCATTACGGCGCAGCAATTGTACGAAGGACTTTGCCGGCGCGAAAAAGCCATGAGCACGGCGGTGGGGCACGGAATCGCGCTTCCGCATTGCCGCGACATAATTCTCAAGGATGACGAAAGCCAGCAGGTTACCGTGGTTTATTTGAAAAATCCGATTGACATGAACGCGCCCGACGGAAAAAAAGTCGCGGTGCTTTTCGTGCTTTTGACGAGCAATTCACAGACGCATTTGCAAGTGCTTTCGACTTTGGCTGGACTTTTCAAAAACGAAAGGTTCATGAACTTGCTGAAAAATCACGCCGGCGCGGAAGAATTGGCTTCGGAGGCAAAAGGCTTGTAAGACGCCCGCGATTTTCAATTCGCTTCGAAAGTCGTGGCTTGATTTTTTGAAAAATTATGATGAAAAGTTTCTGTTGGAAACTTGCATATTAAATGCACGTCACGCTTGAAACTTCGTGCGACGCGCTCGTTGCGAGGCACTTCGATGCGGATGTGCTTAAAAAGCCAATCGTGATTTTTATAAATCGCTGCTTGGCTTTTTATAGGAGTTTTTATGAACGAAAAGGGAATCGCTGCCGCGGCTTTGTCCGTCCGCAGTCTTTCGATGGATGCCATTCAAAAGGCCAATTCTGGACATCCCGGCTTGCCGCTCGGCGCGGCCGAACTTGCCGCCGTGCTTTATGGCGAGATTATGAAGCACAATCCCGCCAATTCAAAATGGGCGGATCGCGACCGCTTCGTGCTTTCTGCGGGGCACGGCTCCATGTGGCTTTATTCGATTTTGCATTTGAGCGGCTACAAGGTTTCCTTGAACGACATAAAAAAATTCCGGCAAGTCGGCTCGAAATGCCCGGGGCATCCTGAGTACGGCCAGACGGACGGCGTGGAATGCACTTCAGGTCCGCTCGGGCAGGGCATCGCGGAAGCCGTGGGAATGGCGATTGCCGAAACAATGCTTGCCGCGCGGTTCAACACGAAAAATCATAAAATCGTGGACCATTACACATATTCGCTCGTGGGGGAGGGGTGTCTCGAAGAAGGAATTTCTTCGGAAGCCTCAAGCCTTGCTGGGCATTTGCAGTTGGGAAAGCTGATCGTTTTCTACGACCAAAATCAAATCAGCATTGACGGCAGCACGGACATCACTTTCACCGAAAACATCGCCAAACGTTACGAGGCTTACGGCTGGCAAGTTTTGCGCGGAAGCATGTACGATGTTGGCAAAATCGTGGAACTCGTGAACGAAGCGAAAAAATGCGCAGACAAGCCGACTCTTATCATGCTCAAATCCGTGATTGGAAAGGGCGCGCCCAAGCAGGGAACGCCCGACGTTCACGGTGCGCCGCTCGGCGCGGAAGGAATCGTCGCCGCGCGAAAGAAATTGGGAATTCCTGAAGGCGCGGAATTCTATGTCGATCCTGAGGCGCAAAAATATTTTGAATCCAAAAAATCCGCGTTCGCCGCCGCCGAAGAAAAATGGAACGCCGAGTTCGCCGCGTGGTCAAAGGAAAATCCCGAACTGCGAAAAATGTGGGACGCGTTCTTTGCCGGAAAGCCCACGGGAAAATCCGTCGCGCCGAAATACAAAATCGGCCAGAGCGACGCCACTCGCAATTCAAGCGGAAAAATGATAAACGTCATGGCGGACAAATATTTGAATTTGGTGGGCGGTTCCGCCGACTTGATGGGACCGAACAAAACGCAAGTGAAAAATGACGACGGCACTTACAGCGCGCAAAATCGAAAAGGCCGCACGATCGAATTCGGCATCCGTGAATTCGCGATGTCCGCGATTTGCGCCGGAATAAATTTGCACGGCGGGCTTCGTCCGTTCTGCGCGACGTTCTTGATTTTCAGCGACTATCTTCGTGCCAATTTGCGCGTCCAGTCTTTGATGGGCTTGAACACGATTTATGTTTTGACTCACGATTCGATTTATGTAGGCGAGGACGGACCGACTCATCAGCCGATTGAAACGCTCGCCGCGCTTCGCGCGATTCCCGGCGTTCACGTTTTGCGTCCGGGCGATTCTGAAGAAACTTGCCTCGCTTGGGAAATGGCGATGGCGTCGAAGAAAAATCCGACTTGCCTTGCGCTCAGCCGCCAAAATCTCGCGGTGTATGAAAAGGCCGACAAAAATTGGAAGGCAAGCGCGAAAAAATTCGGCGCGTATGTCGTTCAAGACGGCGGCGCGAAACCCGACATCACGATTCTCGCCACGGGAAGCGAAGTGAACATGGCGCTCGCGGCCGCGAAGCTCGTTCCGAACAAAAAAATCCGCGTCGTCTCCGTCGTGGACAAGACGATTTTCGATTCCCAAAAATGCGACGAAAAGAAAAAGATTTTGGGCGGAGCGTCTCGCGTGGTGGTCGCGGAAGCCGGCGTGAGCATGGGCTGGGAAGGATATGCCACGACATGCGGCGACCTTTTCACGATAAACCGATTCGGCGAATCAGGCCCTGCGAACAAAGTGGCGGAGCATTTGGGATTCACCGCGGAAAAATTGGCGGAAGCGCTGAAATAGCGCGACGCTTGCGAATCCGCGCAATGCTTTGCTTGATTTTGCGCACAGGCTTTGCGCGGATT
>CAZZFL010000119.1:0-4290 GCA_964653395.1 uncultured Treponema sp. | reverse complement strand
AAACATGGCTTACAAAATTTCAGACGCTTGCGTGAACTGCGGCGCGTGCGAAGGCGAATGCCCGGTCAGCGCGATTTCCGAGCAAGGCTCAAAACGCGAAATCGATGCCGGAACGTGCATTGACTGCGGAACTTGCGCCGGAGTCTGCCCGTCAGAAGCGATCGCACAGGCGTAAATTCTCCAGAAATGGGCTTGAAAGCAAAATCCAACTTTTTCTCGTTTTTGAAGGCTGTCTTTTTCGTGGTCTTGTGCTTTGTCGTGAGCATAGCGGTCATCTTCCCTTTGTGGGCGTTTGCGAAAAATGCCCCGAACGCGTATTCCGTGACGGTGTTGGTTTTGGTCGCGGCGTTCGCATTGTGGAAGATCGCGCTTTGGACTAAAGGCGCGGGCGCGAAAAAGGTTTTGAAAGTCGCCTTGAAATGCGTTGTGGTGGTCGCAGGATTTTTCGCTTGCGTCGCGCTTTTGTCAGGCTTTCACAGGATTTTTGCGCTCGTGGCGGCAATCTTGGCGGCCGCGCTTTTCAAGTTCGTGGACATGGCGTTCAAAAAGGCGTAGGAGTTTCTGTGCGAAGCTTCGCAAAAAAATCCATTTTTCTCGTTTTGGCGGCTTTTTTTGCGGAAAATTCGTTTTGCCAAAAAATTGTCATTCCCGTCGATGAGACGAATCTTCCCGTCATAAAATCCGTCGAGCAGCGGGACAAGGATTTGATTTTGGCGCAATACGACGCGGAACTCGAGCGCAACAACATCGCGATTCGAAGCGGAAAATCCCCGCAAGTGAATTTTTTCGCGTACAAGGCGAAAAAGGGCGACACGGTTTCAAAATTGGCGGCGAGATTTTGCGTGATTTCCGACACTTTCGTCGTCATAAACGCGATTTCGTCGCAGGACGAGGAAATCGAAGGCTTGAATCTCGTCGTTCCCACGGCGAAAGGGCTTTTCATTCCCGATCCGGAATTTAAAAGCGGACGCGAAAGCCAGCTCGAGATTTTGCTTCAGAAAAACAGATTTCCGCTCGTGAATGCGGACGGCGCGATGCATTTTGAAATCCGGGGGCGGCGATACGTTTTTTTGCCGGACGAGCATTTTTCGCCGACGGAACGCGCGTTTTTCCTCGATCCCGCGATGATCGTGCCCGTGCAGAATTATTGGATTTCAAGCACGTTCGGAAACCGCGAAGATCCTTTCGGAAGCGGAAGTTTGCAGATGCACAAAGGAATGGACATGGCCGTTCCGGAAGGCACGGAAGTGGTCGCATGCAAGGGCGGGCGCGTGGCGGCGAGCGGCGAAGATTCCGTCTATGGAAAATGGATTTTGCTCGAACATTCGGGCGGAATCAGCAGCTTCTACGCGCATCTTTCCGCCGTGGGCGCGAACGTGAAGAACGGCGCGCAGCTTCGTTCGGGCGAGCCAATCGCGAAAAGCGGAAGCACGGGACAGGTGACTGGCCCTCATTTGCATTTTGAAGTGCGCAAGGACGGAAATTCCGTCGATCCGAAAAAATATATCAATTAACTATGTTGTTTACGAAAAGGCACATTTTCACTTTTCTCCTTTTCACTTTCGCGGCTTTTTTCGCGCGGCTTGAGGCGGAAGTTTTTCGCGCGCAAAAGACGGTCGTGCTCGCGGCGGACGAATTCGCTTCGGAGCGCAAAAATGTCGGCATAAACGCGTGCGTTTCTGTGAAACTGCCAGAAGATTTGACTTTCGTGCAAGGAATCGAAATTCTCGTGAAAATTCCGAAAGTCCTCGCGAATTTCCAAAACACGATTTTATATTCGCTTTACGACAACATCGCGCCGTTTCCTTCCGAAGGCGAGACCGACTATTCCGGAAAGGTGCTCTATTCGGGCTTGTACCCGGGACATCTTTCATGGTCGATTGTCGTTCCGCTCGTCAAAGGCAACACGATAACGCAAAGTCCTTACGCCGACAAAACTTTGATTCCAGATTCCGCGCGAGGATTCGTTTTTTTGCGAAACCAGCTCGCGATGAAAGGCGTTCCGCAGGAAGTGCTGAACGCGCAATTCGAAGTGAGCGCGAAGACCGTTTTTTCGGATTTCGGCGCGATCAAAATCAGCGCGAACAGAGATTCGGGCGAATTTTCCGTGATGGTGGACGAGGCGGCGGCGAAGCCGAATTCGGCGGGACTGATTTTCTTGAAGCCCGGAAAGCACAGCGTTTCGGTGATTTCCGAAAAATTCCGCAACGAAGTGCGGACGGTCGTGGTCGAGCAGGCGAAAATCACGGAAATCGAGCTTGCCTTGAAAAGCGTCGAGCCGACTTTCAGCTTGAACGTGCCGCAGGGAACGCAGGTTTTCGTGGACGGAAAGGAAATCGGCGACGCGAACGCGCTGCGACTCGGAACCGGAAGGCACGCATTCAAGTTCGTGCTTGGCGGATACGAAGTGGTGCGGAACGTCGAGATTCAAAGCGGAAAGCATTACGACATTTCCGTGAATTTCGAGGCGAGCATAAAGGAATCGGAATGAAGTTCGGTCGCAAGGCTTTAGTTTGCGCACGAAACTCGTGGATAAAAGCACAGGCTTCAAAGAAAGCAAAAAACTCGCGGTTTTTTTTAAAACCCGAATTTATTTTTTTTATATTAACTTAGGGAGAAATATGAAAAAAGTCGCCTGAAATATCGTCAACTTTTTTCATGACAAGTTTCCGTTGGAAACTTGCTTATTTTACGTGTGCGCAAAGTTGCGCACTTTAAAAATCCAATTTAAGAAAATTGAAATTTCTTTAATTTTCTTAATTGGATTTTTATCGGGGGAAAAATGAAAAAAATCAGGAGCGGAAAAGTCCGCGAAGTCTACGACCTTGAGAACGGAAAAATGGTCATCGTCACGACCGACAGGATTTCCGCGTTCGACGTGATTTTGCCAACGGAAATTCCCGGAAAAGGCAAGGTGCTGAACGCGCTTTCGAATTTTTGGTTTGAATTTACGAAGGACATTTGCAAGAACCACATGATTTCCGCGGACACGCGCGAAATGCCCGAGGAATTTCAGGGAAAGGAATTCGAAGGGCGCACGATTCTCGTGAAAAAGCTCAAGATGATTCCATACGAAGTGATTGTCCGCGGCTATATGTTCGGCTCAATGTACGAGGCGTACAAAAAAGGCGAGCCGTTTTTGGGACACAGCTTCGGCAAGGAATACGCCTTGGCTGAAAAATTGTCCGAGCCGATCGTGACTCCTTCGACAAAGGCGGAAGAAGGCCACGACATCAACGTCACGCTCGAACAGATGAAGGCGGACATCGGCGAAGATTTGGGCGGAAAAATCGAACGCGCCGCGCTCGCGATTTACAAGAAATGCTACGACCACGCGCTCAAAAACGGAATCATCATCGCCGACACGAAATTCGAATTCGGCCTTGACGATGAAGGCGCGCTTGTTTTGGCGGACGAAGTTCTCACGCCGGACTCTTCGAGGTTTTGGGACGAAGCGGCATACGAAGTGGGAAAAAGTCCCGCCAGTTACGACAAGCAGTTTGTCCGGGACTGGCTTTCAAAGAACAATTTGGCGGGCGACGCGAGCATAAAATCCATTCCCGCCGAAATCGTGGAAAAGACGGCCGCGCTTTACCGCGACTGCGCGAAGAAAATAACTGGAAACGAAATTTGAAGGAGAATTCAATGGACTCAAAGGCAATGTACAAGCTCACTTACGGACTTTTCGTGATCACGGCGAGACGCGACGGACGCGACAATGGCTGCATCATAAACACCGCGGGGCAAGTGACGAGCAGTCCGAACAGGATTTCCGTCACGGTGAACAAGAAAAATCTCACGCACGACTTCATTCGCGATTCAGGCGAATTCAACATTTCGATCCTGAGCGAAAAGGCGCAATTCGAAACGTTCAAGCATTGGGGAATGCAAAGCGGACGCGACACGGACAAAATGGTTTCCGTGGAAATCGAGCGTGCCGCGAACGGCATCGCGTACATCACGGGCGGCGCGAACGCGTTCCTTTCGGCGAAAGTCGTCCAGTCCGTGGACTTGGGAAGCCACACGCTTTTCATCGCGGACGTTACGGACGGAGCCGTTCTCAGCGAAGACGAGTCGGTCACATACTCGTTCTACCAAAAGAACATAAAGCCAAAGTCGAACGAAAACGCCGAAAAGAAAAAGGGCTTCATCTGCACGGTATGCGGCTACATCTACGAAGGCGACGTCCTTCCCGACGACTTCATTTGTCCGGTGTGCAAGCATCCGGCGAGCGACTTCGTTCCGCTTTGAGACGTTCTTGCGCATTGAAGCGGAAGTTGACAAGGGCTT
>CAZZFL010000118.1:0-4302 GCA_964653395.1 uncultured Treponema sp. | reverse complement strand
CGCGCTTTTGCAGCCGAACGCCACGCACGAAAACGCGAGCGCAAGGAATGAACAAAGCCGCGCTTTTTTTTGAAAAATCATATTTTCGCTTTTCCCAATTCCTGCAAAACCGGCGCATAATATCCGCTCGAAGAAATGCGCTGCCGTCCGTCGTGCAAGTGCGTCGTGTCGCCGAGCCTTTCCACGCGGAACGCCGCTTTTCCCGCCACGCGCTCTTCGCTGTTCAAAACCGTGACGGATGTGGGCGCGACATAAAATCCCTGCCACAGGACGAGCGGCGAGCAGTTCACCAAATGGCTTATCATCGCGAACATCACGCCGAGGTGACAAAAGAAAACCGCCGTGCGCCCGTCGTATTCCGCCTTGTTCGAAAAAAGGTGGTAGTTTTTTATGAACGTCGCGCTGTCAAAATTCGGATTCGGAATTTTTCCGCTCGTCTTGTACAAAAGTCCCGAACGCTCGAAATCGTATCGGCGCAAAATCGAGTCGAGTCCGTCGCACACTTCGCGATAGTTTTTTTCGACTTCGCCGCTTTTCATAAAGTCCGTGTCGAGCCAATTTTTCCTGTCGAGGAATTTTTCTTCCGAATAAAAATATTCGGGAAGCAAATCCCACGGAATGCGCTTGTGTCCGTCCGAAGGATCTTTTACGGGAACGTAAAATTCTTTGAGCCATTCATGGGTTTCGGCGGCGCGTCGCGTCTTTTTCAAGCTGAGCGATGCGGTGTCCTGTGCGCGTCCCAAAGGCGAAACGTAAAAATCCGTGACGTTCCATTTCGCGACGCGCTTCGCCAAAAGCCGCGCTTCCTTCCAGCCTTGCGCGGTGAGGGAATCCTTTTCGTAGTCGGGGTCGCCGTGTCGTATGAAAATCAATCTCATGGCGGACATTGTATCACATTGCGCGAAAAATGAAAAGCGCGAATTGGGAACTTCGGCATTGGAATTGTGACGCACTTGACTTATGCACGCAAATGATGTAACATTTGTTTATGGTGCTTTCGCTGGAAATTCCGGAAATCGAAATTCTTATGAAACTCGGCAATGCCAATTTTGAATGTGCGCGGCCGCGCGAAAAATTTCGCAAGGCTCGAATCGATGTCTTGCGTTGTCCGCTCGGGCGAATGTAGTCGGCGAAAATGTCTGTGCAAAAAAAAACTGTGAAAAAAAAATCTCCGCAAAAACGACGCGCCTCCAAAAAGACTCGCGTCGCGCTTGACTCGAAAAAAGTCGCCATCGCTTCCGCGTGCGTCTGCGCGTTTTGCGTTTTGCTTTTGGCGGTGAGCGCGCTTTTTTCGTCGCGGCGGCAGGAAGCCGAACATCCGACGCTCGTGGAAATGGAAGTCGCGCAGAATAAGGCCGAGGTCGTCGAAACTCCGCAGTCAAAGTCCAAGGAAGATTTCAAGGTGCCGCCCAAAAATGCGGACGCGGAAATTTCCGCCCGAAAAATTGAGAATGATGCAAACGACAATTCCGCTGCGAAAAAAAATAATGTCGATGAAAATGTCGCGGAAAAAAAATCCGCTTCGAAGAAAATAGAAAAAAATTCAAAAGACGAGGAAAATGTGCAGGCGGCAAAAAAATCCACGCCACCGAAAAAGAAATCCGAAAAAAATTCGGATGAAAAAAACGACGTTTCTTCCTCGCCGAAAGATTTCGGATTTCCTGCCGCTTCGAAAAACGCCGTGCTTTGCGTCGTGTTCGATGACGGCGGGCAGAATGTGGCGCAACTCAAAAAATGCATCGCGCTTCCTTTTCCCGTGACGGTGGCGGTTTTGCCGCGCCTTGCGCATTCGAAGGAAGCCGCCGCGCTAGTTCGGCAGAGCGGCAACGAAGTGATTTTGCATCAGCCGATGCAGGCGATAAATCTCGGCGTGAATCCGGGGGAGGGGGCAATCCTTCCGCAAATGTCGGGCGGGGAAATTGCCGCCACGCTTTCGCAGAACATCGCGGAAATCGCGCCGATTTCGGGAATCAACAATCACGAAGGCTCGCTCATCACCGAGGACGAAGTGAAGGTCGCCTTCATTCTTGAGACCGTCCATCAAAGGGGAATTTATTTTTTGGATTCGCGCACGTCGTCCGCCACGAAAATTCCGAGCGTCTCGATGGAAATGGGATTTCCGTATTTTCAGCGCGACATTTTTTTGGACAATGAAAAAACGCGCGAGAGCATTTTGCACGAATTGAAGCGGGGAGTGGAAATCGCGAATAGGCAAGGCTTCGTCATTATGATCGGGCACGTTTGGTCGGCGGAAATTCTTCCGTCTGTCTTGGAGGAAGTTTATCCTGAATTGAAAAAGAAAGGCTACAGATTTTCTACGGTTTCAAATTCTGGAGCGGAGCGAAAATGAGAATTTTGGGAATAGAATCTTCGTGCGACGAAACGGCCGCGGCGGTCGTGGAGGACGGAAAAAAAATTTTGAGCAATGTGGTGGCGACGCAAATTCCATTCCATGAAATTTACAAGGGCGTCGTTCCTGAAATCGCGAGCCGAAAGCATGCCGAATGGATTTTGCCCGTGGTGCGACAGGCGTTGCGCGAGGCGAATTTGCAGGCGGACGAAATCGACGCTGTGGCGGCCACGAACCGCCCCGGGCTTATGGGCGCGCTTTTGGTGGGACTCACTTTCGGGAAAACTTTCGCGTGGAGTTTGAAAAAGCCTTTCATCGCGGTGAACCACATGCTCGGACATTTGTACGCTTCGCAGCTTTTTGAAAACGGAAAGGCGCAAAGTCCTGCCGCAGAATATCCGTTTTTGGGATTGCTCGTTTCGGGCGGGCACACGATTATTTGCAAGGTGAACGATTTCGACGACATTGAAATTTTGGGAACCACGGTTGACGATTCAATCGGCGAAGCATTCGACAAGGTGGCGAAATTTTACGGGCTTGGATATCCGGGCGGCGTGGTGATTGACTCGCTTGCAAAAAGTGGCGATGCCCGCGCGTTCGAATTTCCTGTCCCCTCCCTTGACGAAAAGGAGCACAGGTACGACGTTTCGTTCAGCGGCTTGAAGACTGCAGTGATTCACCAGCGCGATTTGTTTTGGAACAAGAGCTACGAGGCGACGAACGAAAACCTTTGCGCGTCGTTTCAGGAAACGGCCTGCCGGACAATCGTCTCGCGTTTGTTCAGGGCGTGCGACGACACGAAAATAAAGACCGTGGTGGCAGGGGGAGGGGTGGCCGCGAATTCACGCTTGCGCGAAATGCTCGGCGAACGCTCGGATGTAAAATGCGTTTTTCCTCCGCTGAAACTTTGCGGCGACAACGGCGCGATGATCGCGGGCGTGGCATATCATTTTTTGCTTCGCGGCGAACGAAGCGGACTTGACACGACGGCGAAAGCGAGGGTGGAACAATTCAAACGCGGACTGAAATAGACTGATTGAAATTTTTTTTCGTTTTTTAAAATACAAGGTGAGGAAATTAAAATGAAAAATTTGAAGGACTTGACTTACGGAATTGTGGGCATGGGAATCATGGGCGGCTCGATAGCAAAATCTATCCGCGCGAACGTCCTTTCCCGCGCCGAGGCGACCGGAAAAATTTTCGCGTGCAACCGAAGCACCGCCTGCCTTGAAAGCGCGCTTCACGAAGGAGTCGCCGACAAGACTTTCACTTCGGATTGCGTGCAGGAAATGCTTTGCGAATGCGACTTCGTTTTCGTGTGCCTTTATCCGCACGCCACGCTAGACTTCTTGCGCGACAATCGGGATTTTTTCAAGTCCGGCTCAATCGTGACGGACATCAGCGGCGTAAAAGGAATTTTCGAAAAATCGCTTCCTGAAATCATGCGGGAAGACGTTGACTTCATAATCGGGCATCCGATGGCGGGCGGCGAAAAGGAAGGCTACGCCAATTCGAACGAAAAATTTTTCATCGGCAGAAATTACATTTTGATTCCGCGCCCGGAAAACAAGCCGGAAAATCTCGACCTCATGCGAAGCCTCGTGGCGGCGATGGGATTTTCGCGCATCACGGAAACTTCGTGCGAAACTCACGACTACAAAATCGGCTTCACTTCGCAGCTCTGCCATGTCATCGCGTCGGCGTTGGTGGAAAGCGCGGCGGACGAAAGCATCACGGCGTTCGGCGGCGGAAGCTTTGAAGATTTGACGCGAATCGCGATGATAAACGCGCCGCTTTGGACGGAACTTTTTTTGGCGAACAAGGAAAAGCTCGTGGAGCACATTTGCAATTTCGAGACGCAAATAGAACGCTTCAAGAATTTCATTCAAAATGACGACGCGCAGAATTTGAAAAGCATTCTGGAAGACACGCGGGAAAAAAGGCTGAAAATG
>CAZZFL010000117.1:0-4318 GCA_964653395.1 uncultured Treponema sp. | reverse complement strand
AAATGCGAGCGGTGCGAGCAAACAAAAACTCGCAAGCAGGGCTACGCCCTGCGATCTATTTTAGTCGTCAATTTTAAACATTCAAAATCTTCGCTGAAGCGCGCGCAAGAATTTCAACTTCAAATTTTTCAAAAAACTTTTCCCGCGCCGCACAAAATTTATTTTTCGGATTTTTGCATTTGCTTCAATTCCGATTTTCCGGATTTCGTCAAAATGAAAACGCCTTTTTTATTTTGCGTAATAAAATTTTGATCTTGCAATTCTGCGATGCGCAATTCAATGTAATCTTGCGAGCGACTTTCGCAGATGAACTGTGCGATAATTTCATTTTTCGAATTTTTTTTCTTCGCAAGAAAATTCAAAATTTCAAATTGCAATTCGGCGATTTTTGCGAGCCGCTCTTCTTCAGCCTTTTTTATCAAAAGCGCGTTTTCTTTTTCCGCCTCGGCTTTTTTCAAATAAAAATCCTTGAGCGAATCGAAAATGAATTTCGCATAGGCAGACTTTCCGTTTTTTCCCAAATGGAGTCCGTCGGGCGCAAAAAAATCATCGTGATTTTTTGAAAAATCTTCCCAGTCGATGACGTGCAAGTTCGGAAATTTTTTCGCATAATCTTTTAAGCGCGAATTCATTTTTACGATTTTATCGTTCGTAACCGTGAGCCAAAAAACTTCGCGTTCGCCAATCAAATTCATAAGCGCGTTTTTTGTGTTTTCCGAAGAATCGCCGTTGCTGCCCAAATGAATCACGATTGGCTCGCCCAATTTTTTTTGGAGAAGAAGTTCCTCGATTGGTTCGAAAATGCTCCACGCCATTCGCGAGACTTTTGCGTCAATGTAAATGTTCGGAAAAAAATCATAAAGGCTGTTTGACGCGCCGAGCATAATTGAATCGCCAAAAGCGACGATCGGCATATTTTTTACTTTTTCATCAATATCTTCATCTTGAGAAAATTCTTCAATTTCCGATTTCGCGTTTTCAAGAATTTCCGTTTTGCTTTCTTGCAAATTTTCCGCGCCTTGAGAATTTTCGCTTTTATAAAATTCCGCTTTTTTTTGTTCCAAAAGAATTTCGTTTTCCTGCATTTCATTTTCAAGAGCGTTCATCTGCGCCGTAAAATCCTGCGCCGTGAAAAATTTGTATATTCCAGCCGCGCTCACTGCGAAAAGCAAAATTTTTGCGAAAATCGAAAATCCTTTTTTTGAGACTTTTTTGTTCAAGGCAAATCGAATGAAAAAAGAAAAAAGAATTGTCATTGCGATGATTGCAAAAAATTTCAGGAAATGAAATTTGCTATATATGAACATATGTTCACATATAAATATAATTGGATATTGTGTCAAATAAATTTCATAGCTCAAGTTGGCAAGAGTTTTTGAAAATTTGTCATTTTGACTTTTTATCAGCGCGCCATAATCGATGAGGCTGGCGGTAAAAATCGTGGTGACCGAAAGTCCGATGGCGAACAATTCGCTTTCACCGCTTACGAACATGAAAATGCAAAGCAGGACAATCAAATAAAGTGAAAAAATTATTTTTATCACTTTTTGATTGCTGAATTTTATCGGCATCAAATTTTTATCGCAGCAATGACTGAATCCTAGCGCGATTCCGAAGAGCCATGAAAACGCATGTGAAAACGTGTTGTAATACGCGCTCATCACGTCCGAAGTAAAACACAAAATATAGAAAAAGAACGCGCTCGCAGTTCCCAATGCCAAAGTAATTATGATTGGAATTTCTTCGTTTGTGCGAGCAGCGATTTTTTTCAAGCCGATGAGAATGAACGGAAACACCACTTCGAATTGAAGCAAAATCGACATATACCAAAAATGCGTGAACGGCGAATTTATGTGCGTGGAAAAATAATCCAAGTTTGCGTGCAACTGCCAAAAATTGTTGTAGCCCAAAAGAATTGAAACGACCTCGTCGCGCAAATTTATTATTTTGATTTCCTTCAAAAATGATGTCGCGAAAATCGTAGTGAAAATCGTGATGACGATCGGAATGTAAATTTTTATGAATCGATTTTTGTAATAATGCCAAAGCGAGAATTTTTTTTTGTCGAAATTCGTTATGCAAGACAGATATCCGCTCAACGTGAAAAACGAGCACACCGCCAAATAGCCGCCTTTGAGAATGTCAAGGTGGTAAAGCAGCACGGCAAAGCAAGAAAAAATTCTGATGATGTCAAGGCTTTTATAATATTTTTTTTGCGCCTTCAGATTTTCGCACATTTTATTTTTTGTCCAAATTTTCGCAAGATGCTTTTATTTTGCTTCCTCGTAAAGCGGCCAAACTTTTTTGACGATTTTTTGCAAGTTTGAAATCCGCGAAGAATTTGAAGGATGCGTGCTCATAAATTCCGGCGTGGACGAATTCGTGAGCGAATCCATTTTTCTCCAAATGTTCACGGCTTCGTTTGGATCATAGCCCGCGCGCGCCATGAGTTCCGTTCCCATATTGTCGGCTTCGGTTTCATTCTCGCGGCTGAAAGGAAGCGTAAGTCCATATTGCGCGCCGAGCGCGAGCGCCGCCGTTCCCAAGTCGCCGATTTTCGCGACTGAAGAAACCGCCGTGATTCCGAGTTGGGTGAGCGCTTCACGGCTGGCTTGTTCGCGACTGTGTTCTTTGAGCGCGTGGGAAATTTCGTGTCCCATCACTGCGGCAAGTTCGCCATCCGTCAAGTTGATAGAATTGATGATGCCTGTGTAGACGACGATTTTTCCGCCGGGCATGCACCAAGCGTTTATCGTGGAATCCGTGATGACATTCACTTCCCAATTCCAATCGAGCGCGTCGCTCCTAAACGCGCCTGTTTGCGCGATCAATGCATTCGCGATTTTTTGAACCCGATTGTAAGTTGCGGAATCCGTGTTCAATTTTTTTGCGGCTTTTGCCTCTGCGATTACTTGCGAATATTGCTCGGCCGCGCTTTGATTCATTTGGGCTTCGCTGTAAAGGAAAAGCTGATTTCTGTCTGCGCCCACAACTCCCGAAGACGTGCTGGACATGCACGCGGCAAAAAGCACGAACGACAAAATAAAAATTGCTCTGAAAAATTTTTTCATAAAGGACTCCTGATGAAAACTTGCAAAATATTATATTGAATTTTTGAAGCAAACGCAAGCGAATTGACGCGCAGTCGAAATGGCGATTTTTGAAAATACTAGACTTTTTTTTTTGATTGTGATAGAATTCCGCCAAACCAAATTGAAACTACTATTTGTGCGCGACGCAACAAATTGCTTGATGCGCATACAAAAGCCAATTATGATTTTGGAAAATCAACATGGCTTTTTCAGGAGAAAAAAATGAAAGAACTTTCTGCATTGTTGGGATTTCGTGAATCAATTCGCGTGGTGGATGCCACTCTTCGCGACGGCGGCATTGTGAATGATTTTAAATTCGATGACGATTTTGTGAAGGAACTTTACCAAACGAACATAGCGGCCGGCGTGGATTATATGGAAGTGGGCTACAAGGCCAGCAAAAAACTTTTCGACGAAACGAAATTCGGTAAATGGAAATTTTGCGACGACGATGAAATTTTCAAAGTGCTCGGCGACAATTCGGAAAAGAAAATCAAACTCGCGGCGATGGCGGACGTTGGTCGATGCGATTTCAAGAACGACATTCGCGATCGAATGAACAGTCCGCTCGATTTGATTCGCGTGGCTTGCTACGTCCATCAAATTCCCGGCGCGCTTGAAATCATCGAAGACGCGAAGGCGAAAGGCTACGAAGTGACTTGCAATATCATGGCGATTTCCACGGCGCAGGAGGGGGATATCAAAGTCGCGCTCGACATGCTCGGAAAATCTTCGGTGGATTGCATTTACATTGTGGATAGTTACGGCTCGATTTATCCGGAGCAAATGCAGCGCGTCGCGGCGATGTACAAGGAGTTCGCCGACAAGTACGGAAAAATGCTTGGAATCCACGCGCACAACAATCAGCAATTGGCTTTCGCGAATACAATCGAAGCCGTGGGCGACGGCGTGGATTGGCTCGACGCCACTTACAGCGGAATGGGCCGAGGCGCGGGAAACTGCTTTATGGAAAATCTTTTGGCGTTTTTGAAAAATCCAAAATACAATATTTATCCCGCGCTCAAATTCGTGGAAACCAGAATGGCTGACTTGAAAAAGGAAGGCGTGGTTTGGGGCTACGACGTGCCGTATCTTGTTACGGGATTGTTGAATCAGCATCCGCGCACGGCGATTGCGTTTACAAAAGAAAAGCGCAAGGATTATTCTAAATTTTACGACGAGCAAATCGCGCAGGAATAGTTTTTGTCGCAAATCTAAATTTGCTT
>CAZZFL010000116.1:0-4472 GCA_964653395.1 uncultured Treponema sp. | reverse complement strand
AACGAAAAAGTCCGCGAGGCGTATTTGGGCAAGGCGAAATAGTGAATAGTTAATAATTAATACTGAATAGTTGGCGGAAACAGAAATTTCCTTGTAACGAAAAGGAGACTTAATTGTTAAATGATATAGACAATCAGGATTCGGCGGAAAATCGCGCCTTGAACGCTGCCGACGAATCTGATTTCAGAAAGATATACGACGCGACGATGAATCTGCTGTTTAAAGTTTCGTTCAGGATTGTGAACGACAGCGAGGCGGCGGAAGATCTTGTTCACGATTCGTATATCAAAGCGCACGAAAAAGGATTGGTTTTTCCCACGATAAGCGACGCGACGTTTTGGCTGATTCGCGTGGTTAAAAACGCTTCGCTGAATTACGTCAAGCGTAAAGGGCGCGAAAAAAAGGCTTTGCAGCGCGAATTTTACGAGGAGCGCAAAAGCAGCGTTTCTGGCGAAACTGATTTGTTGCGGGCGGAAACCATCGAAAAGGCTAAGGCGGCCTTGCAAAAATTGCCAGAAAACCTTCGGCAGGTTTTGATTTTGCGAGAATATGCCGATATGAATTATAAGGAAATCGGCAAGGCTTTGGGCATCACGGAAGGAAACGTAAAAGTCCGCGTGTTCAGAGCGCGCGAGCAGCTTTCAAAACTGATAGGAGAAGACGATGTTTACTTGTCCTGAAAAAGACATTCACTCAATTTATCTCGACGGCGAATTGCCCGAAAAATTTGCCCGCGACTACGAGGCTCACATCGTTTCCTGCGAAAAATGTCGCGCAGAATTGGAAAAACTTCGTGCGACGCACGAAATCTTGTCGAAAGATTCATTGTTGCTCGACTTGAGCGATGATTTTATGGAAAAAAGTTTCGAGCGGCTTCAAGGTCGAATGCGCTTCAAGAAAATCGTCTCACAAAGTGAGCCGAAAAAATTCATCGTGCCGATACGCCGCACTTTCATTCCGATGGCGGCGGCCGCAGCCGCAGTTTTCGCGATTATGCTTCCGCAAAAAATGGATTCTGCGCAAGGCGCGAACGCGGCCAATCTTCCGATGATTTCCAAGGCGCAGGAAATCACGCCAATTGCGAAAAGCGATGTCATCGTCGAAGGCGGAATTCAAGATGTCGCGCTTCACACTGAAACGCTTTCGAAAGCCGCCGAACGAAATTCTTTGGCCACAGCCGGAAATTCCAAGCCTCTTGAACTCAAAGCGTCAAAATTTGAAATTCTGAAATCAGAGGAAAATGAAGAAAGCGGAATGACGATTCGCCTGACGGAACTTTCCAATCTCGGATCGATTTCTGCGGCAAATGTTTCGTTCGGACAATTCAATGCGCCGGACTTTATAAAGTGACGCGTTTTTCCTACACATTGCGAAAATATCCGATTGCCCGACTTGCCGCAGCATTCGCATTTGTGGCGATTGGAATCTTCCTGCTTTTGTTTTTCAATAGAGATGTTACTCGGCGGCCAACGCTTTCGGATATAAGTCCCGAAGTTGGAAAGCCAGGCGACATCCTTGTATTGCGCGGAGATGATTTCGGAGAAGAACGAGGTTCAGGCTACGTTGAAATTTGCGGAAGCCGCATCACAGGAAACGGCTACATTTCGTGGAAAAATGACGAAATCCGAGTTTCAATTCCAGCGAACATCGACAGCGGCTTTGTTTACGTTGTGACACACGGCGGAAAGTCCGAGCCTGAATTTTTCGCAAATGAAGAAGCCATACCAATTTCCGCGCCGGAAAACAAAACGCTTACCGCGCCAGTCATCGCCGAAGTGTCGCCCGAAAATCCTTCGATTGGACAAACGATTGTGATTACGGGAAAAAATTTCGGCAGCACGAAGGAAAATTCCGCCGTTTATTTTTCTTGCCGTGAACAAAATTCGCAGGCGCAGAATTTTACGGATTTGAATTCGACAGAAAATTCCGCGACGAAAGCCGAAAGCGAAAATGCGTTTTTCCAGCTCGCTTCAAAGCAAGAAGGTTTCATTTTGCCTTCAGATTATGATTTTGACTATGAATATTGGAGCGAAACGGAAATCCGCGTGCGAGTGCCGGACGGCACGCAAAACGGCTCGCTTTTCGTGGCGACCGAAAATGGCCAGACCGCGATGTATCCGCTTACGATAAAAAAGCGGGTCGGAGAAAAGAATTTCAAGACGCGGCACAAATATTTGCTTCAAGTGGAAGCGAACATTTCTTCGATAAAAGGAGCGAGCGGCAGCGCGATTACATTGCATTTTCCGCATCCTGTCGCATATTCGCAGCAAACGCAAATCAGCATAAGCGAAAGCGTTCCAAAGCCAATGCTTTTGAATTATCGCGGCACATCGATTTTTCAAACTGTGCTGAACGAAAATTCCGGCAAGGCGAATTCTTCGGAAGGAAAATTCAGCGCGAAGCAGACTTTCGTGGTCGAATGCTCTTCGGCGGAAACGAAAATAAATCGCGATTACGTTCACGCGTTCAACCAAAAAAATCGAATGCTTTACCGCACCTACACTCGCGCCGATGAAATCATTCCTGCGAACGCTCAAGAGGTTTTGGAACTGCTTCCAAAAATTTATTCCAACGTCACGAATCCATATCGACGCGCCGAAATGATTTTTGATTACATGGCTTCGAATTTTCACCTCGCCGAAAAAAGCCGCCGCCATGATTCTGATTCGCTCGACTTGATAAAGCACAAGCGCGGCGACGCTTACGATTTCGCCGTCGTCTATACGGCACTTTTGCGCGCAGCGGGAATTCCTGCCAGAATGTTGAGCGGAATCTTGGTGAACGCCGACAGCCGAACGCAAAATCATTGGTGGAGCGAATTTTATTTGGAAGATTTTGGATGGCTGCCGGTGGATGTCGCGCTGGGCGCCGGAATGGAATTCGAGCCTTTCCAAAACGAGCGACATTCGCCGCAATATTATTTTGGAAATATCGACGCGCAGCACATCGCGTTTTCGCTGACGCAAAATGTAATCAAGCCTTCCGCCTTGAACAGCAACATCGTGCGCATTCCGCACAGTTTTGCCGCGCAGTCCGTGTGGGAAGAATCGCCCGCCGAAATCAAAAGCTACAGTTCGCATTGGTCTGTGCCGAGCGTTTTGGGAATTTATTAAAAGCGACCGTTGGTCGCAAAAATGAAATAAAAAATTGGATTGGAAAATGAACACAAAAGTTTTGTCGCTGGGCGGCTCAATTGTCGCGCCCGAAAAACCTGACACGCAATTTTTGAATGATTTCGTGCGAATGGCGCGAGAATGGATTTCGTCTTCGGAAGAAAATCGGCTCGTGCTTGTGGTGGGCGGCGGCGCGCCCGCTCGAATTTACCAGAACGCCTACAAAGAAACGTGCGCCGCCTTGCAAACGCCGCCTTGCGACAACGCCGCCGACTGGATTGGAATCATGGCCACCAGAATCAACGCGCAATTGGTGAAGGCGGTTTTTGGCGAGCTTTGCGAAAACAACGTCGTTTACAATCCCACGGAAGAAATAAATTTCAAGGGAAAAATTCTCGTGGCAAGCGGATGGAAGCCCGGATTTTCGAGCGACAACGACGCGGTTTTGTTGGCGAAAAAATTCGGCGCAAACACCGTCGTAAATTTAAGCAACATTGAAAAAGTCTACACCGACGATCCGCGAAAAAATCCCGAGGCAAAGCCGCTCGATGAAATTTCTTGGAAAGAATTCCGCGCGATGGTCGGCGACGAATGGATTCCCGGAAAGAACGTTCCGTTTGATCCGATTGCGAGCTGCGAAGCCGAGACCGCGAATTTGACCGTGATTTGCAGCGCAGGAAAAAACATCGAAAACACGCGACGAATTTTGTGCGGCGAAAATTACATCGGCACGACAATTCGAAATTAGAATTCCTCGAGGGCGGAAAGAAGCGCGTCGAGTTTTCTGCCGTATTCTTTGTCCGCCGCCCAAGTGCCCGCCAGTTCAAAAACGGTGGGCGCTTTTCCGCGCGGATTCACATATTTGTAGCGATTGTCGATGAGCGCGTTTTTCAAACTGAAATCGGAAGTCGTGCCATAGGCGTGCAAATGCTGAATGTGCGCGCGAACGCCGAGCCGCTCCGTTTCAAAAATTTCTCCGCGATGATTTTCATCGGTCGCGCCAAGCCCGCAATAATTGTGCATTTCCGCGCTCACCAAATTTCCAAATCGCAAATAATTCGTTTCCAAACACATTTGCACGAACGCCACATCCGAATTGATTCCTTCGGAGGCGGCCTCTTCCACATAAAATTTCGCCATACGCGCGACTTGCGATTTTTTGGCAGACGGATTTCGTTCAAGAAAAAAATTACAAAGCGACTTCGCGGATTTTACCGGCACACCGCAAATTTCGCGGGAAACTTCTTCCTTTTGGGGAGGGGTAACGCACGAAAAAAACAAAATCGAAAAAACGGCGCAAAAAGCAAGGCGCATGCAAATTTTTTTTAAAACGAAATTCTTCATAAAAGAAATATCGGC
>CAZZFL010000115.1:0-4567 GCA_964653395.1 uncultured Treponema sp. | reverse complement strand
CGCGCAGGATTTTTACAAACTTTTGAAGATTGCGCTGAAAGACAGCGTAAAAAATCATCGTAACATAAAGAAGGCATTGTGTCAAGGTGAGAGATTTTCGTACCCCTCCTACAATTCACATACCAAGACCAAAAACTCAAATCTCCGTCCGTCCGCGAAAGCTTCGCGCGAACGTGAGCCTGTCGGCGTATTCCAAATCCCCTCCCACGGGAAGGCCGGAAGCGAGACGCGTGATTTTCGCCGAAACCTGCTGCGACAAAATCCGCTGCAAATAAAGCGCGGTCACGTCGCCATCCACAGTGGGATTCGTGGCGATGATGATTTCTTGCACGCCGCCTTCTTTCGCGCGGCGCACGAGCGGAGCGATGTTCAGTTCGTCAGGGCCGATTCCTTCCACCGGGCAAATCACGCCACCCAAAACATGGAAAAGCCCGTTGAATTCATGGAACGATTCTATCGTGGAAACGTCCTGCGGTTGCTCCACCACGCAAATCACGCTTTTGTCACGCAGATTGTCCGAGCAAATCGGGCAAGGATCTTTTTCGGTCCAATTTCCGCAAATCGGGCAAGGATGAATTTTTTCTTGAAGCGAAGCCATTTGCGCGCCGAACCTTTCGACATAAGCGCGATCCGCCTTCAAAAGAAAATTCGTGATTCTGCCCGCGCTTTTTTTTCCGATTCCAGGAAGGCGCGAAAAACTTTCCACAAGCTCTTCGATTGCGTTCATAAACCAAGCCCCGGCAAATTCATGCCGCCGAAAAGCGAGCCGGACTTTTCCTTTATCTGCTCGCGGATTTTTGAAACCGCGTCGTGGTGCGCGGCCACGATCAAATCTTCGAGCATTTTTATGTCGCGCGGATCCACGCAAATCGGATCGAGCTGAACGCGCGTGATTTCCAAGCGTCCGTTCATCGTAATTTTGACGATGTTTCCGCCCGAAGTGCCGGTGGCTTCCATCGTGGCAAGTTCCGCCTGCGCCTTTTCCAAATTTTCCTTCATCGAGTCCACGTTCAAATTCTTCAAAATGTCAAACGGATTCATATTTTCCTCCCTTAATTTTTAACAGTGAAAAAAGTTTCAACTTTTCTTTACTTTTCAATATTTTCAAAAACTCGCATATCAACTACGCGCCATCTCAGCACAAATTTGTAACCATTCCTTTGAAAACTTTGCAAACCGTGCTCACGACTTGCGGAATTTCCGCCTGCGAATTTTGCTCGGCCGCCGCAACGACTCGCGCTTGAAAAAAATAATTTTTTCCGAACGCGGCAGAAATCGCCTTGTTTATAATTTGGATTTTCGCGTCAATTTGATTTTTTTGGAATTCATCCGCAACTTCGGCAAAAATCGTTTCGCCGCTCGCCCGCCAATTTTTCGTGTTTTTCAAAAGCGAAGCCGAAATTTCATCTTCCAACAAAAGCGCGGCAATCGCTTTGCCCCGAAGCGAATCGTCAATCGGAGCGTCTTGCGCGAATTCTTGCCGAGGCGGATTTTCATTTTGAATTTGCTGCGCAAGATTTTGAAATGAATTTTGCGAATCTGAATCAAGCGAATCTTGCGCCGAAAAATTTTGTTCGCCGGAATTTTCAAAATCCGAATTTTGCCGAATTGAATTTTCTTCCGCAGAATTTGAATTTTGTGGATTTGCGGAATTCGGATTTTGCGACGAATTTTGTTCCGAAGAATTTTGCGAAACTCGCAATGGCGCAAAGTGGAATTCTTTAGGCGCGCCGCTCTGCGCATTTTCCGCGCCACCGCTAAAAGATTGCGATGTTCCGTCTGGCGCTTGCGCCAAATTTTGCGGCGGGCTTTCCAGCAAGGCGCGAGCCTTGTCCACGGCCTGCTTCACTTCGGCGGGCGAAACATATTCGCCGAGCCAGCAAAGTCTGCTGAACGCCAAGTCGATTTCATAACGCGGCGAAAGCGAATATCGAATGTCGCGATAAAGTTGCAAAAAAATCGAAAGCGCGCGCTCAAGCTGGACGCTGTTCCACGCCGCCAAAACTTTTTGGCTGAAGCGAGAAGCGTCCTGTCCCAAAAGCGATTCTTTCGTGATTCCGCTTTTTACGAGCAAAACGCTTCGCAAATAATCCGCGCTGTTCGTGATGAGCTGCTCGATTGAGATTCCAGCCTGCAAGAATTCCTCGAGCCTTTCCTGAACGCCGGCCACATTTTGCGCGGCGCATTCCTCGAAAATCGCGTTCAATCTTTCCGTGCCGACAAGTCCGAGTTTGTCGCGGATTTTTTCGTATGTAATGTGATTTTCACTGAACGCCGCCACTTGGTCGAACAAAGTGTAGGCATCGCGCATTGAGCCGGTGGATTCCCGCGCAATCCAATACAAAGCCTCGTCGTCCGCTTGAATGCCGATTTCCGTCGCGGCGGCCGCGAGCTGCTCTTTGATTTTTTCGATTGCCACAAGCCGGAAATTGAATTGCTGGCAGCGGCTTTTTATCGTCGCCGGAACTTTTTGCAATTCCGTCGTGGCAAAAATGAACACGACATATTCTGGCGGCTCTTCGATTGTTTTCAAAAGCGCGTTGAACGCGCTCGTGGAAAGCATGTGAACTTCGTCGATGATGTAGATTTTGTAGCGCGAAGAATTCGGCGGAAACTGCACTTCGTCCTTGATTTGCCGAACGTCGTTCACGCTCGTGTTGGACGCGCCGTCAATTTCAATTACGTCGAGACTCGAACCTTTCGTGATTTCGCGGCAGGCGGCGCATTCTCCGCAAGGCGTGGGCGTGGGACCGTTTTGACAATTCAAAGCCTTCGCGAAAATTCGCGCGGTGGAAGTTTTTCCGCAACCGCGCGGCCCAGAAAAGAGATAAGCGTGGGCGATTTTTCCGCTTTGAATGGAATTCTTGAGCGTCGCCGCCACAAATTCCTGACCGATGAGGTCTTCGAATTTTTGCGGACGGCGGCGCGTAGCAGTTACTTCGTAAGCCATTTTGAAATAATTTCCTGTGGAGGACGTCGAAATTCTCGCCGCCCGAATGTCCAAACCTTGTCGCTATTTTTCCGCAGGCTTTTTTCCGGCATCGACAATCGCCTGCGCGATTCGCGCCTTTGCCGCATCCACGTCGTTCACCATGAGAATCGGCTGGCCTGTGGCATCCAAAGCGTCGCGCCAGAACGCGCCTTCCGGATCGACGACATTTCTCTGCGCCGTCACCATTTGAATCGGCAAGTGCACATATTCATCGTGAACAAGTCCCACGACCATTTTAGTTTTGCCGGCCATCGCCGCGTGAACCGCATTGTTGCCGAGACGCTCGCAGTAAATCGAATCGTTGGCGTTCGTCACGGCCGCGCGCACTTGATAGCCGGGGTCGATGTATTTCAGATTGATTTGGATATTCTTTTCTTTAAAATAATTTGTGATTTCGTCGCGCAAATAAGTTCCGATGTCGGCGAGCTTGATGTTGCCCGAAGCGTCCTTTTGGTTTGTCTTTGAAAGCAATTCCTGTCCCGCGCCTTCCGCCACGACAATCACGGCGTGATGGCGTTTTTCGAGGCGAACTTCGAGATGGTGCAAAAGTCCGTTCGGCCCTTGCAAATCGAAAGGCACTTCCGGAATCAGGCAGAAATTCGTTTCGTGCGAAGCGAGCGCAGTCGCAGTCGCGATGAAGCCGGACTCGCGTCCCATCAATTTTACCAAGCCGATTCCGTTTATCTGAGAATGCGCCTCCATGTGAATGGAAGCCACGGCATCCTTCGCCTTTTGGACGGCGGTTTCAAATCCGAACGAGCGGTCTATGAACTGCAAGTCGTTGTCCACGGTCTTCGGAATTCCGATGACGGAAATTTCCAATCCGCGCCGAGCCACTTCATTCGCGATGTCGAGCGAGCCGCGCTGAGTGCCGTCGCCGCCGATGATGAAAAGCATGTTGATGTGCTTTTTGACAACCGTGTCCACAATGTCGTTGACGCGCTGTCCGCCGCCTCGACTTGTGCCCAAAAACGAGCCGCCGATTTTGTGGATTTCGTCCACATTGTACGGATCGAGCATGATCGTGTCGTAGCCGTTTTCTTCGAAAAATCCCTGATAGCCGAACTGGAATCCGTGAATCGAATGCACGCCGTAGCGTTTCCAAAGACAGCGCACGATCGCCCGAATCACGTCGTTGAGACCGGGGCAAAGTCCGCCGCAAGTGCAGATTCCCGCGTTGACCTTTTCCGGGTCGAAATAAATTTTTTCGCGAGGACCAGCCTTTTGCAAAAGATTCGCCACAGTCAAATCGTCCGGCTGGCTTTTGTCATAAACTTTTATATTGTTGCGGACAAAAGAATCGTCCTTGACATAATTCGCCTTGTGATCGCCAACGACATTGGAAAGCTCAATCGGCGAGTCGAACTTGCACGGCCCAAGTTCTTCTATTGTAAAATCAAATTTCTTTTCTGACATAAAAACTCCTATTTCGGAAACTGAAGTTTCCTGCGATATTGAAAAATCGCACATTTGGTATTCTTATATAATAACCCAAAATCAGAATTCTTTCAAGAAAAAAACGCACGCAAAAAGAATTTTTTTTGAGAGCGAAAGTCAAAGAATTTCGCGAAGCGG
>CAZZFL010000114.1:2007-4682 GCA_964653395.1 uncultured Treponema sp. | reverse complement strand
GATTATTTGACGGACTCGTATTTTTCATTTTCCCAAGTATAAGTGCCCCATGCGCCCAAATTTACCGAATATACTATGAGACTGTAATCTCCGCGGTCGCCGTTGCTTTTAACATATTTGTTGCTTGTTTGGCGCACAGTTCCTTTTACCGTCTTGTCCTCAACGGTTACTGTTATCGTGTCGCCATTTTCCACGGAACCCGTGCTTCTGCTGCTTTCCCAAGTTCCTTTGACTCTAGTACTGTTGCTGTATCTTATCGCTTCCACTTTGCCATTGGATTTAAGTATCAGACCCGCATATTCCTTGCTGCTATCTTTGGTTGAAAATGCCGCAACGTTTTGACCTCCGCCGGACATCACGCCGCCCGCTTTGTTCAGCTTGTTGCTTTGCTGAAGTTTTTCGCCAAACTTCGTTGAACCGAGGGCATCCTTCAGACTTTTCGCATACGAAGTCGAACAGAGAAGCCCAGCCATAATGGCGAAAACCGCCACATTTTTGCAAATCTTTTTCATGATTTGCCTCCTGTAATAAAAAATAGTGCTTCATTATACCGCATAATGGGGGGGGTATGTCAAGTGCCTGTTTGAAAAAATTTGATTTTTTTTCGGAATTTTAGAATTGAAATTTTTCACTGTGTGAATAAAAATTTCGCGCAGAAATTTTTCCGGAAATTTTTCTCGTTTTCAAGAAAAATTCCGGAATGAGATTTTTATATTTTTTTGAAAATCAAAGAAGTGTTCACGCCGCCAAATGCGAAATTGTTCGACATCACAATGTCGGTTTTTATTTCGCGGCCGTTGCCCATGATGTAGTCGAGTTTGCCGCATTCGCCGTCGAGATTTTCGCTTGTAAGATTCAGCGTCGGATGAAACCAGCCATCGCGCATCATGTTCACTGCGACCCACGCTTCGATTGTGCCGCACGCGCCGAGAGTGTGCCCCGTGTAACTTTTCGTGGAACTAATCGGAACGGCGCGCTTGAACACGCTTTCAGTGGCGTTTGTTTCGGCAACGTCGCCGTGGCCGGTGGCAGTTCCGTGCGCGTTCACATAGCCGATTTCATCGGGACTGATTTTTGCGTCTTCAATGGCAAGTTCAATCGCATGCGCCATCGTCGCCTGATTCGGAGTGGTGATGTGGTTGCCGTCTTGATTCGTGCCAAATCCGATAATCTCCGCGAAGATTTTTACGCCACGCGCCTTCGCATGTTCGTATTCTTCCAAAATCAAAGTGCCCGCGCCTTCGCCAATCACAAGTCCGTCGCGCTCCTTGCTGAACGGGGAGGGAGTAGTTTTGGGCGCGTCGTTTTTCGTGCTTGCCGCGTAGAGCGTGTCGAAAATGTCGCTGTCCGCCGCCGAAAGTTCTTCCGCGCCGCCGGCAATCATCATATCCTGAAATCCGTATGCGATTTGCTCGTAAGAATATCCGATGGATTGGCTTCCCGAAGTGCAAGCCGTGTTGGTCGTGATGATGCGTCCGCGAATTTGAAAATACACGCTCAAATTGGAAGCCGCCGTTTGAGGCATCGCGCGAACGTAAGTGGTCGCGTCCATTCGCGAACAATCGTTCGTTTCAAGCATGTAGCAAAAATCCATGTTCGCGTCCAAACTTCCCATGCACGAGCCGTAAGAAATTCCCGTGCGTCCATTGTGAATTTCTTCGACCGTATTTCCTTCGGCATCGACGAGTCCCGCCATCCGCAAAGCGTCATCCGTAGCCTGAAGCGCGAGTCGAGAAACTCGTCCCATCGAGCGAATTTTTTTCCGCGGATACGCGCGCAATTCTTTTGTATACGGAGCGGCAAGACGCGTATTCATTCCTTCGCCGAATTTGTCCCAATCGTCCATTCGCACGACGCAATTTTGCAAGCCTTTCAGCGTCTTCAAAATTTCTTCCCAAGTGTCGCCGAGCGAGCTGCAAATGCCCGCGCCCGTAATCACAACTCTTCGTTTTTCCATTTTAAATTATTCCTCCATTTACATTGATGACTTGTCGCGTGATATAACTCGCGCCTTTCGACAAAAGGAAAATCGCCACGGCAGCAACTTCTTCGGGAGTGCCAGCGCGATTCATCGGAATTGTCGGCAAAATCATGTCGAGCGGAGCGTCCTTAATCATTTCGGTTTCAATCACTCCTGGAGCAATGCAATTCACCGTGATTTTTCGCTTCGCCAATTCCACCGCCAAAGCTTTCGTCGCGCCAATGATTCCGGCTTTTGACGCGCTGTAATTCACTTGGCCGCGATTTCCCATCACGCCGCTCACCGAAGCGATCGTGATGATCCGACCTTTTTTCTGGCGGCACATCGGCATCACCAAAGGCTGAATCACATTGTAAAAACCGTCAAGATTCGTGTGAATCACTTCGTCCCAACTTTCCGCGCTCATTCCCGGAAAAGCCGCGTCGCAACAAATTCCGGCGTTTTGCACGACGCCCCAAAACGCGCCGTTCGCCTCAACGTATGCGCTCAACTTTTGCTCGCAGTCCGCGCGGTCGGCAACATTAAATTGAAGCAATTCGCCAGAGCCGCCTTCCGACTTGATTTCATCCAAAAGTGCCTGCGCCTTTTCCGCGCCGCGATTGTAATGCGCCACGACAAAATAGCCTTCTTTCGCCGCCGCCAACGCAATCGCGCGACCGATGCCGCCGCTTGCGCCAGTCACCAAAACTTTTTC
>CAZZFL010000114.1:0-1907 GCA_964653395.1 uncultured Treponema sp. | reverse complement strand
CGCCCATATTTCCTCCAAAAAAGATTTTCAAAATTTATTTCGTTCGCAAAATATTCAAATCCTCGGTTTCCATCACCGTCACCGTCGTGGAAACGGCCGGCGTCTCGGGATTTTCGCTGGAAAACGCTTCGCCGTAATATGTCAAAATATTTTCTATTTCATCGACTTTTTTTATCTTCACGTGAATCGAAGTGCCCGCCTTGAAAAACGGAACGTTCGCCGAATAATTTATCAAGCTCAGCAAAAATCCGGGCTTCGGCTTGCAACCCATTTCGTAGCCGGTCACGCCGCTCAAAGCCGAAATGCTTTGCGCAATCAATTCAAACGCGACATGCGAAGGCACGCCACCGATTTCCTCGTCATAAAAAATATTTTCTTTTTCAATCAACGAAATCGATTCCAAAGTTCGCGCCATCGTGTCATGCTGAACAAGATGGTCGAGCAAAAACATTTTGCTTTTGTGCGGCAAAAGCTCAATCAATTTTTCGCTGGGAACATTTTGCGCCAATTCAAATTTTTTTTCAGCCATTAAAATTTCCTCGCCATTCCAAATTCATTCGGAACGACTTTTTCCGATTATCAAACTAACGTTGCATCCGCCAAAGCCAAATGAATTCGACATGCAAACATTTATTCGCCGCGAGAATTTCGTTTCGCGTCCGACCAAATTTATTCGCGGAATTTTTTCGTCGCGCTCGCCGTCAAAAACATGAAGCGGCAATTTTATTTGCTCAGAATTTTTTCCGCAATTATTTTTGATTGCCAAAAAGCACGCCGCCAATTCCACCGCGCTCGACGCTCCAAGCGTGTGCCCGGTAATCGGCTTTGTGGAACTCGCGAAAATTTCCTTTTCATCGCAAATCAATTTTCCAAAACATTGCTCCGTCGCAAGCGATTCCATCGCGTCGTTCAATTTTGTTCCGGTGCCGTGCAAATTGACATAATCAATATTTTCACTTCCGAGCGAAGCATCGTCAAGCGCAGACTTCATCGCACAAAGCGCGCCGCTTCCGTCTTCCAAAGGCGAAGTCATGTGATGCGCGTCGCAACTTTCGCCCACGCCCAAAAGTTCGATGCAATTTTCATTCGAGCCGTCCGAAGAATCTTGCACCACGCAAAAATCTTTCGCCAAAACAAAAAACGCCGCGCCTTCGCCCAAAGTAATTCCCGAACGATTTTTGCTGAACGGATTCGTCTTTTCCGCCGAAATCGATTCAAGCGAATTGAAGCCGAGCAAAGCCGTGTCCGAAGCGACATCCGCTCCGCCGACAATCGCGGCATCCACAATTCCCGCGCGAATCAATTCCGCGCCTTTTGCAATCGCGCTCGCGCTGGAAGAACACGCCGTCGCAAAAACAAACGCGGGCGCATTCAAGCCGAATTTTTCTTTTGCGAACGTGGCAGGATAATCCGCGCTTTGCATTTCCAAAGAATAATTTTCGGGAAATTTTTTTGTCGCAAAAAATTCACGATGCCCCGCCAAAGAAAATTCCGAGCCATTGTCGCACGAACCAACGCACACTGCAATTCGCGCCGCGCCATATTTTTCCTTCGCGCGTTCGACAAACGGCGCAATTTGATTCAATGCCAAATCTTCAATTTGAATGATTCGCATATCGTATTTCGCGCTCGTCGGAGAAAGTTTGCCATCGTCGATTTTTCCAGCGAAAAAATTTTCACCTGAAAAAGTTTTCACTTTCACCAAACCCGAATTGTCTCCGCAAACGAGAGCGTTCCAAAAAGTCTGCGCGTCGCAGCCGGCGGCCGTGGCAATTCCTGGATTTGACAAGTACAATTTTTGTTTCACGAAAAATCTTTCCTTTTTTAGCGACAATTTTAAACGTTCTGGCAAAATTATAATCGGAATTCAAATATTAGTCTAGTAGTGGCGGAAGGCGAAATCGCGC
>CAZZFL010000113.1:0-4684 GCA_964653395.1 uncultured Treponema sp. | reverse complement strand
AAAAAACAAATTCTTTCTTGACAAAAAATGCAAAAAATTTTATATAATGATTTCGTCAATGGGAATTTTAATTTCGCGATTGATATTTCTTAAGTAAACATAATAAAATTTATTTGAGGAGAAAAAAATGAAAGAATGGTTGAAAGATGCGATTTTCTATGAAATCTATCCGCAGAGTTTCAAGGACACGAACGGCGACGGCATCGGCGATTTGCAGGGCGTGATTGAAAAATTGGATTACATAAAAGATTTGGGCTTCAATGCGATTTGGCTCAATCCGTGTTTTGAATCTCCGTTCCACGATGCGGGCTACGACATTTCCGACTACTGCAAAATCGCGCCGCGCTACGGAACGAACGAAGATGCCCGAAGGCTTTTCGCCGAAGTGCACAAAAGAGGCATGCGCGTTTTGTTTGATTTGGTTCCGGGGCACACTTCCATCGAGCACGAATGGTTCAAGCAGTCGATGAAATCCACTGCCAAAAATCCCAACGAATTCCACGCACGCTATATTTGGACCGACAGTTGGTTTGAAAAAATGGAAGGCGTCTCAAACATCACGGGCGTGCTAAATGGATTTTGCGACCGAGGCGATTGCGCCACGAATTTTTTCACGACGCAGCCCGCGCTGAATTATGGATTTTTGAATTTCGATTCTAAAAAATCTTGGCAAATTCCAATGGATTCTCCGGATGCGCGCGCGACAAAAATCGCGCTTTGGGACGTTATGAAATTTTGGCTTGACATGGGCTGCGACGGCTTCCGCGTGGACATGGCTTTTTCAATCATAAAAAATGACGATGAAAATTCTTCCGGCACGATAAAATTTTGGCAGGAAATCCGCACTTGGCTCGACAAAGAATTTCCGAACGCGGCGATGGTTTCCGAATGGGGCGCGCCCGACAAGTCGCTGAAAGCCGGATTCGACATGGACTTTTTGATGCAATGCGGCTCCACTCACTATCTCGACTTGTTCCGCGAAAATCCATATTTTGCGGGCGCAGGCGATTTGACGGAATTTTGGAAATCCTACGAATCGCTTTCCAAACAAGTCGGCGAACTCGGACTTCTCTGCCTCATTTCTGGCAATCACGACATTGAAAGAATGTCGCGAAAACTTTCCCCCGAACAAATAAAATTGGCGTTCACATTTTTGCTTACGATGCCCGGCGCGACGTTCGTTTATTACGGCGACGAAATCGGAATGAAATACATCGAAGACCAGCCGAGCGTCGAAGGCGGATATTTCAGGACGGGAAGCCGCACGCCAATGCAATGGGACGCTTCGCTGAACGCGGGATTTTCTTCCGCAAAGCCGAGCGACTTGTACATTCCTTTGGACGCAAGCGAAAGCCGCCCGAATGTCGCCGCGCAAGAAAAAGACGAAAATTCAATTTTGAACACTGTAAAAAAATTAAACGCGTTGCGAAAAAGCATCGACTCTTTGAAAAATCTCGAGTCGCTTGATTTGATTTCTCGCGGAAAAAAAGACGAAGTGCTGGCATACGTTCGTGGCGGCGATGTGCTTGTTGCGATAAATCCGTTTGACGCGCAAAAGGAAATTTCCTTGCCGAAAAATTTTTGCGAAAAAAGCGCGGAACGCTTTTCTTTGGGTGGCGCGAAAATTCAAAACGGAAAAATCGTTTTGCCAAAACAAAGCGCGATTATAATTTAAAAAAGAGCCGGGCGAAAACGTCCGGCTAAATTTTATGACAAGACTTGCCAAAAAATTCTATGTGGGGAAGCCCATTCTGCATTGTCTGACACAGAACATCGGTTTAATCGCTCTTTTCCCACATAAAAATTTTAAGGCACAATTCCAAAAACGCAATGGAGCGAAAGTCATAGCGCTTGGATTTTTACAAAATGAAAATCTACATCAATTCTTCCAAATCCAATTCGGCGGCAACGCAAGGAACTTGGATTGCCCAATTTTCCAAAACTTGCGGATGCACTTCGCCGAAAATTCCGATTTGCTTTTCGCCGACTAGAATTCCCGCTTGGCGACCAGTCACAAAGCGCGGGTCTTCGGTTTCCACGACTTTATATTCGTGATTGAGAAAATAAAGCAGCGAAGAAATCTCGCTTGCGAGCGTGTTGAAATTCGCGTTCGAAGCGGCAGTGATCAATCCCAAATTTTGGCGAGTTCGCGTGCCCGTGTTTTCTTCGCCGCAAATGTAGGCGACCTTTCCCACTTCGAAAATTTTGTGCGGGAAAATCGCGTTCGCGCTTCCGCTTTCGGCGCGGAGCAATGACGGAATAATCGAATTGCGCACGAATTGATAATTTTCGCTCATCGGATTTTCTATTTCGATGATGTCGTGTGCGTCGATGTTCATTCGCTCGACGTAATCTTTTTTGCTTCCGAGATAATTGAAAATCATTTCCTGATAGCCGAGTCCAACCATAATTTCTTTTGCCTTGCGGCTGAAAAGCGTCACATCGGAAAGTTTGCCGATTGTAAAGTCGCGCGGCTTGAGCGGCGGAAATTCCGAAACGCCCATTCCAATCATCACGTCTTCCGTGACATCGACTTCATGAAGAAAGTCGTTGCGGTACGGCGCAGGCGCAAGCGTAATTTCCCAGTCGTTTTCAATTTGCTTTGTTTCAACCGTGCTTCCCATTCTTGTGAGCGCGTCGCTCACTTTTTGAATGTCGAAGTCGCTTCCCAAAACCATGTTGATGTTGCTCAATTTTGCTTTGGTCGTTTTTTGGAAATAAAACGGAGTCATTATGTCGCGGCCGAATCCAGTTTCGTAAGGATGCTTCACGAGAATTGGCTTTATGTCATAACCTTGGTCGATGAAATCGCATGCAACGATGTTCATCGAAAGCAAAAGATTTTCCATATTGTCGCCGGTCATTTCGACCATCAAATCTTTGTCGCCGACTTTTGCCGCGCCCAAAAATGCGCCGTTGATGATTGGCGCCATCGAAAGCACTTCGCCGTTAGAATCCGTGAGCAGCGGAAATTTCGGCAAGCCTTCCAAAATCCAGCCATAGTCGCGTCCTTTCGGATGGTCGGTGAGAATTTGGCGGCACGTCATCGGCTGTTCGCATTGAAGCGGCACGAACGAAGTTTTGTCGGGATCGACGGCTTTGTATGTCGCAGGAAATTTGATTTTTTCCGCGCGATAAACTCCCATCGAAATGGACTTGCGTTTTCTGCCGAAATTCCAGCAAAGTTTTTCTTGCGTTTGAATGATGTCCTTGAGCATCATGTCGTCGATGGGTTTTCCGCAAATCAAAAACGCCACCATAAACGGACGGATGTCTTTCATTTCCGGCTCGACATTTATCACGCGCTCGCCGTAATCCGTGTTACCACGGTTCGCCATGAATTTAAAATAGTCGGGCGATTTTCCGCCGGCATGCAATTTGAGTTGCCTCGCCACGCCGTTCGTGGACCACAAGTCGGGGCGGTTCGTGTCGTTCAATTCAATTTTGATTGTGCGTTCGCTTTCCGGCAAAGTTTCGTCCGGACGCTCGTCGAGTTCGGCCTTTGCGCACGGAAGCACATCTTCAAGGGCGGCATAATCGTAGCGGCGACCTACCGCGTCAAAAAACAATTTTTCGTTCACTTCGATTTTTGGCATAACACACCTTCCGCGAAAATTTTATAAAATTCTTCAATAGAAATTATTGAAAATATTTTACAGGATTTTTTGATTTTTTGCAATGGGCTGTCATTCCCGTTTTCCAAAATCGCAAGAAAACGAATTGCGTGCACTGGCAAAAAAATTCCCTATTCCACACAACACACATTCATATCATCACGTGCGATGCTTGATATTATGGATTGCTATGGTATAAAATATATACTTAGTAGTAAAATAGGAGTTTGTCATGGCAGATTTAAGAGAAAAAAGCAAAGAAGAACTGCAAGAGATATTCGATATGTTTTTGTTTAGGATGGGTGAAAGGCTGTCGCGTCTAAAAGACGCGGCGACAGAGCGCGGCATCAATCTTGATTATTCCCTTGAAAGTCTAAAGGAAATAGAAAGTTTTGTTCTGCGAAACAATATTGGCAGGGAGCATGATTTATATGATGACGTGGCTTGCTATATCGGGGAAGTGGTCCGCAAAACTTTTGGCGGGCAATGGGAGTGTTGCTTGGACATGAAAGACAATGCTTCGTTTTATGGCATGCCCGTCATTTCCGGCTACAATAAATATGGAGTTTTGTTGAGTCCGTATGAATTATTGGGCATTTTCTTGCTTCGCAAACAGACAGGATTGCTGGCGCATTCCATAGAGATGGATGTCAATCCGCCGAATCTGGGCGGGTAAAGCCAGCGGCGAATTGAAATTAAAAGCGAAATTTTGTTCAGGGAAAAACAATGGCGACTGGACTTAAAGTGAAATTCAATTGGTATCAAATCGGCGGGGCGGATTTTTTATACTCGTTCTTTTCAACCGTCGTCTGCAACCTCGAAAACAATGCGTGGGGCAGCAGGTTTCCCGCATGTATGCATGATTTGTATTTGGGCGAAGTGCTTTTTTACAAACTTGCAGTCGTCGAAGATGAATTGGAAACAATCAAAAAGGAATTAAAGAAACTGCCGGTGGACAAATTGGTTTGGGACAGGGAAGATTTGACCAAGCGTCCTCCGTGGGGAACAAACATCAGCCCGGACATAAAAAATCTTTCGGATTATTTCGTGACATCGGGCGGGGAAAATTT
>CAZZFL010000112.1:0-4724 GCA_964653395.1 uncultured Treponema sp. | reverse complement strand
AAATCGTGAAGAACGCGAGCCTTGAAGAAATGAACGACGCGCTTTCCGACTTTGAGGCCACGCTCAAAAAATCGGGCGGAACGGGATTTTTCCACTACGGCGGGCACGCGGTGCAGGTGGCAGGAAAAAATTATCTGATTCCTTCCACCGCCGAAATCCCCGACGAACGGCGCGTCAGCACTCGCGCGCTCAACGTGGACGAAGTGATGAACAGCATGGCGGCAGACACGAACATCGTCATTTTGGATTCGTGCC
Organism: uncultured Treponema sp.; assembly: GCA_964653395.1. Lineage (GTDB taxonomy): Bacteria > Spirochaetota > Spirochaetia > Treponematales > Treponemataceae > Treponema_D. The sequence goes on along the minus strand of CAZZFL010000112.1, from coordinate 4,469 downwards.
GCAATAACCCCCTCCCCGCAGGCGGCGGACGGAGCGCGTCGCGCGGACTCGTGCTTTCTTCTGTCAAGCCGAAAAATTCAATCATCGTGTATTCGGCAGAAGCGGGCTGCACGGCGCAGGACGGAATTTTCACGCCGGTGCTCACGAAAGAAATCACGCGCAAAGACGTGAGCCTTCAGGCGGTGCTGATAAACGTGCGGAAAGAAGTGCAGCGGCTCACCGACGGAGCGCAGACTCCCGGCGAATATTCGCAGATGACGGACATCGTTTATCTTGCGGGAAAAAGCGCGGCGGCGAAGCCCCTCCCTTTGCCGCAGGAGCACGGCATGACGGCACACGCCGCGACAGGCTCGCTCAAAGTTTCAAGCGTCATCGCGGGAGACATTTTCCTTGACGGCGTTCAATCGGGAACTGTCCGCGCATTCGGAACATTCGTCTTGAATGAAATTCCGGCGGGAATGTACAAAGTCGAAATTCGCGGCGCACAAAATTATTTTCAAAATGTAATCATCAAGGAAAACGAAACGGCGCAAGTGCGATTCGAACCTGAAACGGAACACGTCAAAGCAAAGGCGACCGAAAAAGGAATCGAGCTCACGATAAGGCGACCGGACGAAAAACCATATTCCGCAGGATTCGGCACGGTCATCATTTACAAGTTCGACAAAAACGGCGATGAAATTGTACGCGCGTTCGTAATAGAAGGCGAAAATTCTGCCCGAACAAAAAAGGAATTGAAATGCCTTTTTCCTTTGTGCGAAGACGGCGAAGAATGCGCCTTCCGCATTCAGATTGAACCGATGGACGGAAACGCGAACAAAGAGTTCGTGCACGTCGAACATTTGAACATCCTTGCTGTGGGCGGCAAACGCTTTTTGGATTCGGGCAAAAAAGGAATCATAAAAGCGTCTTTCAATTCCGCAGGAAAACCCGACATCGCAATCGAAGAAAGCGACTTTTGGAAAAACAAAGAACGCACGGCGGTCCTTCAATTCTTTGCGGGAAACGGCGACTTCACAACATCCGGCGCGACGCTTTGGATTGGCGCGCACACACAAAAACTTTCGCCCGGCAAAACACTCGCGTTCAATCCTGACATGATTGCCGAAAATTTCAGCGCGGCAGGAAAGCGCGAATTTTTCGCCGAATTATTATACCGCTTCTCAGTTCCCGGAAGCAAAGGAATTCAGTATTTTTTAATCCCGCAGTCCCGCTCGAACATCGCAAGAATGGAATGACGAGAATTTTGGTCGCAAAATGGTTTTCTAGATTTGTTTTTTGCGGATGCGATTTTTTGGTCGCAGAGTTTTTGAGCCGCTTCGAAAATTTTGCAAATTAAAATTTGGAAGCGCGGTCAGTCGAGCTAATTTTGCGCAAAAAAGATTGAAAATTTTCCTGCATTTTTTTCATGCGCAAAAAACTTTTTATATATTAAATCATCAATTGAATTATAATTGACAACAACACAAGCATAATACAAAAAGTCTTTTTTATCATATCAGTTACTGCTGCCTATTTTTATAAACTTCTTTGAAACTTCCTTAATTTCTGATACATCTTTTATATCAAGTCCCATCTTATTCTTTAATAAATCTATCAAATAAACTTCTAATTTTTTTTCATCAGATATGTAATTTAAAATATCGGGAATATAAGCTTCGTACTCATATTCTGCAATAAAAGCAGGAACTCCCAACGGATTCCATTTTTCCAATATGTCATTGATTTTGCTTTCTATTTCTGTCATGGCTTTACCCAATATCCTCTTACATCGTTTACAGTTTCACTACTAAAAACGATTATAATCTTCCGTGAGACCCTTGCGTAATATTTATAAAGAATTCCCTTCCCAAACAATTCCTCACGCCAAATTTCACTTTGCGAAAATCGCGCCGACCGCGCCAAAAACGCCGAAACTCGCAAGCATCATAATTACGCCCGCAATCACAACGCCGCACATCACGGCCGCGACAGTTTTTTTGAAACTCATTCCCAAAAGGCTCGCCGCGAGCGTTCCTGTCCACGCGCCGGTTCCGGGGAGGGGAATTCCGACAAAAAGCATTAGCGCGACGAAAAGTCCGTTGCCCGCCTTCGCTTCGAGTTTTTCCCGTGCGCCCGCGCCCTTGATCAAAAAAAATCGGCATATTCCGCCAATCAAATTTTTGTCCTCTCCCCATTCCAAAAAGCGTCGCGCGAAAAGATAAATCACCGGCACAGGAAGCATGTTGCCGACAATGCAGACAATGTAAGAAGGAACGAGCGGCAAATTCCAAAATTGAGAAACGGGAATCGCGCCGCGCAATTCAATGAGCGGCACCATCGAAATAAAAAAAATCGCCAAATATTTTGAAAACATAATCCATTCTAGCATTTCGCAATTCTTTTTGCAATGCGCGTGCGCGGCATGACTTTTACATGTCCGCGTTTTTCTTAAAATAGTCTGTCAAAAAATCATAGAATTTTTCCACGCGGACATTGTCCGATTTGTTTTTCTTGTAAGTGATGAGAATGTCGCGGCTACAATTCGGCTCGGTGATTTCCAAAAGACGAACGTTTTTTTCGTCAAGCGGCCCCCAACTAAAATGCGGCCAAAATCCAATTCCGATGTTCGCGCCGATCATTTTTTTCACCGCTTCGGGACTGTCGCTTTCAAAAATTATGTTCGGCTTGATTCCGGCGGCCTGGCAATATTTGTCGCAAATCGCCCGCAATTGTTTCGAGCCTAAAAGCGAAATGAAATTTTCGTTCGCCACTTCATTCAACGTGATGGAAGTGCGTCCTTTGAATTTGGCGACGTTCGGAACGGCAAGAAAAATTTTTTCAGTTGTGACGGAGATGCCGTCGGTTTCATTTTCGTGCTGATAAAAAAGGCGCGTGGTTATGCAAATGTCAAAGAGATCCGTTTTTTCATTCTGCGTGAATTCGATTTTCAAATTTTTGTCACGCCGCTGATATTTTATGACGGCTTCCGTTACCAAGCGCGAGGCGGCAAGCACATTCAGGTGAATGGTGGATTGTTCCAGTTTCGCCATCTTTCGGAGATCTTCAGGAAGCGCGAATAAATTTTCCACGAGCGGCTTTAGCTTTTTGTAAAAATATTGTCCATAAGGATTCAAGATTATTCCGCGCCCCTTTTGCGCAAAAAGCGGAATCCCGAGTTCGTCCTCAAGGCGTTTGATTGATTGCGTCAATGCGGGTTGCGCGATATGGAGCGTTTCCGCGCTCTTCGTAACATGCTGAGTTTGCGCCACTTCCAAAAAATACTTCAATTGCGTGAGTTCCAAATCATAATCTCCATATTATGAATTATAATTAAAATCATATACCCACTTATCAATTTTTCTATTTTGATAATTTATACATTATCATTTTGATATAAATAATATATTAGACATTATAAAAAATCAAGCGTATAATGGGCGCAGAGGTGAAAAAAATGACAGAGTTTTTTGAAGCGACAATGCTAATCTGTTTTGGACTTTCGTGGCCGATTTCGGTCATGAAAAACTACAAGTCGGGCACGACAAAGAATATGAGCCTGCGTTTCACGATTTTGATTATCACGGGCTACATTTTCGGAATCGCGGCGAAATTGATGAACGGCGTGCACAACTTTGTGCTTGCGGTTTATGTTTTGAATCTTGCCGTGGTGGTGCTGAACATTTTTGTTTACGCGCGAAACAAAAAACTTGATGAATGCGCCCGCGCGTCTTACACGATGAAAATCAATTTGACAAAAGAGGTGTGCTGAAAGCGCCGCGCAAATGGTGCGGAATTTTTAGCATTACAAATTTCCGTATGGAAACTTGAATATTAAATGCACATTCCGCTTGAAACTTTGTGCTATGCACTTGTTGCGAATGTGCGTAAATGTCAATCGAAAGTTGCGACTTTCTTCTTGACTTTTTATTGGAGGTAGTGTTATGAAAAACAATGGAATTGTGTGCATTGGCTCAAATTATTTTTCCGCTTTGAACATAAGCGAGGCCGCGCAGGAAGAGCACTTCCAGCAAATAGTCTACGACCGCAGTGCCGCGGACTTGAAGATTTCCGACTTGGGCATGTATGTTGAAAAAACTGTTTTCAATGTTGCGCCCGCCAAAATTTTTTTGAACATCGGAGACGCGGACATCGACTGCGATTCGTTCAGCGTTGGAGATTTCATTTCAAAATATGAATGGGCGCTTTTCAATTTGCATTGCAAATGCAAGGGATGCCGCATTTACATTTTGAGCGTAGTTTCTGACGCGCCTTGCTCAAAAGAATTAAATGAAAATTTGAAAAACGTCGCGGAAAGTTTTGGATGCGATTTCATCGACATCACGGAATGCAAAAACAAAAACAGCGGCTCTGAAATTTTTCACGCGCTCAAAAATTACATGCGAGATTTTCCGATAGACTTTTGCGACGCAATGCGCTGCGCATAAGGCACGGAAAAATGGTGCTGCCGAGTTTCATAATCAAGCGAG
>CAZZFL010000111.1:0-4762 GCA_964653395.1 uncultured Treponema sp. | reverse complement strand
TTTTTAAAATCCGAATTTTTCAAACTTTCATTTGATGACAATTTGCAAAATTTTTATTTTTTCTTTTTTACAAAATAGCAAAAAAAATAGCTCGTGATGTCGTCTTCATCTTGCCGAGAAATTTCAAATGAATTTGTGTTGCGCTGAATTATGGCTTGAAATTTTTCTTTTGTCGCATGCGTCAGCGCGTACATTGCAACTGGATTGTCGCAAATCGCAAATTGCCAAGTGGTGCGATTTGGATCGGCAAAAAATTTTCTTGACACATTGTCAATTTGCTTTGTTTTTTCGAGATTGTGATGATGCGCAAAATCCGAAGAAATTAAAATGAAAAAATCTTTTTTCGCGACAAATGGTTCGAGCGCGTTGGAAAGGCGATTTGCAATTTTTGTGTTCACGGGCAAATCCGCGTCGTAGGCGATGGCGACGATTTTGCTTTTTGGAAAATATTTCGCGATGAAAGGCGCGAGCGTGGAAACTCCGTGCTCATACAAAAAAACATCGTCTTCGATTTTTCCGTCAAGTTTTTCAAGAAAAATTTTTTGAATTTTTTCGTCGGTTTCGAGAAAATTTCCGTCGCAATTCCACGCGCCTGATGCAAGAGAAAAATCCGCTCGCGACAAATTCCAATGCGAAGGCGACAAGACAATGAAAGTTTTGATTTTTGGATTGTGCTTGGCAAGTTCCGAAAACCATTGGTCGATGAATTTGTACGCCAAAAGATGATGGCTGACAATTCCGGCAAACGGCACGTCGCTTTCCGCAAGATTTTGCTCGACAGGGATTTCCGGAGTGTCGGGCAAAATTAGCGTGCGTTCTTGCCAAGTCGGAAAGCGCGAGGTTTTTTGCGCTTCCGAAATTTTTTGCGATTTTGAATTTTGGAATGGAAATTTTGTTGGCGACTTTTCGCACGAAAAAAGAAAAAATAGTATTGCAAGTCCTAGAGCAAAATTTTTCATTGATTCAATCTTAATTTCCATTTACAAAATTCAGAAGCAAGCCGACGGCTCGCGACTTCGCATTTTGAAAACGCGATTTCGCAATAAAGCGAAAAATCGCGTTACGACAAACGAGTTTTAAAAACTCGAAATTAAAATCCGCGCAATATTTTTGTGCGGATTTTAAACGCTTTGCCAATTCTCCTAAATTTTTCCGCAAAAGCCGCTCGCTTCAAGTGTCGAATCAAAATACCATTGTGGCTTTCGTTTTTCCGCTTCGCTTTCATTTTCATAGACCATCGCCTTCCACTGCTCGTCCGTGAGACGATCGTTCATCGGATTCTCGAATTCATAATAGTTGAATGTGTAGCCCACCGCGATGCGCTTTCCGCCTTGCTTGTCGTTGAGCGCGACATAAATCCTGTGCGGAATTCCGACAGCTACTTCAAGCACCAAGCCTGATTCCGCATTTGTAAAAACATCGGCGACCAGCGCCATTTTGAATTGCTCGTTATCGGTGGTGTAGGAAGAGTAATTTGAAAATGGAACTACGGACTTTGCCAAAAGTTGCGGAATTGTTCCAATCCATTCCAAGTCTTCCTTTGAAACTTTTTCATCTTTCACTTCGGCGGAAACGATGTTCAACGCGCGAAGGCAAATTTCTTCCATCGCAGAAACGGCTTTTTCCGAATTTTCATCAAAAAGTTTGTACCGCTCGAAAATGTTTTGGAAAACTTTCCATGAGACATAAAGGTTTGTAAAAAAATTCAAATTCGGCTCAATGTAATGAACGGGAGTTGGAAGTTTGTCCGTGCGATATGTCGGCTCATACCATTCGCCAGGGCCGCCACGTTCGGCAGCAATTTGCTTTGTGTACAAAATCGTGTCGTGCTTTAGTTCCGCCCAAGTTGCGAGCGAGCTTTCAAGCGACTTGATATTCCAAAGCGGCTTTTCGGTGAAGAAAAATCCCGCACCCTGCTCGAATTCGGATTGCGATTTTACGAGCGCGAGAATTGAATTGTAATAAGTTTCGCTCCAAAAATTTTCGTCTTTTGAATTGAAGAATTTTTTGAACTTGCCGAGAATCGTTTTCAATTTTTCAAGTCCGTATCCGCCAAGTCCAAGATTGTTTTCTATAATTTCATTCTCAAGAATCACGTCGGCAGAATTTGAACCGAACGCGCTCGCAATGTCAAGGCCGGAAGTCATCATTCTTCCGTAAAGGCGAGGAGACGAAACATTTTGGAAAATCCACGCGTCATAAGTGAAACGCTGTCCCAAAAGTCGCCAGCCCATCGCAGGCTTTATGCTTTCGGGATTTGAATAATCGCCTTCGCCTTGATTTGCATAAAACGCGCTTGTGCTTGTGATGAGCGGAGATTTTAGTTTTTCGCGCGAAAGGTTTGCAAACTCGGCGACATTTTCATCGGAAATCCATTCCAAAACATTTTCTGCTTCCACGGATTTCCACAGCGGAATTAAATCGTCGAAAGAAAGATCGTCGGACTCGCCGATTAAAACCGTGATCGGATCAAAAATGCTTTTCCACAATTTATACAAGGATTCTTCTTGCATCATGATGTCGTTCAGGTAAATTCCAATTTTGAACATATTTTGCGCCAAAATTTCTCTGGAGTCTGAAGAATCGCGCGAACTTTCGGGAAGCGAAAAATTTATCCTGCCGAACCACATCATCGTTCGAAAATATGTTTTTAAAGCTTCGTTTTGAGTGTAATGGCCGCGCGGCTTGTATTGCGAGTAATCTTCTATGTAAGTGCTGCCGTCTGGAAAAGCGAGCGCGCTTGAACCTTGCATTCCGGCGGCTTCGAAAATTTTTTCCACTTCATTGCGAATTTCCTCGCCGTATTCTGAAAGCACCGAATCCTTGTCCGGCATTTCTTCTTCGCCCCAGTTATCCACGCTCGGACCGAGTTTTAAAAGCGCGCTTGCGACGGCAAAATATTTTTCCGCCATAATCGCAGTTTCATTTGAAGGATATTTTTGCAGATCCTTTGAAATTTTTTCGCGGAATTTTTCCGTGAGCAAAACCAAGCGCGGAGAAAAAACTTCTTGTTCGACATGCTGCAAAAGCCTGTCAAATAAAAGATGCTGGCTATGCGCGAACAAATCCGTCGTGATAAAAAGCGGCACAAGATTTCGACCCATTCTGTACTCAAAAGGATAATAGCAGTTTTCTTGGTAGAGCGAAATCATATCGTCGGGATAATTCAAACTAAGATCATATTCGCTCTGCGAAACATTTTGTAAGGCGATGCGATTTTCTTTGAGCGAAGCGGCGATTTGCGCGTCGAATTCTTTGTAGCCGCAAAGCTGATAAAAATTTTCAAAATATGCAATATTTTCATTTGTCGCGTGCTGCCACAAAAATGAAAAAAGATTTGTTTGCTCGTTCGTGGAATCTTGTCCGCACAAATCTGCGCCAAAAACAAATCCCGTTTTTCCGTCATATTCCACTGGATAAAAATAATTGTAATTATGTTCAAATAAAAAAAGTCCATCGTATTTTTCATCTTCCGCTTTAATTTTTTCGCCCGTGCATTTTAGCAAAGTGCTTTTCGGAATTTTTATTCCGGTGCTTTTTATGGAATCAATTTTATCATTGTTTTCGGGAACATTTTTGTACAAGACGCACGAATCGTTTCCGACCACGAGCATTTTTTCAAAATCTGGCGTCGCCGGAAGATTTGAAAAATTCACTTCGTCATTCAGATAAACGCTGTGCGCAGAATTTTTCGCGCTTTTGTTTTTGCGGAATTGCGACAAGTATCCGCTTAAATCAATTTTGCCAATACTTTCATCTACGAAATTTTGTTCAATGATGAAAATTTTATCGCTTGAAAAGTAAGTCGGCACATCTTGCGCCATTTGTTCAGCTTGAACAGTTTGTTCGGTTTGCTCAATTTTTTCTTCAACTGGAAGTTCTTCTTTTTTCGAGCATCCAAAAATGAGCGCAACTGCCGCGAAAATTAAAATTGATTTTTTCATATTTTATTATCGCACATTTTTTTAGGCGTGTAAAGTTTTATTTTTTCAATCGCGAAATTCAAATTCCAAAATTTTCGAAAACGCGATTTTGCGACGAACGCGAAGCGCGAATTTTCGAGCGAAAATTTTGAAGAAACGCAAATTTTTTTAAGGCGCATTTTTGAAAAAAATTTTGTGAAATTTTCGCCAGCCATTTTTCAAATAAAAATGAAATTTAAATTTTGAAAAAAATTTTCGCCGAATTTCTTTTTCAAAAAATTCGCTTTATTTTTCTTGAAAAATGCGTTATAATTTTTTAAATTTATTTTTGGGAGAAACAAAATTATGAAAAAAATTTTTTGTTTGGCAATTTTTGTTTTGCTCGCGGCAATCGCATTCGCCGAACGTGTGCCGAAAAACGTGATGGAAATGGCGCGCGAAAAAATTCCCGAAAACGCGCAATTTAAGAATTTCAGTTTCAATGAAAACGAGTACGAATTGCTTTTTGTCGATGACGCAAAATCAACTTACAAAATTGAAATTGACAAACTCGGCGACAATTTGTTGCTCAAGGAAATTAAAATCGAAAGCCGCGCGTCGGCAGAATCCAAAAATGTGAAATTGGAATTGGAAGACGTGGAAACGCTTTTGCGTGAAAAATTTCCCGACGCTACGGATTTCAAAATTGAATTGGATTACAATCGAAACGGCCGCGCGAAATACGAGGCTGAATTTTTCACGGACGAATACAAGGCGGAAATCGAAGTGAATCCTTCAAGCGGCGAATTTTGCAAGCAGGAATTTGAATATTATTTCGACTACGATTCTTTGAAAGATTA
>CAZZFL010000110.1:0-4865 GCA_964653395.1 uncultured Treponema sp. | reverse complement strand
GATAAAAAAACGTTCGATTGTGAGCGACGCGATTTTGCTGCAATGATTCGCGAAGTCAAAAAAATTTCGATTCCTTTGCAAACTGCCTCCAGCCGCAAGGCTCCATTCAAAGTTCCAGCAATGCGTTTCGCCACTTTACTTTTTATTCGACTCGTGCTATAATTTTAAAAATAAATTTCGCGTGGGGAAAAAATGGGACCGACACTTATTCAACGTTATTCGAATTATTTTGAGACAATCAAAGGCAATTCCATGGCGGCGGCGAAAATCGACGAAAGCAATATTTATCAAGAAGCGAATTTGAAAAACCGCCAAATCATGTGGGATATGATTGGAGAGTACGCGCTCAAAGGCTCGGGGCTTGGCAACGCGGAAAATTTCCGCGACTTTTTCGAGCAAGTCCAAAGCGGAAAGCGCGGGCTGATTTTGTGCGAGCATTACACGAACATGGATTTGCCTGAAACGATTTATTTTTTGGAAAAAAACGGCGAGGAATGGTCGAAGGAATTTTCGCAGAAAATCGTCGCCATCGCGGGAATGAAGCTAAATGAATCCGACCCAACCGTGCGCGCTTTCACCGAGGCGTTCACGAGAATCGTGATTTATCCGACACGCTCGCTCAACAAAGTCGAAAGCAAAGAAGAAATTTCCGAAGAAGAAAAAAAGGCCGAAGAAATGAAGGCGCGGAAAATCAACCTTGCGGCGATGCGCGCGATGGACGAATGCAAAAAGCGCGGCGAAGTGATTTTGGTTTATCCCGCCGGCACGCGCTACCGCGAAGGCAAGCCTGAAACAAAACGCGGCTTGCGCGAAATCGACAGCTATCTCAGGCTTTTCGACATAATGATTTTGGTTTCGATAAACGGAAATTGTCTCCGCATAAATCCCGAAAATCCTGACAACATGCTTTTCGACACGCTCGAAAAAGACATCGTTTTGCACACGGCAAGTCCCGTGATAAATTGCAAGGAATTCCGCAACAAAGTCCTGAACGCGCTTCCGCCCGAAACGGAAGATCCAAAGCAAAAGACCGTGGACAGCGTAATGGAATTGCTCGAAAAGCAGCACGACGAAGTGGAGCCGAAGCGACAGGAAATGCTCAAAGCACTTTGATGCCCCTTACGAATCTTTTGCTCCGCGAGTTTTTTGAAGCCCCTTACGGCAGCGAAACGGTGCAGAGGCTAGCTCCAGCGGTTGCGAAACTTCGCGTTCCTCATCGTAATGCCGCGCCTTTTATCCGCAACGACAAGCGCGAGTTTTTGCACACACCGTGTGCAAAAACTCGGTAAGCAGGGCTTTGCCCTGCGACACAAAAAAAAACGCCGCTTGCGCGGCGTTCCTCCTCTTCCTCAAACTTTTCTACATTTTCACTTCGGTAACATAACTTTGCGTGTCCTTGAAAAAGTCCATGCTGCCGATTCTGCCTTTCCAATACTCGGCTTCGCTTTTCGTCGTGTACGGGCCGACGCGAACTCGATAGAACAAAGTGTCCTTTTTGTCCTTGTACGTGAACACTTCGGCAGGAATCTTGTTTTCGTCCAATTCAGTGCGCGCGCTGTCCGCGCTTTTTTTGTTCGTGAACGACGCGGCTTGCACCCAATATTTTGTGGCGAGCGGCGCAGACGCGGCGACCGTTTTTTTCTGCGCGGACTTTGCGTTCGACGAATTCACCGCGCTTTGCGAATTTGATTTCGCCGGTGCTGTCGCCACATTTTTTTCGCTTTGCGCGGGCGCGACATAATTTGAATTCTTGTTCGAGCCGCTAGCCTTTGCCAAAGCCTGCTCGCCCGCGCGGCTTGTCGCCGTGATGTTGCTTGAAGGCGCAGTGGCCGTCTTCAATTCTATGTTCGTCGTGTTCGTGTTTATCGTGAGGTTCGCAGAATCAAGTTGAACTGCGTTGCTTTGCGCGTCGCCTTCCGCGCTTGTTCCAAATGAATTCGATTCGCCTGAAATTCCATTTTCAATTTTTTGGAATGCGAGCGTGTTGGAATCCAAAGCAGTTTCCGAAGACGGAGTTTGAATCTGAGAAATATTTTGCGCATCGCCCGCCGCGACCACAGGAGTCCTGTCAATCGTCGTGATGGCGGCCGTGGTAGGCACGTTTGCCGGCGACGAATTCAAAAGCAACGCCGCGCCGAGAACGACCAACAAAAAAACGCCGCTGGCCGCGATAATCCACAAAGTCTTTTTCTGTTCCATAATTTTGCCCTCGATATTTTTTTCAAGGCGTTTTCAATCTCACAGATTTATGCGCCTTGCATTTTACTATTTTCAATATCGGCAGTGATGAAAAATTGTTTAGGAAAAACACATTTCTTTGCAAGCGAATTTTTAAGTTCCTATTTTTTCAACATCGCAGGAAACATCAGTTTCCAAGAATGTTGAAAAGGCTCGAGTTTTGCAAAGCGAAACTCGGAAGCAGGGCTTGCATGCAACAAAAAGCTATTGCACGGAATCCGCAACGGCGCAGATTTTTTTTTCCACGCCCCTACCCCAATTTTTAATTTTTACAATTTGAATTTTATGCGACTTTGAAAATTTTTTATATTGCGCGAACAAATTTCGTTGTGAAAAAAATCGCTTTAAAATTTCATGCGGCGAAATTCCGTCACGGCGGCGCACTCGCAAAAACCGAATAAATGCCGGCGCGTCCACAAAAAAAATCGCGCGGCATTTTTCCAAAAGCTGCGGCGTTTTGTAAAGCACCGCGGCATTTAGCACAATTCCGTGCGCTGCGCAATTTCCATTTTCATAATTTGTGCCGAATGAAAATTGCGCGATGATTTTTTCCACCCGCTCCACAAAAGCAGGATAGACAATGCTTTCCTGTTTTTCCAAAAATTCTTTTTTTGAAAAAGCAAGTTTTCCGAGCGCACGGCGATTAGTAGAACCGTCCGCATTTTGCAAACAGATTCCCGCTTTTTTCGCATCATCACGAAACGCCACCAAAATTTCATCTTGCTTTTCAATGATAATTTCGTGAATCACGGAATCCGCATCAATGCAAAAAAAGCCTCGGCGTTCCAAAATCGAACAGACAAAATTTTTCCCTGCGGCAATTTTTCCTGCGACGCAAAAAATCGGAATCTCGCGCAGAATATTTTTTTCACTCATTTTTGCAGAAGATTTAATCCCTGTTCCAGTTTCCGCGTCCGGGATAATACGCCCAAAGGCAAACATGATCGAATTGCTGGGAGCGACCTTCAAAGTCCATGGTGGAGTAAATAGCATTCGCCGTTTCCGTCTTTGAAGGATCTACCACCAAAAGTGCGTTCACTTCGTAGCCGTTGCTCATTATCGCATCGGCATTCGTGGCGAAATAATCATCTACCCCGCCAACATTTCCGTTACCATCCAGAGGGCAATGTTTTATGCCGCTATCCGTTCCCACAAGAATGTAATTTTTTGTCACCGCAAGAGAATAAATGCGACTTCCTACTCCCAGACTTCCACTCACAGCACCATCCCAATGCAATGTGACTCCGTCAGACCAATAGCGGACTGTGGCGGCGGAAGCAGCTCCAGCCACGCCTTCATTTGTACACGAAGCCGAGCCGTAATATGTGCTTGATGCGGGCGCGAATTTAGGTTCATTCAAATAAGCGCATGAAGCCGCGTTATTCGCTTCAGTTTTTGGAGATGGAGTCGCAGTTCCTTCAAGTTTGTAGCCAGTTCCGCCATGGTTGAAAAAGGCTTGACGATTTGAAGTATTGATCGTGTTCGTGCAAAAAAGATAAACTTCGGCATTGTCCGTGCCAGTTCCAGTCGGCGAAGTCGGAATATTATGATGCACCTCAGTCCAGTTAAATCCGCCGTCCGTGCTGGCATAAATGGCGCGTTTGTCCCAACGGTTCTGCCCCTTGTTCGTGTTTTCTTCCCAACTGGCGGCGTATGCATAAAGATATGTTTGGTCTGCGGCAAGCGTGATGACGTATTTTCCAAGTCCGCCGCTTCCGCCCGAGCAAACTTTTTGCCAGCCTCCCTCTCTGTGGTCGCCGACATTTCCCGAATTTGCCTTGCGATAAACCGCCTTGCCGTTTGCCAAATAAATGTATTCTTTACTATCGTAATTGAACCGAATGAGCGCGCGGATAGTTCCCGATACAGTTCCGTCATTGAGTTTGACTTCTTTTCTGATGCTCGCGAAAATCACATCCTGACAGCCGCCAAGTAAAAACGCGGCGAAAATCAAGGCGAAGGAGAAAAAGAATTTTTTCAGCAATTTCACTCACCCCCCCCCTATCAAAAATGATATTTCATTCCTGCCGAAATTGAAACGATGTTCAAAAAATCGTTATACTTGGATTTTTCTTTGTCCGCGTACCATTGCGGCATATAAGTGAAAAAACCTTCAATGCCAGCCGACCAACTTTCATTGATGCGATAGTAGCACCCCGCCCCACCCCGCAAAATAAACGCAGGAAAAAACGTGTTGCTCAAATAATTTTCGATTGCCATTCCAATGTTCATCGTTATCGGAATCTCGAATTTTTTTATGGCGGGCAAAAAAGTCACGCCGAGCGTCATTGGAATGTACGTGAGCATATTTCCGCCGATAGTCGGATTGTAGCCGAATGCCACTTCCGCGCCCACGGCGAGCCACGGCAAAAGGAAACGCCCGTAGCCCACAGTGATTTGGCCGCCGACTTTTATTTTGTCGCCGAAATTCAGCGGAATGTTCGGCATGATTCGCAGATTCAAAAATTGGTCGCCAGGACCATTTTGAAGATAAACATAATCTTCGCCGTCATCATATTCGTCGGGAGCGGATTCGTCATATTCATCGGCATCTTCGTCATAGTGTTCGCTTTGCGCAAATGAATTCGCGCCGAACACAAAAAGCGTCGCGAAAGCAAATGCCGAGA
>CAZZFL010000109.1:0-4882 GCA_964653395.1 uncultured Treponema sp. | reverse complement strand
GTTTTCTTTTCCTGCCTGACATCCGCGTTTTTGCGCGCCTCGACTTTCCGGGAAGCGTCGCCTTTTCGGGGCGCGTTCGTTTTTGCGCGCGCCGAATTGGAATCCCTGCGGTTCCTTTTCTTTGAAAAATCCTTGCCTTCCGCGCGCTCGCGTTTTGCGGACTTCGCGATTTCGTCGGCGGAATTTCCGGCGTACTTTTTCTTGTAGATTGCCATCCGCTCTTCGAAAGAAAGTCCTTCGAGATTTTGTTCCGCCTCGAACGACCTTTTCGCGCCGCGATTTTCCTTGCGGCTTTCAAAGCGCGAGTCGGAACGCTTTTCGCCGCGCCGCCTTTGCGAGCGTTCGGACTTTCCGCGGAACGGCCTTTCGTCGCGCCTCGCGCCCCGCGCGCGGCGTTCGCCTTTTCCGGAATGATATTCGTCGCGCTCGTCGTAGCCGTAGGAATCCAACTTGATGTAAGTGCCCTTGCTCTTGTCTTCGGAAAGCATTTCGTCCGCGCAGACTATCGAAGGAATTTTCTTGTCGATGTATCGCTCGATCGCGGGCAAATCGTAGACATCCTTTTCAGAACAGAACGTGTACGCCTTGCCGCTTTTTCCGGCGCGCGCCGTGCGTCCGATTCTGTGGACGTAGTTTTCAGGCTCGAGCGGAAGGTCGTAGTTCACCACCATCGCCAAATCGTCCACGTCGATTCCGCGCGCGGCTACGTCCGTGGCCACGAGCATCGAAACCTTTCCTTCCTTGAATCGGTTCATCACTTCAAGCCGCTTCGACTGCTGCATGTCGCCGATGAGGAATTCGCTTTGGTAGCCGTTTATCTTGAGCCGCTTTCCGAGCACTTCCGCGCCGCGCTTCGTGTTGCAGAAAATCAAAACGCTCGCGGGATTTTCCTTTCCGAGGATTCCCAAAAGCAGCGGCAACTTTTTGTCGCTCGAAACGTGAATGAGTTCCTGGTCGATTTCGTCCACCGTGATATTCTCGGCCTCGATCGTGATTTCCTTCGCGTCGCGCGTGTATTCCCAAGCGAGATTTTTCACGTAAGTGTTGAGGGTCGCGGAAAAAAGCATCGTCTGGCGACTTTCGGGATTCGGAATGAATTTGAGGATCTCGCGCAAGTCGGGATAGAATCCCATGTCGAACATTCGGTCGGCCTCGTCGATCACGAGGAACGCCACCGCGCTCAAGTCAAGCTGTCCGCCCTTCTTGAGGTCGATGATTCGTCCCGGAGTTCCGATGATGAAATCGACTCCCTTTTGCAACGCCTCGACCTGCTTTGAATAGCCCACTCCGCCGTAAAAGCTGAACGCGCGGAGCGTCGTCGCGGAAACGAGATTCTTTGCCTCCTCCTCCACCTGAACGGCAAGCTCGCGCGTCGGCACCAAAATCAAAGCCCTCTTGCCGGAGTTCTCAGGATTCGCAATCAATTCCTGAATCGTCGGAACCAAATATGCGGCCGTTTTGCCTGTTCCGGTCTGGGACTGCACATACAAATCGTCCCCGGAAAGCGACGTCTTTAAAACCTGTTCCTGTACAGGAGTGCACGTTACATAGCCAGCCGCGGCTATGCCTTTAAGAAGGTCCTCGTGCAAGGAAAATTCACTGAAGTTCATATCTTGACATTATATCAGATTTCTCATTTAATGTATAGAGGTCAATTTTTTTTGAAGCCACATACAATGACGGACTTCGCGAGTTTTGCAAGCAAAAATCGCATGACTTCGTCATGCTTACGAGTTTTGCAAGGCAAAAATCGCGACTATGTTTTAAATAAAATATAAATCGGGAAGAAAAATGGCGATAACTTACGACACGAACGGCAAAAGGAATTTTTTCATTTTTTCGGCGAAAAACATCCTCGCGAAAAAAAATCCGCAAGGCACCTTCGAGCTGCCAAGCGCGGAATTTTTCGGACGCTTCGTCGCGCGGCAAAAAGAGCGCGGCCTTCTTTGCGACGCGATTTGCGAAACGCCGCAAGACTACGCCGCGGCTTTGACAAAGGAATCACAAGGCGAAGACTCCCCCGCGATTCCAGACGGATTTGAATTCGTTCCGCTGCGGGAATTCTGCTTTGAAAACGAGGCGGTCTCCCCGCTCGCGTTGCGGGCGAAAGGAATCGTCTCGTGGCACGACACTTACCGCCACTGCCCGAAATGCGGCGCGCGTTTTCGCGACGACAAGGGCGAAACAGCCCTACTCTGCCCCGAATGCGCCTTCCGACTTTTCCCGAGAATCGAGCCTTGCGTGATCGTCATCATTTATCGCGGAGACGAAATTCTTTTGGTGCGCAACAAACATTTCGGCGCGAAATTCTTTTCGCACATCTCAGGATTCGTGGAACTCGGAGAAAGCGCGGAAAACGCCGTGAGGCGCGAGGCGATGGAAGAAGTGGGAATCACGCTGAAAAACATCACTCCGCTTTCAACGCAGAGCTGGCCATTTCCGGACCAATTGATGCTGGCGTACAGCGCGGAATACGCGGGCGGCGAACTTGTCTTGCAGGAAGACGAAATCGCCGAAGCCCGATTCTTCAAGCGCGACGAACTTCCGCCCGAAAACATGCTTCCCGGACGCGGCTCGCTCGCATGGAAAATGCTTTATGGAAAAAAATGAAAGGAACGAATATCAGGCGACTCTCCTGAAAAACCGCGTGCAAAAAAAATTCAGGACGCTCCGAAAATGGGCCAGGAAAAATCTCGTGACTTGCTTCCGCCTCTACGACCGCGACATTCCGGAAATTCCTTTGGCGATTGACCTGTACGAATTTCTGCCCGAAGAAATCCGCTCGCCGCAAGAAGCGCGGTCGTTCGTCTCAAACCAAGCCAAAGACGAAAGCCAAAACGTTCCGGGCGCGGCGCAAAAAAGGCTCTCGCGAACGTACCTGAAAATTTTCCTTTACGAGCGTCCGCCGCAGCATCAAAAATCCGAAGCGGAAGAAGCGCAATGGCTTTCGGAAATTTGCGCGTCGCTTTCGGACGCGCTCGGCATCGAACGCTCGCACATCGTCTGCAAGATTCGCCGGCATGAAAAAGGCGGCTCGCAATATTCAAAGGAAAATCCTTCGCAAGGCGCGGACGGAATTTCCGCGCGTCTGCAAAATGCGATTTCAAAAGACGCGCATCCGCAAATCGCACTTCCGCAAAATGCGCATTCGCAAATCGCGGGAAACGTTTTTGAAAACGGCTCGATTTTTTTCATAAACCTTTCAGACTACATCGACACGGGACTTTTCCTGGACATGCGGAAAACGCGCGCGCTCGTAAAAAGCCGCTCGCAGGGAAAGCGCGTGCTGAACCTGTTCTGCTACACGTCATCGTTTTCGGTGGCGGCGGCGGCAGGCGAAGCCGCGTCAATCGAGTCGGTGGACTTGTCCAACACCTACCTTGAATGGTCGAAGAAAAATTTTTCGCTGAACGGAATTTCAAAAAAAGGCGAATTCAAATTCTTTCGAAGCGACGTTTTCGAATTCCTTGAAGAAGCGATTCGCGCGGAAAAAAAATTCGACATCATAATCTTGGACCCGCCCACGTTCAGCAACTCAAAGAAAACGCGGAGCGACCTCGACTTGAACCGCGACTGGAGCGCGCTCGCGAACCTCTGCACGACGCTCCTCGCCGAAAACGGCGCGCTATATTTTTCCACGAACTCAAGGCGGCTTTCGTTCGACAGAAACCTGCTCAAAGAAAACGCGCGCCTTGAAATCGCGGAAATCACGGACGAAACCATAGACGCGGACTTCGAGCAAAAACGCCCGCACCGCATCTGGGAAATAAAAAAAGCCGCCTGCACTCTTGACGACGTTACACAAATGTGATACACTAATTTCATGGACGAAAATTCTTGCACAATATATGTCGGGAATTTTTTCACGTTGGAATGGTACTTTGACGAAAAGGGCTACAGCCAACCTTACGAATATTTTCTTTCGACTGAAAAAGAACAGCGGAGAAAATTCTTTTTTCTTGTAAAAAGAATGGGCGACTTCGGAAAGATTTCCGACAAGACAAAATTTCGCGATGAAGGCGACAAGATTTTTGAATTCAAGCCACAACCCGACAGATACCTTTGCTTTTTCATCACGGGCAAGAAAATCATCATCACGAACGCATTTACAAAGAAGTCAAAAAAACTGCCAAAAACGGAAAAACTCAAAAGCATAAAATGCAGGGAAAACTACCTTGCGCGAAAAAAGGACGGCAAAAATGAAAACGACATTTGAAAAATTCATCTGCGACGACCCCGCGGAGAAGGCGAAATTCGAACAAGAATACAATGAATTTCTCTTGTCGGAATTTCTGATTGAAAAAATGGAAGAAGAAAAACTTTCAGTGCGCGGGCTTGCGAAAAAGGCGAACGTCTCGCCTACAGTAATCCAAAAGATTCGCAACAAGAAGACTGCGGACAAAATAAACTACAGGACATTTTCGAACATACTTAATTGTCTCGGCTACAAGATGAACATTGTCAAAATCTGAATGCCCGCACCGCATCTGGGAAATAAAAAAAGCCGCCCATAGCGGACGGCCTTGACGCGGAATCCCGAAAGATTATTTCGCCTCGGACTTGATTCCATAGCGCTTGTTGAAGCGGTCGATTCGTCCCGCCGTGTCCACGAGCTTTTGTTTGCCAGTGTAGAACGGATGGCACGCCGAACAGATTTCAACGTGAATGTCCTTTACGGTCGAGCGAGTTTCAATGACGTTGCCGCAAACGCAAGTGATTTTCGTGAGCGTGTACTCAGGATGGATTCCCTTTTTCATAATTCCTCCAAATATTTTGCCCGAACGCGTAGAGCATCGCAAGGCTCAACCCAAACCGCGTCCACAAAATTTATTTCAATGAATGCATTCTAGCAAAAAGCGAAAATAATGTCAAGTGGCGAAAA
>CAZZFL010000108.1:0-4908 GCA_964653395.1 uncultured Treponema sp. | reverse complement strand
CGCGAAAACAAGCACTCGCAAGGGCTTCAAAAAAATTCACAATTCTATTCCTGAATCAAATTGTGCGCCGCGATGTCGAAGAGATATTTTAAAAGCTCGGAAATTTCTTCGCGAGTTTTTTTGTCGATTTTTCCCATCGCCTTCAAAATCGCCATCGCATTTTTGAACCAATTTTTTTCAAGTTCGCTGTTCGTCCTCGCGCCGGAAGCGGAAATAATTCCGAACAAAGTTTCCACGAAAAGTTCGCGCTGTTCGTTCGAAAGCCCTTCCACCCATTCGTTGAAAGTCTTGTAAAAAATTTCGCTCGCCTTGTCAAAATTTTCAAGCGTCTCAAATTTTCCTTGCGCGACGTGCCACGAAAACGGCTCGTGCTGCATTATGCCGAACGCCTCGCTTTCCACGACTTGACGTTCGCCCGAATGATGAAAGAGCCGCCCGACAATCGAAAATTTCGGAAAGAACGAACGAATCGCAGGAACGAGCGAAAGCATTTCTTTGGAACGAATGACGCTCTCAGAAAATCCCGGCCCATCGAAATTGTAAACGCGCTCGATTCGCTTTTTGAATTTCGCCTCGCAAAACGCCGCCGAATAAATCGCGAGATTTCCGCCCTTTGAATGTCCGCCGACAAAAATTTTCGCGGAAGTATTTTTCGCCACGAACGAAAGATATTCGAGCGCGTCGCGTTGCGCCGGAACAGTTTTGGAAGCCAAATTGAAATCTTCTTTCCAGCCGACGATTGTGTCGTCGGTGCCGCGAAAAGCCACGAACGGACTTTTGTTCGAGACGGCGTTGAAAAAAGTCATCGCGCAAAATTGCTCTTCGTTTTCCAAATCGATTTTGTTGATGAACGCCGCCGCTTCCACATTTTTAAAGCGCGCGCTTTTTGCGCACATTTCCAAAAGTTGCACGGTGAGTTCGGAAATCAAAACGCCCAAATCGCTGCGTTCCTTGAAATCCGGCGCGGCGGAAAATTTTTCCCAAAGCGCGCCCAGCGCAATTCTTTCTTTTTTGTCAAAATTTTTCGAGACGATTCCCTCAAAATTCAAATACGAAAGTTGGCACAAAATGAGCGCGTCCACTTCGCAAAATTCGCTTTGCTCAAAAGTGATGTCTCCGCGCCAAAATAAATAGTCAAGCAAATTTCCAAAATTTTTCAAAATCAACTCCTTGAATTTTCAATGATGAAAAAAGTTTCAACTTTTTTCATCATTGAAAACGCAGTTTCGCAATGAAATGAGAAACTGCAGTTACTAAGCGAGTTTTTGCAAAGCAAAAACTCGAAGTTAAAGTTTGCGGCAATATTTTTGACGCAAACTTTAAACGTCCTTAAAATTTTCACAAGTGAAGAAAAATTTAATTTTCTTTGCCCGCAAAAAAGCCGTTTCGCAATGGAGCGAAAATGCGACGCCATTTTATCCGCTACTTTAATCGCTCCAAATATTGAATCGATTTTGGCGGAAGAAAAACGCTTCCGTTTAAATTGAATTTTTCTTCCGAAATCAAATCGGCGAAAGTTCCGTAAAGTCCTTCGAACGCGGCGTAGCCGTAACCTTCTTTTGGTTCGACAAGGCAGCCTTCTTCGCTCGCATTCACCGCGACGAAAATTGTTTGGCCGCAAGATTCCCGCGAAAAAATGTATTGGCTTTTTGCAAGAAAAACATAACGATAATTTCCGTAGCGCAGCGCAGGAGATTTTTTCCGCACAAGGCTGACTTTTTGGATGAAATCCGTGAGGTCGTTCCAAACCGGCTTTTCAAAACTCGGGCGCACCCCCCAATGCGAATTTTCGTCGTTGCTGCCGAGCACCCCCCATTCGCTTCCATAATAAATGCAAGGAATTCCCGGGAACGCGAAAAGCAATCCCCACGCAAGGCGCAAAATTTCCTTGTCGTGAACCACTTGCGCAAAACGCGTGATGTCATGATTGTCCAAAAAATTCGCGAGCGTGGTGTGCGTGTAAATTCCTTCCACGCCGAATTCCCTGCGCAAAGTGAAATCAAGCTCGAAAAAATTTTTCGTCTTGACGCTGTTCACCACAGAATAATGCAATTCATGATTCGTGGAAGCGTGCGCTTTTTTTTCGTTGACAATTTCCTTGCAAGAATTCGAATCGTAGGTTTCGCCCAAAATCGCAAGATTCCCGCCCAAGCCCGCGCTCATGTTCGAAGAAAATTCGCGAAGCCGCCGCAAAAAATTTTGGCTCATAAAATCGGCAATTCCCACGCGCAATCCGTCAATCGCGAACATGTCCACCCATTTCCGAATCGCGCCGAAAATGTGCTGAACCACTTCTTCGTTCTCAAGATTGAGTTCAGGAAAATCCCAATTGCCTTCGTAACTTTTATAATAAAATCCGTCGCTGCAAGGAGTGTTTCGCGAAAAATCAATTTCGGCGAACCAATCGACATAGTGCGATTTTCGCATGTTGTTGCGAATGTCGCGAAACGCCCAAAATCCGCGTCCGACATGATTGAAAAGCGAATCGAACAAAATTCGAATTCCGTTTTCATGAAGCGTGTTGCACACCGCTGCGAAATCTTCGTTGCTTCCAAGCCGGCTGTCAAGCGTGTAAAAATCGCGCGTGTTGTAGCCATGCGTGTCGCTTTGCAAAACCGGAGAAAAATAGACGGCGTTCACGTTGAGTTTTTTTAGCTGCTCAATCCAAAGCAAAACCCTGTCGATCCTTCGGATTGGCCGAGTGGCGGCGTTCCAAGTGTTCGACCAGTCCCACGAATTTTCGTGGGGCGCGCCGCATAAGCCAAGAGGATAAAATTGATAAATTATGCAATCGTCAAGCCAACTTGTGTTCATCTCAATTAAAACGTAAAGCGAATTTCCGTCGCGATTTTTTTGCTTCGCAAATCGTTATTTTTCGCCGCGCAAAATTTGTCGCACAAGAATTCCTGAAGGCTGCAAGTCGCTTTCCTGCCAGCCGCCTTTCGCGGAATTGTCCTTGTTGAATTTCAAAACGCCCGAATCTTCGCCCTTGTTGTTCACCGACCAATTCGCCCAGCAAATTTTATTTTTTTCCATGAAGCGAATCCATTCGAGCGTTTCCTTTTCAAAAACTCCGCCGTCGCCGCTTTCTTTCGTAGTGCCCCATTCAGTCATGAAAACCGGAAGCCCCGACTTTATCGCGCTTTCAATGTGATCGCGTCGCGGCTTTCCCTGGCTGCCCGCGTAAAAATGCATCGTGTACATGATGTTTTTTCCGTCGAGCGGATTTTTCATCGCGTCAGTCAAATCGCCGCTCCAATTCGGCGTTCCCACGACGATGATGTTGTCGCAATATTTTCTGATAATCGGAATTATGCGCTCGGCATAAGGCTTGATGTTGCCTTCCCAAGTCACGTCCGGGCCGTTCGGCTCGTTGCAAATTTCATAAATTATGTTCGGACAATCGGCGTAAGTCGAGGCGATTCGCTCGAAAAAATCTTCGGCTTTTTCCACGTACAAAAGCGGATCGCGTTCGGGCAAAACGTGCCAGTCCACAAGAATGTACATTCCAAGTTCGATGGCCGCATCAATCGATTCAATCATTTTGTTCGCGAGCGCGGGATTTTGCGCGTAGCCGCCGCCTCCGATGTACATCGCGCTTCGCCACAAATCGCAATTCCAATCGTCGCGAAGCCATTTCATCACATCGCGGTTGGCGTACTTTCCATACCAATGCAATCCGTGCGAACTCATTCCGCAAAGTTGGACGCTCTTTCCGTCCTCCGCGCAAACGAGCGTTCCATCCAAATGCAACGCGCCATAACGTTCCACAGGAGTTTTTCCATCGTTCAGGATTTTTCGTTTTGACCCGCAAGAAGCGAGCGAAAAAAACGAAGCCAAAGTCAAGGCGAACGCGCACGCGCGAAATATTTTTTTCATACAATCTCCTATTTAAAACGCAATCGTGAAATTTAAATTTCTCGAGCGTTTTTCACACTTTTATTTTTTAAAATAAATTTTACAATTCCTTTACGGTTTCGGAAATTTCAAGCCGCTGAAAATGCCGCTCGCTCGGAACGGAATCTTCGGCAGGATAACCGATGTCCAAAAGGCAAACGAGATGAAGCGACTCGTCAAGATTCAAAGCCTGCATAATTTTCGCCGAATCGAATCCGCGCGCCCAAAGCGTGCCCAAGCCCAAATCCGTCGCCTCGAACATCATCGCCGAAGTGACAATCGCCGCGTCCACTTCGCCGCAGTCATAAGCGCCGCATTCGGAATCAACGTAAACCGTTTCCGAAGTGTTCTTGTAACTCGCGGATTTTTCATAGCAAACCACAAGCACGATCGGCGCATGGAAAGCCATCGGCGTCGCCTCGTAAATTTTTTGCAACGCGGCTTCGCTTTTCAAAACGAAAATTCTTTGCGACTGAGAATTCTTCGCGGTGGGCGCAAGCCTTCCCGCCTCCAAAATTTTTTCGAGCTTTTCGTCTTCCACGTCGCGCTCAGAAAATTTTCTCACCGAATAACGATTTTTACAAATTTCCAAAAAATCCATAATTTCATTTTACAAAGAAACGCGGGAAAAAGCAAGCGGAAAATTTCCGTCTGAAAAATCTGCCGTAAATTCTTCGATTAAAATTTGCGAAAAAAATATGTGTTCCTTATTTTTTGACAGTGAAGAAAATTTCAATTTTCTTCACTGTCAAAAACGCGATTTTGTAGCGAAGCGCCTCGCAACGAGCGCACAGCGCGAAGTTTCTAGCGAAAATCGCAATGCAATAAACGAGTTTTCGCAGAAAACTCGAAGTTAAAGTTTGCGGCAATATTTTTGACGCAAACTTTAAACGTTCCTTAATTTTTGACAACGAGCGAATCTTCAGATTCGTGAGTTGACAAAAATGCGATTTTGCAGCGGAGCGAAAAATCGCAATGCAATAAACGAGTTTTCGCAGAAAACTCGAAGTT
>CAZZFL010000107.1:0-4994 GCA_964653395.1 uncultured Treponema sp. | reverse complement strand
AGTCAAAATCAACGCGGACATTTGCGTGAATTCAAATTTCAAAATTTCGGCGGAATAAAATTTGTGGAAAAATATTTTATTTTATGATATAATGGCGCGATATGGTTGATATGGAAATTTTCGCTGGTGGTGGTGGACTTGCACTTGGCGTGGCGGAGTCGGGATTTTCTCATTCCTGTCTTGTCGAATGGGACAAGAATTCTGCAAAAACTTTGAATGCGAATATTGGCAAATTTCACTTTTCAAATTCTGCGTCATCGGTTTTAAACGGCGACATTCATTCATTTGATTTTAAAAATTATGAAGGCAAGATTGATTTGCTTTCTGGCGGTCCGCCTTGTCAGCCATTTTCGATTGGCGGAAAGTCGCGGGCTTACAATGACAGGCGCGATTTATTTTCGGAAGCGGCTAGAACGCTTTGCGAGACAAAGCCAAAAGCGTTTGTATTTGAAAATGTACGTGGGCTTTTGCGAAAAAGTTTTTCAAAATATTTTGGTTATATAATTTTACAACTTTCATATCCTGAAATTAAAAAGAAAGAGAATCAAAATTGGTTGGAACATTTGGCGATTTTGGAAATGCACCACACTAGCGTATCAAGCGAGGGTTTGAAATACAATGTAGTTTATCGCCTTGTGAATGCTGCTGACTATGGAATTCCGCAAAAACGTGAACGAGTTTTTATCATAGGATTCAGAAGCGACATCGACGCGCTTTGGTCGTTTCCAAAAGCAACTCATTCTGAAGAAAGTTTGAATTACTCAAAATTCGTGACTGGCGAATATTGGATAAAACATAAAATTCGCGCACCAAAACGCAATATGCGAACGAGTTCGTTTTTGTTTGCGCCAGCAGAAAAACCGTGGCAGACAGTTCGAGACGCTTTAAAAGATTTGCCAGATCCAAAAAAAGAAAATCCTGTTCCGAATCATATTTGGCAGAGTGGAGCAAAGCCTTATCAAGGACACACAGGTAGTTTTCTTGACGAGCCTTCAAAAACTTTGAAGGCTGGCGCGCACGGCGTTCCTGGCGGAGAAAACATGATGATTTTGGATGACGGCGCGGCGCGTTATTACACTGTTCGTGAGGCAGCTAGAATTCAGACTTTCCCGGACGATTATATTTTTCCTTGTTCTTGGACGGAAAGCATGAGGCAAATTGGAAACGCTGTTCCAGTGCAGTTGGCAAAAATCGTTTCTTCTTCGGTGAAAAGCGCGTTGCTTCCTTTCGCGGGGTGAATTATGACATCGGAAATTTTCAATCCGCTTGACAAGCGCAATTTGGCAAGAAGTATTGCGAATGAAATTTTTTCTCGACCTGCGACTCCTCTTTTGAATTTGCAGCAATTTTATGGAGCCGGAATTTACGTACTTTATTACAAAGGAAATTTTCCGCTTTACAATACTATGGCAAAGTCCAACGAAAAAGAATTTTCAAGTCCGATATATGCTGGCAAAGCCGTTCCCGAAGGCGCGAGAAAAGGCGGAATGGGACTTGAAACACCTTCTGGAACTTTTTTGTTCAGGCGACTTATGGAACACAAAAAATCAATCGAGGCGGCGAAAAATTTGGACATTGCGGATTTTTATTGCCGCTATTTGGATTCCTCTTGGCGAATCTTTGCTCATAGAAATTTCACGTCCTCTTTGGAATTATGCGCTTGACGGATTTGGCAATCATGATCCTGGCAATGGCAGGTATAATCAGCAGAAGTCTCCGTGGGACACTCTTCATCCTGGCAGGGAATGGGCGGAAAAATTGCAGATTGGAAAATCGCTTGCCGAACTTCAAAGAATAGTAAAAAATTTCCTTGACAAATAAAAAATTCGCGCCGTTCGCCAAAGCGTCATTTTCGTTCAATTTGAAAAAAGTCAAAATCAACGCGGACATTTGCGTGAATTCAAATTTCAAAATTTCGGCGGAAAACCCTTGAACAACTTGAAAAAATTCATTAAAATAAAATATTGCAAAAATCTTTTTTGCTATGTTGAGTTTTTCAAATTTTTTGAGAGGTAAATTATGGACTATGATATTTCCAAAGTAAGAAATATCGGTATCAGTGCCCACATTGACTCAGGCAAGACGACTCTTTCTGAACGCATCTTGTTTTATTGCGACAAGATTCACCAGATTCACGAAGTCCGCGGAAAGGATGGTGTCGGCGCTGTGATGGATTCAATGGATCTTGAGCGCGAGCGCGGAATTACGATTCAGTCGGCGGCGACTCAGGTTCACTGGAAAGATTATACAATCAACTTGATTGACACTCCCGGCCACGTCGATTTTACGATTGAAGTTGAACGTTCGTTGCGCGTTTTGGACGGCGCGATTTTGGTTTTGTGCGCGGTTGCGGGCGTGCAGTCGCAGTCGATTACTGTTGACCGCCAGCTCAAGCGTTATCATGTTCCTCGAATTGCGTTCGTCAACAAATGCGACCGACAGGGCGCGAATCCGTTGCGCGTTCGAATGCAGCTTCGCGAAAAACTCGGCCTCAATGCCTACATGATGGAATTGCCGATTGGTTTGGAAGACAAGCTCGAAGGCGTCGTGGATTTGATTAGCCGCAAGGCGATTTATTTTGAAGGACACGACGGCAACGAACTTCGTTACGCGGAAATTCCCGCGCATATGAAGGACGACGTTGAAAAATATCGCCAGGAATTGATTGAAGCCGCCGCGATGTTTGACGACAATTTGATGGAGCACGTTCTCGAAGGAACGGAAACCGAAGAAGAAATCATCAAGGCGATTCGCGTCGGAACGCTTTCCGAGCAATTCGTCGGTGTTTTCTGCGGAAGCGCGCACATGAACAAAGGAATCCAGCCTTTGCTCGACGGCGTTTTGCGCTATTTGCCGTGTCCGACGGATGTCACGAACACCGCGCTCGACTTGGACAACAACGAGGCTCCGATTGTGCTGGAATCCGTCGCGAACAAGCCGACGGTCGCGCTTGCGTTCAAACTTGACGACGGCCAGTACGGACAGCTCACTTATGTTCGCGTTTATCAGGGCCGCCTTTCAAAGGGCGACGAACTCTACAATATTCGTTCTCGAAAGCGTTTCAAGGTGGGACGATTGGTTCGCATGAACGCTTCGGCGATGGAAGACATCAACGAAGCCGAGCCTGGCGATATCGTCGCGCTTTTCGGAATCGACTGCGCTTCCGGCGACACTTTCACCAGCGGCGGACTGAATGTTTCAATGGCTTCAATGTATGTTCCGGCTCCGGTTATTTCGCTTTCAATTAAACCGAAGGACAAGAACACGGCGGCGCAGATGTCCAAGGCTCTCAACCGCTTTACGAAGGAAGATCCGACTTTCCAGACTTACCTTGATCCCGAATCCAACGAAACGATTATCAAGGGAATGGGCGAATTGCACCTCGACGTTTATGTCGAACGAATGCGTCGCGAATACAAATGTGAAGTGGAAACGGGCGCGCCTCAAGTTGCGTACCGCGAAACCATCACGCAGCGCGCGGATTTCAACTACACGCACAAAAAGCAGACTGGTGGTTCGGGACAGTATGGACGCGTGGCAGGATTTATGGAACCGTTTGCCGACGGCGACTACGAATTTGTCGATTCAATCAAGGGCGGCGCGATTCCGAACGAATATATTCCGTCTTGCGACAAGGGATTCAAAAAGGCGATGGAAACTGGAAGCCTCATCGGTGCGCCGGTCGTGAATGTGCGATGCACGATTAACGACGGTCAGTATCACCCTGTGGACTCTTCGGACATCGCGTTCCAGACGGCCGCCATTGGCGCGTTCCGCGAAGGCTACGCGAAGGCCAAGCCTGTAATCCTCGAGCCGATCATGAAAGTTTCGATTGCCGGTCCCACGGAATTCCAGGGAAATATGTTTGGCTTGATAAATCAGCGTCGCGGCGTAATCGTGGATTCCACGGACGAAAACAACACTTCGACCGTGAACGCCGAAGTCCCGCTTTCCGAAATGTTCGGATTTTCGACGATTCTGCGTTCTTCGACGCAGGGCAAAGCCGAATTTACGATGGAATTTTTGAAGTACGGAAAAGTTCCGAACAACGTTTCCGAAGAACTTCAGAAAAAATATCAGGAAGAACGCAAGGCGGCGCAGAAATAGCGCGACAATTTTAACTTCAAGCGAGTGGCGGGTTTTCGCAAAGCGAAGGCTCGCTGGCAATTCTTGCGGAATTGCGCAAAACTCGCTTGTTGCATTGCGATTTTTCATTTTTGAAAATCGCGGCAAATTTTAGGAGAAATGATTTTTTATGGAAAAGAAAGAACTTTTGGATTTAAGCCCGATTCGCTATTTCGACAAAGTTGTGGAAGGCGGCCTTAAGCCGGGCGAACTCGGTTTGATTACGGCAAAAAAAGGTTTGGGAAAAACATCGCTTCTCGTTCAGTTTGGAATGGACGCGCTCATTTCCGACAAGCCGCTCGTGCACGTTTCGTTTGACCAGCATTCTTCGAACGTGATTTCTTGGTATTCAAGCGTTTTCAGCGAAATCGCGAAAAAGAAAAATATTTCGAACGTTTCAGAATTGCGCGACGAAGTTATGCGCGAACGCACGATTTTGAATTTCAATCAGGAATCTTTTTCTTTGCCGAAAGTCATCAACACAATCGGCGCGCTCAAAACTGGCGGAATCGACGTTCAGGCTTTGGTGATTGACGGACTTGATTTGGACAAGATTTCCACGTCCGACATCGCTTCAGTGGCGGATTTCGCGAAGCAGGACAAAATCACGGTTTGGTTTAGCGACACGAAGGAAAGCGACAAGTTGATTGATTCCGCGCGTGCGGACATCATTCCGTATTTTGCCGTCATCGCGCACATTGAAAGCATGGGCGGCAATCTCAAGTTGAACGTGCTCAAGGCGCATGCGAGTGAAAATACTGGCAGCGTGAATCTTGATTCAAAGACGATGCTGATGACAAAATAGCAAAAATTTGCCGAAGATGCGAGTTTCGCAAAAGTTTTTTCCCTGCGAAACTCGCGTTTTATTT
>CAZZFL010000106.1:2464-4999 GCA_964653395.1 uncultured Treponema sp. | reverse complement strand
TTTCAAAACTCTTCAATCTTGCCTCAATTTTTTTCAAAAAATTCATATTCTATATGTAAGGATTGTGAAAAATTGCGAGGTGTTTATGCAAATCTATTCGTTTTCGCCTTTCGGCTACGAAGGAAATTTGGTCACGGTGGAAGTGGATTTGAAGCGCGGGATTCCGGCCATCGACATGGTGGGCTTGGCGGACGGCGCGGTGAAAGAAAGCCGCGAGCGAATGAAAAGCGCGATTCGGAATTCTGGATTTGAATTTCCGGTCGAGCGAGTTTTGATAAGCCTTTCGCCCGCCGACTTGAAAAAAGAAGGCGCGGGATTCGATTTGCCCGTGGCGTTGGCGGTGCTTTGCGCGTCGAACCAAAACGAAGATTGCGCGCAAAATTCCGCGATGCTTGATTTTCCAATAATGAGCATGGGCGAGCTTGAACTTTCTGGAACGCTCCGGCCGGTGCGCGCGATTCACGCCGCAGTTTCCACGGCGCGTTCGAGCGGAATCACGCATTGCATCGTTCCCGCCGCAAACGCGAACGAAGCGCGCGAAGTTTCCGGAATGAAAGTTTTCGGCGCGGAAAACCTGCGCGAGGCGTACTCGGCTTTGTTCAATCCTGAGCTTTTCGTTCAGGCGGGCAAAAAAGGGCAGGGCGAGACTCTTCCCGAAAATTCCGAAAAAATCGAAGGAGTCGATTTTGCGCAAGTGATTCCCGGAAGCGGCTTTGAAGAAATCTTTGGGCAGCCTAATTTGGTTCGCGCGTTGCAGATTGCGGCCGCCGGAGCGCACAACGTTTTGGCTTTCGGGCCGCCGGGCTGCGGAAAAACTTTGGCGATGCAGCGTTTCCAAAGCTTGCTTCCGCTTTTGACTTTGGAAGAGGCGCAGTCCACCACGCGCATTTATTCGATTGCTGGGCTTTTGTCGCCTGCCGAGCCTCTCGTGCGCACGCCGCCTTTTCGTTCTCCGCACCAAAGTTCCACGCTCGAAGGAATTTGCGGAGGCGGAACGAATTGCCGTCCCGGAGAAATTTCTTTGGCGCACAATGGAATTTTGTTTTTGGACGAGGCTGCGGAATTCCGAACGAGCGTCTTGCAAATGCTTCGCGTGCCTTTGGAATCGGGAGCCGTCACTTTGAGCCGAGCCGGGCGTTCCACGATTTTTCCCGCGAAATTTCAACTTTTGATGGCGACGAATCCTTGTCCCTGCGGAAATTTCGGTTCGGAAAAGAAATTGTGCCTTTGCTCGTCGCGCTCGATCGAAAACTATTGGAAGAAATTTTCCGCGCCGCTTTTGGACAGAATCGACTTGCGCGTGAAAGTGGATTTGTCGGACGAGGAAAATTCCGCGCCGCGCCAAAATTATTCCACGAAAATTCTTCGCCAAAAGATCGCCGTGGCGACAAAGATTCAGCGCGAGCGTCAAGGAATGAAAAACGCGCGGCTCAAGCCCGAACAGATTCGTGAAATCTGCGTTTGCACGGACGAAGCTCGCGAAATGTTGGAACGCGCCGTTTCTCGGCATGATTTTTCGCCTCGCGCGAGCGCGGCATGCTATAAAATCGCGCGCACGATCGCCGACATGGAATCCTCGCAAAAAATCGCCGCCGAGCACATGGCAGAAGCGATTGACTTGCGAAAATTCGAGGGCGTTTTCTGAGAAAATCATAAATTGAAATTCGTCGAAATCGGCATAAAAATCGTCCATACTGTTTTGAAAACTCTTTACTTTTTTTTTGAATGGATATATAATAACTTACTATGGCAGATTTATTGACGAATGAACAGTTTGAAAAATTTCGCAAAACGATTTACGACGAAAGCGGAATAACTTTTTCGGCGACGAATCGCTCCATTTTGGACAGCCGTCTCAAAGAGCGGCTGCGTGACAAAAAACTCGATTCCGTGGACGAATATTACAAGCTGGTCATTTCCAACCGCGAAGAAATGAAAGTCATGCTTGATTCGGTCACCACGAATTTGACGAGGTTTTTCCGAAACCAGCCACATTTCGACGCGCTGATAAATTATGTCATTCCGCATGTCTTGGAAGACAAGAAAAAAACGGGCAGCCATACCGTGAAAATTTGGAGCGCGGGCTGTTCGACAGGCGAAGAGCCTTACACGCTGGCGATGATTCTCAAGGACATTTTGCCGCCCACTTATGATTTCCAAATCATCGCGTCGGATTTGTCGCTCAAATCCTTGATGGTGGGCAAGCAGGGCTTTTATCCCACGGCGCGCGTGGACGGAATCCCGCCGAAATATTTGAGCCGCTTTTTCACCAAGACGGACACGGGCTATCAGGCGAACAAAGATTTGATGAGTCCGATTCGTTTTGACTATCACAATCTCAAGAACGACAACGGCATCCGAAATATGGACATTGTTTTTTGCCGAAACGTTTTGATTTATTTTGACGAGCCGGCACAATTCCGCGTAATAAATCACTTTTGGAACGCGCTCGGTCCGCACGGCTATTTGTACATCGGCCACTCTGAATCGCTTTTTGGAATGAACACGAAATTCAAATTCCTCAAAACGCAGTGG
>CAZZFL010000106.1:0-2364 GCA_964653395.1 uncultured Treponema sp. | reverse complement strand
GAAATGCCCGTTATGAACGGCATCGAATTTTTGAAGGAACGCAAGGCGCGAAAAATTGATGTGCCTGTAATCGTGCTTTCGAGCATCGCGATAAAGGGCGCGGCCGTGACGATGCAGGCGTTGGAACTCGGCGCGGCAGATTTTATCACGAAGCCGAACGGCTCGGTTTCCACCGACATTTCAGAAGTCGCCGACCATTTGATTGACTTGATTGCTTCTTATGGCTATACACACGCGCGGCGCAAGGGAAAGCGAACTTACATTCCGGAATTTTTCCAACGCCAGCGGAAAATGCTTCAGGCGGAAAGTTCCGTGGCGAAAATCAAGGCGACGAACCTTGACGAGCCGATTGAAAAGCCCAAGCTCGATTCGGCGCAAATTCGAAGTTTCAATTCAATAGACAAAAAAGAACCTGCCGTAGTTACACCATTGCGAGAAGGCGGACGAATCGATTTGATTGCGATTGGAATTTCCACGGGCGGACCGAACGCTTTGCGCGATGTTTTCAAAATGATTGACCCGCATTTGAAGCAGCCGATTTTGGTCGTGCAACATATGCCGAAAGGCTTTACAAAGGCGTTCGCCGAAAGTTTGGACAAAATCTGTCCATTGAGCGTGAAAGAAGCTGAGGACGGCGACAAAATCGAAAAAGGACACATTTACATCGCTCCGGGCGACTACCACATTGTAGTGGAAGAGCGATTGGGTGGAAACCTAATTCGCCTTTCGCAAGAAGCCCAGCGCAACGGACACCGCCCCAGCGCCGATGTCATGTTTGAATCCGTGGCAAAAATCTACAAAAACCACGCGCTCGGCGTGATTATGACTGGAATGGGACGCGATGGCGCAGCTCAACTTGCCGAAATGCGAAAAGAAGGCGCATGGACGCTCGGGCAGGACGAAGAATCCTGCATCGTGTACGGAATGCCTCGCGCCGGTTGGGAAATGGGCGCGGTGCAAAAGCAAGTGCCTCTCATGAAAATGGCGGACGCGATCAGCAGCCTTGCCCGCGAGCATTTGACGAATTAGGCGCATTTGAAAAAAACAAAAACTTTTTGTAGCCGTCCGCGTCGCAATGAATTTTCGGCGCAGACGAATGAGCGTCCTTGAAAATTGCGATTTCTTCGGCGTTTCATTTTGGAGGACTTATGTTACAACGCAATCCCGGATTTGCCAATTTGACGGCCGGCTATCTTTTTCCCGAAGTCGCCCGGCGCAAAAACGAATATTTGAAAAATCATCCCGACGCGAAAATAATCAGCCTCGGCGTGGGCAACACCACCGAACCGCTCACTCCGCACATTGCCAAAGCGATGAGCGATTACGCGCTTTCGCTCGGAACGGCGCAAGGATATTCGGGCTACGGCGACGATTTCGGCTCTTCTGATTTGCGAGAAAAAATCGCCAAAGAATTTTATCCCAATGAAAACATCGCCCCCGAGGAAGTTTTCATTTCCGACGGCGCGAAATGCGACATCGCGCGAGTCCAAACGCTTTTCGGGCGCGAAGTCAATCTCGCCGTTCAAGATCCGAGCTATCCGGTTTATGTGGACGGCTCGGTAATCGCGGGCGCGGCCGGCGCGAACAACGGCTCGGGCTACGAAGGAATCGTCTACATGCCTTGCACTGCGGAAAACGGTTTTTTCCCGGATTTGTCGCAAGTGAAAAAAAATTCGCTCATTTATTTTTGCTCGCCGAACAATCCCACGGGAAAAGTGAGTTCAAAGGAAGAATTGACGCGCCTCGTGGAATTCGCGCTCAAAAACGAATGCATCATAATTTTCGACGCGGCATACAGCGAATTCATCAGAGATCCGAATTTGCCGAAAAGCATTTTCCAAATTGAAGGCGCGAAACGTTGCGCCATCGAAGTTCAGTCGCTTTCAAAGCCTGCTGGATTTACGGGCGTGCGTTTGGGATGGAGCGTCGTTCCGAACGATTTGAAATTCGCCGACGGCTCGTCCGTCAACAAAGACTGGGGACGTTTGATGACGACGCTTTTCAATGGCGCGAGCAACATCGCCCAGCAAGGCGCGCTCGCCGCTCTCGACGAAACTGGCCGCCGCGAAATGCGAAGCGTCATCGACTATTATTTGGAAAACGCGCGCATCATCGAAAAGACCGTCCGCGAATGGCAAAACGCCGAAGTTTTCTTCACAGGAAATTCGCCGTACTTGTGGATTCGCTTCGCGGGCAAAAAAAGTTGGGACATCTTCGACAGCATCCTCGACAAATGCCGCGTAGTGACAACTCCTGGCTCGGGCTTTGGACCTGCGGGCGAAAGTTTCATCAGAATCAGCGCGTTCGGTCATCGCGCGGACGTTGAAGAAGCGTGCCGCCGCATGGAAAGTTTTTCGGTTTAAA
>CAZZFL010000105.1:0-5090 GCA_964653395.1 uncultured Treponema sp. | reverse complement strand
CAAGCCAACATCGACTTTGGAATTTTGTAGACGCTGCCGCAATTCTTGCACGAGAATT
The DNA here is from genome assembly GCA_964653395.1 of uncultured Treponema sp. Lineage (GTDB taxonomy): Bacteria > Spirochaetota > Spirochaetia > Treponematales > Treponemataceae > Treponema_D. The sequence continues at coordinate 5,032 of CAZZFL010000105.1, read as the reverse complement.
TTTTGCAAGCAAAAAGTGGCGCATTTTTAATTTCAAATTTTTTGCTTTGGAAAAAAATCACTTGAAAAAGTGGCGCGGAAATTTTATAATCAAATTATGAAAAAACAATTTTCGCTTTTCGCAATTCTTTTTATTTTTGCCGCCACAATTTCTGCGCAAGGCGCATGGCAGTTTGAATCTGATTTGGATTTTATCTATTATCCTGAAAGCGATTTTGTTTCTGGTTCGAATCATTTTGCGCCTGTTTCGGGAATTTTCAAATCCGTAGGTTTGCAAGAAACTTTTTGCGCAAAATATGCCATTCCAATTCCTTTTGGAGAAAGCGCGTTGGTTCAAGACAACAACATTTCGTTCGCCGCGAATTTGATTTTTTCGCCGGTTACGATAATGCCGACTCTTTCAGTTTCATTCACGCCAATCGCATTTTTGAATTTGAGCGCGGGCGCGGCAATCGGAACTGGCTGGCAACTTTTCGGCGGAACATTTGAAGGATTTTTAGGACACAACGGAAAAGACGAGTACGAGCAGTTCAACGCGTTCAAAACTTGGCTCTATCAATTTTGGGGAAACGCCACGCTGATGTTTGATGTGGCCGCAGTTTTTCCCGGCGAATGGAATCACGTTGTTACGCTTGCTTCGTTTGATTTTCGTTATTGGGGAATTGCGGGCGAATGCAGTGGCACGGAAGTTTTCAAATGGCAGAATACTGCGAATCTTGCGCAAGGAACTCGCTTCGACATAAATTTGCTTGTGGGCTATCAAATGCCGCTCAAGCTTTCGATGGTCGGAATAAATTTTGAGTGGAGCGGATATTTTAAAGGCGATGAAGCGTTTGGAAAAAGGTATGAAAATTTCAATGGCGATTTTGTTCAAGTTGACATAAATCCGCTTGCGCAAATTTCTTTTACGCAAAAAGACGTGCTTACGATTATGCTGAATTTTTCAAGTCGGCGAAGTTTTGAAGAACGCCATGAAAAGGAGGGGGAAGAAATTTTCTTGCATTATTCAGGGCGCGAATGGTTTTTCAATATGGTGGCTTTTCGCTGGACACACAAATTTTAGAGCAACTATTTTGCGCGAAAATCAAGCAAAAATCACGGCTTCAAATGCCTCTGAAAAAAATCGCACTGTTCGTCGAGGCAAGGCGCGCTGTATTTGTCGCGCAAGTCGAGCATAAAAACGTGTCCCAATTTTTGCTCGTTTTTTGAATGCGACTTTTTTGCGCGGTAGCATTTGTATTCGAATGCCACGCCCTTTTCGCAAAATGTTTTTGCAAGCGGCGGAACTTGTTCGCGCAAAAAATCGTTTTCGGCGGTTACGAAAAATGTCGGCGGAAAATTTTCTTCGACATGAAAAATCGGAGACGCCAAAATCAATTCTTGCCGTGTGCCGCCTTTTTCGAACAACGCGCCGCGCGTCGCTTTCGTGTCGAGCGTTTTTGAAAATGAGATAAAATCATACATTCCGCAATTTAAATAAATGGCGTTCAATTTTAATTTTGCAGGAATTTCAAAAGAAAAATTTTCGGCGAATTTTTCATTCGTGCAAATGGCGGCGTAAATGGCAAGATAATTCGCGCCTGCGGAATCGCCGGTGGCAAAAATGTTTTCCGCGTCCAAATTGTATTTCGCAAAATTTTTCAAAATCCATTTGAACACATTGTTCGTGTCTTCGAGCGCGGCGGGAAATTTGTGTTCGGGCGAAAGTCGGTAAGTGAAATTGACGACGGCGAATCCTCGGCGTGCCAATTCCATGCAATAAAAGCTGTACAATTTTTTGTCGCCGTAAACCCAGCCGCCTCCGTGGATGCTCACGATTACAGGAAATTTAAAATTCGAGTTTGCAACATTTTCGGAAATTGATTTTTCTTGCGATTTTGAATAATGAAGAATTTTTTTCGTCGCGCGTTTCGGCATGTAAACATCGAGCAGGCACGATTCGTCGGCTTCGGAATATCGGATGTCAAAAAAGCATTTTACATCGGACGGAATTTTCAAACCGGCGTCGCGCCGCGCGTCGCTCGCGTCCATTCCTTCGCGCTGAGATTTGACAGAATCGAAAATTTCTTTTTTTGTCATTTTGTTGATTTCCTGCTAAAATTGTTTAAAATCTCTTGTAAAAGCAATTATATCACTTGCAAAAAAAAATTTAAAGTGTAATAATAAAAATTGGGAAAAGAAATTTTCCAAATTTTTATTTAGAAATCAACAGGAGTTTTTATGCAGTATGGGTATTTCGACGACGAGGCGAAAGAATATGTCATCACTCGTCCGGACACGCCGACATCTTGGAGCAACTATTTAGGCTCTACGGAATATGGCGCGGTAATCACGAACAACGCTGGCGGCTATGGTTTTTACAAATCTGGCGCGCAAGGTCGATTCATGCGGCTCCGTTTCAATTCCGTTCCGATGGATCAGCCTGGACGATATTTTTATTTGCGCGATTGCGATTCTGGCGATTACTGGTCCACTTCTTGGCAGCCTGTCGGAAAGCCGCTCGACAAGTACAAGAGTGAATGCCGCCATGGAACTGCGTATTCGAAATTCACTTCGGAATATTCCGGAATAAAAAGCGAGGCTTTGTACTACGTTCCGCTCGGGCAAGTTTTTGAATATTGGCGGCTTAAGGTCACGAACAATTCCGACAAGGCGCGAAAACTTTCCGCGTTCACATATTGCGAGCTCACGAACAACTGGAATACAATGGAAGATCAAGTGAATTTGCAATATTCGATTTTCATTTCGCGCGGCGAACGAAACGGAAATATTTTGAGATTTGTGGCGCACCAAAATTTGTTCGAGCAATTTCCCGACGCGGAGCCGGGAACTCAGGCGATGCTTTCGTGGATGGCGCTTTGCAATTCTCCGCTCACTGGCTTTGATACGAGCCGCGAAGCGTTCTTGGGAACTTACGGCAGCTACAAAGAGCCGGTCGCCGTCATCAATGGCAAATGCTCGGACTCGCTCGCTTATGGCGACAACATTTGCGGAAGCGTCCAAACTGAAATCAGCCTTGAGCCTGGCGAAACAAAGGAAATCATCGTGCTCTTCGGAATTGGAGACGCGAATCGCGTGGGCGAAAAAATCGTCAAAGAATTTGGAAGCGTTTCCCGTGCCGACGAAGAATTTGAAAAGCTCAAAAAAAATTGGCATGCCAAATTGGGCAGCTTCAAGGCGACGACTCCCGACGAAGACATCAATCACACTGTGAACGTTTGGGGCTTGTACAACTGCCTCATCACGTTCGCGTGGTCACGCGCGGCAAGCCTTGTCTACAATGGCGAGCGCGACGGTTTGGGCTATCGCGACAGCGTTCAAGATATTTTGGGCGTGAGCGCGGCGATTCCTGAAGAAGCCAAAGCGCGGCTCGTTCGAATGCTGAGCGGCCAATGTCAAAACGGCGGCGCGATTCCTGTAATTTCGAAAGACTTCAACGCGGGACATGAAAAGTCTCCGAAGCCCGAAGAATTCCGCTGCGACGATTGCCAATGGTTTTTCAATTCCGTTCCGGCGTTCGTTGCGGAAACGGGCGACTTTAATTTTTACAATGAAGTCGTGCCTTACGCGGACGGCGGCGAGGCGACAGTGTTCGGACATTTGAAGCAGGCGCTTTTGTTCAACCTTGAGCGCATGGGAAAAGACGGACTTCCTTGCGGCTTGCTCGCTGACTGGAACGACTGCCTTCGCTTGGGCTACCATGGCGAAAGCCTTTTTGTTTCGTTCCAATTGCGCCTCGGACTCACGACTTATGCCGACATCGCAAAGAGACTCGGAAAAAATTCCGAAAGCGAATGGGCGTTGGGCGAGCGCAAAAAACTTGACGAAGCGATTCAGAAAAAATGCTGGGACGGCGAATGGTTCATTTGGGCCATCACCGAAGACGGCGTTGTTTACGGCACGAAAACAATGGACGAAGGTCAAGTCTATTTCAACACGCAAGTGTGGGCGGTGCTTTCAGGCGCGGCCACTGCGGAACAGGCGCGGCTTGCGATGAAGGCGGTCAAAGAAAAATTGGCGACACCTTACGGCCTGATGCTTTGTGCTCCGCCTTTCAAAAAAGCTCCGCGCGGCACGATGAGTTCGGTGATTTACAATTTCGGCATCAAAGAAAATTCCGGCATCTTCAACCATACGCAGGGTTGGGGCGTGATTGCGGAAACTCTTTTGGGCAATGGCGATCAGGCTTACGAATATTGCAAGGCTTCTCTTCCTGCCTCATACAACGACCGCGCGGAAATCCGCCAAAGCGAGCCTTACGTCATTGGGCAGACGACGTATTCCACGTATTCGCCACGCGCCGGCAACACGCGCGTTTCCTGGCTTTCGGGCGCGGCCACGTGGAACTACTATTCCATCACGCAATACATTTTGGGAATCCGTCCGCAGTACGACGGACTTCTGCTCGACCCGTGCCTTCCGAAAAAATGGGACGGCTTCAAAGTGGAACGACGTTGGCGCGGAATGAATCTTTCGATTGAAGTGAAAAATCCTTCGCACATTTGCAAAGGCGTCGCCAGCATCGAAGTTGACGGAAAGAAAATCGATTCTGCGGAAATCCCGCTTTCCGCTCTCAAAGACGGAAGCAAAATTGTAGCCGTGATGGGCGAAAACGCTTTGAGCGCGAATTGGGAAAGATTGTAGTTTCGCAAAATTTTGCAAAGCAATCCAAAGCGAATAAAAAGGATGCGAATCATGCAAACGCTGGCAGCGGCGTATGCGGATTTCTCGCATCCTTTTCTGCGCCCTTGAAAAAAAATCATTTTGTCGCCATACTGTTCAATGAAAATCAAAAAACTTGAAGCGCGGAAGCAATGCGAATTTTCCGCTGGCGGTGATTCGTTCAGGAAAACGCGCGGAAAACGGCATGGGCACTACAGGACTTTGTTTCATGGCACTACAGGACCTTGTTTCATGGCACTACAGGACCTTGTTTCATGGCACTACACGAACTCCTGTATAGGCACTACACGACTTCGTGTATACGCACTACAGGAGTTTGTTTTATGTCATGAAATTTATTCCTGTAGTGT
>CAZZFL010000104.1:0-5175 GCA_964653395.1 uncultured Treponema sp. | reverse complement strand
CAGCGCGTTTTGCAACGAAGTGAAAAACGCAATTATAACAAAATTTTTATTTTGCCACTTTTCCGTTCTGCAAAAATCCTTTTGAAAAATACGCAGGATTTATCGGCTCGTCGAATTTAAGTCGCTCTTCGCTCATCACGAGGCGAGTTTTGTGTCCCGTTTCCAAATTCGTCATTTCGTTTTCGAGCGGCGTGGGATAGCCTTTGATGACTTTGAGATTTTTCACTTCTAGCGTCTTGCAAACTTTGCCGTTTTTCTTGCTGTACATTTCGACATAAACCGGAACCCAAGTGTCCTTGTCTATCCAAGAAATCCTATAGGAATACTGGCTGCTTTTCGCGTCTTTCGGAGTAGACTTCACTTTGGCACAATTTTTGAATTGACCTTTCGCTTCGGTTTCCGCCAAAAGTTCGTGCGTGTCTTCATCGACATCGCGAGTAGACATATCGTCGTAAGTGGCGTCGCTTCCCATGAACGAGCTGCTTCCCTGGCTCGCGGCGACAGGGCGAACCGTGCCAACGTCCGGCAGGAAAATGAATTTCGTGTCGGCTTTTCCGCCGCCGTTTTCCTGCTGGCTGAATCGAGTGCCTTTGACGCTTGCCGGGCTATTGAACTGCATCACCATTGTTGAAAGGCCGTTTTCGTTTTTGCCCCATTCATCGATGACGCGAGTTTCGCTTGCGCCGCTTTTTTCAATCAAAATCATCTGAACTTGCGCACGAGTAAATTTCGGCTTTTCAACGTTGTCCGCGTTTTGCATTACAGTGCGTCCGTCCAAAGCGAACGCAGCACAACCAATTGACAATGCGGCGAGCGTGGCCGCAATTTTCTTTGTAACTTTCATTTTTTTCCTCCGAAAAAGTTGGGCGATTTAAAAAAATCGCGATTGATTTTTTATGCACATTCGCAGCGAAGCGAAATGCACAGTCAATATGCAAGTTTGCAACGCAAACTTTGAAGACGAAAGCGCCGCGTCATTTTGTGGCGTTCTCATCTTTTTTTCCATAAAAAATGCAAATGCAAAAATTCAATTGCTTTTTAATTTGCGCGGAATTTTTTTTCCGCGCGATTGCATTTACATTTTTGCGCAAAGATTTTTCTCCGCGCAATTTATTGCAATTTTATTTTTCTTCAAGAAGATGTTTTTTTTCGCGCTCCTCCTTTGACTGCATGAATTTCGGATCGAACGCGTTCAAGATTCCCGGTATCACAGTCATCGCCAAGAACGAACTTGAGAACATCACGATGGCCACAAGAATTCCTATGCATCGCAAAATCGCGAACTTTGAAAGAACCAAAACCAAAAATCCCAGTCCTACCGCAATCGCATTCGTCACGATGCCGCGTCCGGAAACTGTGAACGTCTGCAAAGTAACTTGTTCGACATCCGCGCTTTTTTCGCGAAGCGAATGATAACTTTCCATAAAGTGAATCGTGTAGTCGATGCCCACGCCAATCGCCACCGAAGCGATGATGCTCGTGACCAAATCCAAATGGATTCCAGCAAATCCCATCGTCATGAAATTCAATATAATCGTAAACGCGAGCGGAATCGCGCCAATTATTCCTGCCACTGGCGACTTGAACGAAATCGCGATAATCACGAAAACCATCGCTATTGAAAAAATGATGCTCGTGAATTGGCTTGAAATTACCATTTCGCTCATCGCAAGTTCCATTTCGCCGTTGCCGGTCGCCTTGATTGAATAGCCTTCAGGAAAATGAGTCGCCGCGAATTCTTCGGCATCGAGAATGATTCTTTTCGTTTCCTCGGTGCTGTGGCTTCGCAATTGCACTTGCATGCGAATTGATTTCGGCGCGAGCTGATCGTCGCTGAATCTGTCGAGCGAGCCGGAATACAAAAGCAAATATTGGCTCACGAGATTCGCCAAGCCTTGATTGTCTTTGGCGGGATATTTTTCCAAATCGTAAGGCGTTTCGTAATACGCAAGTCCGTTGTAGTTCAAAGACTTTTGCAATTCGGCGGTCATTCCTTGCACAGTGGCGTTCTTTCCGCCGGCGGCTGTGTACGCGTCCGCAAAAAGTTTGAGCGAATCTTGCACGGTGATTTGGCTTTGCAAAACTTTCGCATATTCAATGTTCGGATCAACCCAAACTTTTTCAGGCGCAGAATCTTCGGCAGTTTCAGCGGAATCGCCCCAATCGTCATCTGCCCAGTCATCGCCAGAATCCGCCCATTCGTCGCCAGAATCGCTCCAGTCATCAGTGCCCCAATCGTCTTCGGCAAAATCTCCGCCGAAATCCGCCGCTTCATTTTCCGCCGCGTCCGGCATCGGAACGTGCATCACTTGATTCATTCGCTTGATGAACGTCGTGAACGAAACGACTTTTCCAATTCCTGAATATTTTTCGTCGAGATAAAATTGCAAGTCGTCAACCGCCTTGAGAATTTCAGGCTTCGTCATGTCGCCATTTTCCTGCCCGGAAATCACGAAGTAAAGCGTGTTCGTTCCCGCGAAATTTTCATCGACATATTTTATGTCTTTGCGGAATTTGCTGTTGACCGGAAAATAATTCACAAGCGAAGTGTCGATCACCAACTTGCTCAATCCCCACGCCGAGCACACGACAATCGCAATCGCGAAAACCGCAAGGCGCACTTTCGTTCCCGTGAAAAAATGATAGATGCCATAAAGCGTTTTTCCGTTCGCCTCTTCGGAAGAAGCGCCGCCGCGCCGTTCAAGTTCGCGCTCGAGCCTTCTCTTCAATCGCGCAGAAAATTTTCCGCCACGCTTTTTTCCCACTTGCGAAAGCGGCGTGATGTAAAGCATCGCCGGAACGAACGTTATCGAAAGAAGCAAAGAGAACGCGATTCCCAAAGCCGTGAAAACCGCGAAACTTTTCAACGGAACAATCGGACTTGTCACGAGCGAAACGAAGCCCGCGATTGTGGTAACGGCCGCGAGCAAAACGGCCACCCAAACATCTTTCAATCCAGCGCAAATCGCGTCAAGATGTTTTTCCTTCGTCATCTCGCCTTCGACTTTTTCAAGGAACGCGTAATAATGCGTCATGACGTGAATGCCGTATGCGCTTCCGCAAGCAATCAGCGCGACAGGAATGACGCTCGCCACAATCGTGAACGTCATTCTGAAAAGCGCCATGAGTCCGCAAGTCCAAACCGTGGACATCAAAACCGTGGCAAGCGGCAAAAGCGTTCCAGAAATCGTGTGGAACGAAAGATAAAGCGAAACCAAAACCACAAGCGCAACGAGCGGAATCAAGCGGCACAAATCGCTTATCATGAATTCCGTGGCGTTGTCGCTCAAAACCGGGTCGCCAAAAAACCTCGCCTCGAGATTGTGTCCTTCAATTTCTTCGTAAGTGATTTCGCGGATTTTGTTCAAAAGCGCAATTTGTTCTTTTGAATTTAACGAAGGATTCAAAGTGGTGGCAATCTGCGCCGCCGTAAAAGTATCGTCAACAATGACGCGATTGTACATATCCTGCCAATCGACGATTTTTTCTTTTATCAATTTCATATCGGCGGAAGTGCCGGCATAATCGTCGTCCACAATTTTTCCTGCGGCAAGACCTCCGTCCAGCGAATATACAAAATCGATATTCGTGATTGAATCCAACGATTCGATGCCTTCAAGATTTTCCACGCGATCAGAAATTTTCTGAATCACGCCGATGTATTCCGGCGTCAAAATCGTGGACTTGTCGTTCGCCTCGAGCGAAACTCCAATCGGCACCATACTTCCGAATTGCTCTTCAGTCTGAATGAGATTTTTGTAGGAATCGCTGTGATACGGCATGTAGACGCGCACGTTATTTTCAATGAAAATTGAAGCGAGCGGCACGGCCAATGCAATCGTAATTGCGACGCAAACAAAAATAATCAATTTTGGATGTTTGAGAAAATTCCTCATAAAAACAAACCTCGCAAAATGTATATTGGTTTATGCGTTTAAGAAATTAAACGCATAAACCAATATATCAGATTTTGAAATTTTTGTAAATAGGTATTTCAAAAAAATTTGAATTTTTTTTAAGAAAAAGCGCGAATTTAATCTCAAAACGGCGCAATTCACGACAAAACACGCCCGAAAAGATTTATTGCCGTATATTTGCCGCTAAATTTTACCTTGCTTTTTCGCCGAAATGATGTTAAAATGGAATTATATGAAAATGTGGCAAGGCGCATTCAAAAGTTCGCAGCTTTTTCGCAAATACAAGGAATGGACGGCGACTGTTTGCTTTTCCCTTGCGGCGCTAGTTATCGCAATCATCTGCGTAATGGGCTTTTTGGCATATTTCGGAGCGCGCAATTACATTCGAAATTTGTACGCCGAAATTGGGCAAGATTTGGTTGAACGCCACGTGGAATATTTGGACGAATTTTTTTCGGAATATTTTGATGACTTGCGCAAATTTTCTAAAATGCCTGAATTGCAAGACGCAAACTCGCGCGTGGCGGTGGAAGCCTTGTCGCATGCCGTTCCTGAAAAGCGACGCGCTTTGGCGGTGGCGGCGTTCGCTTCGTTCAAAGGCGACGCTCATTATTTGGACGGACGCGAGATGGACGTTTCGCGGGAAAAATTTTTCAACCGGGCGATGGACGGCGACGGAGAATTCGTAGTCGAATTGTATGACGCGGATTTTGGCGGCGACGAGTTCGTCATTGCGAAAGGCGTCCCTTCAGGCGACGAATGCGTGGGCATTGTTTTTTATTCAATGCGATTTTCAAGCCTTGAATCTCCAGTTTCGGGAATGTCAATTGGCGAAACATTTTCAGGCTTCGTCATAAATTCATCAGGCGAATTTATCGTTCCATTGAAAACGGAATCAATTCTGAACGTTGGCGAAAATTCTCTTGGGCAAGGCGATTTGGAAATCATGCGAAACCTGCTTTCCCGAATGGAAGAAAACGCGCGCGGAAATTCAATTTTGCGTTCGCGGATTTTTTCCGACGAATTCGTGGAATGGGCGAAAATCGACGGAACGGACTGGAGCATCGCCATTTCTGCGCCTTTTTCCAAAATCGACATTGAAGCGCGTGATTTTAAAATTCTGGTAATTGTAATTTGCGGCATTTTCATTGTCGCAGCGATTGTCACGTTCGTGCTGATTTTTCTTTCGATTTTGCGAAAACATTCTTCCCACCGACTCACCTTGCAGGAAACCGGCAGCGTCGATGAACTCACAGGT
>CAZZFL010000103.1:0-5180 GCA_964653395.1 uncultured Treponema sp. | reverse complement strand
ATTTTTTTCAAAATCTACTTGACAAAATCCGCGAATAACATCAATCTATCTATTATGCGTTTTTTCGGCGTGAAACCGTACCTTGAAAATTAAGTCCGAAAGAAATTTCAATTTCCGAGGAACTTAATTTCGCCTGCGCTGGCAAATTGTTGCGGCGCGGGAAGTGCAATAGTCGAGTTTCTGAAAGAAACTCGAAATTAAAATTGGTGACGCTTAACCAGTCATCAATTTTAAACGAACGTTTAAAGTTTGCGTCAAAAATATTGCCGCAAACTTTAACTTCGAGTAAATAAAGCGAGTTTTCGCAAAGCGAAAACTCGGTAGCAATTCTGCAGGAATTGCGTAAAAACTCGTTTATTGCATTGCGATTTTTCGCTTCGTTGCAAAATCGCATTTTTGTCAACTCACGAATCTGAAGATTCGCTCGTTGTCAAAAAATAAGGAAGGTTTATTTTAGATAGACGAGGCTCGCAATTTGAAAGGCAGTCAGGTTACAATTGACCATGTGTCCAAACGGTTTGGCGATTTCGTCGCGTTGGACGACATTGATTTTTCAATCAAGCCCGGCGAATTTTTTTCGCTGCTTGGTCCTTCGGGATGCGGGAAGACGACGCTTCTCCGCATTATTGCCGGATTTGAATTTCCCGATGAAGGCTCGATTCTTTTTGACGATGAGAACGTGCTTCCGTTTCCGCCGAACAAAAGGCAGTCGAACACGGTTTTCCAAAACTACGCGCTTTTTCCGCATTTGAGCGTCTATGAAAATGTCGCGTTTCCGCTCCGGCTTCAAAAGCTTCCGAAAAATGAAATCGACGAGCGCGTGAAAAAATATTTGGCTCTCGTCCAACTTGAATCTCACATGCACAAAAAGCCTTCGCAGCTTTCGGGCGGGCAGCGGCAACGCGTGGCCATCGCGCGCGCCCTCATCAACGAGCCGAAAGTGCTTCTTTTGGACGAGCCGCTTTCCGCGCTTGACGCGAAACTCCGCGCGAACCTTTTGATCGACCTTGACACGATTCACGACAAAATCGGCATCACTTTCATCTATGTTACTCACGACCAAAGCGAAGCCCTCGCCGTAAGCGACCGCATCGCCGTGATGAACGCGGGACACGTCCTGCAAGTGGGAAGTCCGTTTGAAATTTATGAAAGTCCCGCGACGCAATTCGTGGCGCAATTCATCGGCGAGACGAATCTTTTTGAAAGCACCGTCGTCAATTGCGAAGCGCACAAAACTCCCAAAGGCGAGGACGATTTTATGGTGACGCTGAACACGCCCGCGCTGGGATTGCAGGCGCAGCTCGTCGGCGACACGCAAGCCACCAAAGAAGAAGACAAGAACATTTTGGTGACGGACTGGGAGCACACCGATGTCGGGCAAAAAGTGGCGTTCACGATTCGTCCTGAAAAAATCCGAATCACGCTCGAAGAGCCGGACGTTCACGGCAGACGCGACATCAATGTTTTCAAGGGAATTGTCGAAGAGCCGATTTACACGGGATTCCAGTCGAAATTTTATGTGCGGCTGGAAAACGGCACGGTGATAAAAGTGTTCAAGCAGCACGTGAACTATCTTGACGACGGACCAGAAATCGCGTGGAAAGATACGGTTTACGTTTCGTGGGCGGCCGACGACGGCTATATCGTTGAGGACATAAATAAGTAGTAGGGAATAGTTAATAAGCAACATTTACGAACTGGTTGAAGAAAGTTTGACACTGCGAAAGAAATCTTTTTGTTGGACTTGTCTTAACGATCAATGTGCTGATAATAATTATTACCTATTTTTAAGGGGCGTTTTTTGAAAAATCAAAATTGTGAAAAAAAGAATTTCTCAAAGCCCAAAAAGGCGAATCCCGGACCTCGCTACGCATGGCCGATGGGACTTTGGTTCACGATTTTTTTCATCGTGCCAATCGCCATCATCGTATGCTATTCTTTTATGAAGCGCGACGTTTACGGCGGCGTGGTGCGCGAGTTCACGCTCAAGGCGTACCGCCAAATGATTGACGCAGCGTACGGAAAAATTTTTTTGCGGACGCTTTGGATTGCAGCCGTTTCGAGTTTCATCACAATCTTGCTCGCGCTTCCGTGCGGCTACGCCATCGCCCGAAGCCGCCACCAGACGCTTTTTTTGATTTTGGTAATAATTCCGTTTTTGACGAATTCGCTGATTCGCATTTTCGCATGGATGACGATTTTGGGCGACAACGGCTTGCTCAATTCGCTTTTGCGCTTTTTTTGGAATTTGGCGAATTCGCTCGGAATTGCACGCGGCGAAAATTTCGTTCCGCACAAATTCATGTTCACGCAAGGCGCGATCATCGTCGTGAGCATTTACATGTATTTGCCTTACGCGATTCTGCCGATTTTCACCGCCGTCGATAGGTTCGACTTTAGCCTGCTCGAAGCCGCGCGGGATTTGGGCGCGACGAAGGCGCAGTCGATGCTGAAAGTTTTGATTCCCGGAATTCGAAGCGGAATTTTGAGCGCGATGATTTTCACGTTCATTCCTATTTTCGGGCAATACACAGTTCCGCAAATGGTCGGCGGAAAAGACAGCTACATGCTCGGCAACATCATCGTGGATCAAGTGCAAAAAGTCCGCAACTGGCCGCTCGCCTCGGCGTTCAGCCTCGTGATAACGATAATTTCCGTGGCGGCGATTTTGTGGATGTTCGCTTCGAACAAAAAAGAAGAAAGCCTCAAAAAAGTTTCCGCGAAAGAAGAAATCGCCGCGAACACGAACACGCCGTTTTTGGCGACGGCTTTGGCGAATTCCGCCGACGCGAATTCGCAGAACGCAAACGGAGGCGGCGAGAAATGAAAAATCCTTTCAAGCTTTTTTTGAAAAAGGCGCATTCCTCCGAGCCTGCCAAGCACGCCAAGCGCAGCTGGAAAAAACGCTCGCCGCATTTGGGCTTTTCAAACACGATGCTCGCGCTGTGCCTTTTGTTTTTGTTCATTCCGCTTTTCGTGATAATTTTCTATTCATTCAACGAGTCGAAGGATTCGAACTTTACGAATTTTTCGTTCGTGTGGTATGAAAAATTGATTTTCAATTCGAGCGATTTGTGGTCTTCGCTTTGGAACAGTTTTTTCGTGGCGATAACTTCTTCCATCGTCGCGACGATTTTGGGAACGCTCGCCGCGATCGGAATCACGTGGTACAAATTCCGCGGACGCTCGTACATTCAAACCACGAGTTTTTTGCCGATGGTTTTGCCCGAAGTGATAATGGGCGTTTCGCTTTTGATTTTTTTCAGCGGAATAAAAATGTCGCTCGGCTTGCTTACGATTTTCATTTCGCACACGACGTTCTGCATGCCGTTCGTGTATTTGATGGTGAGCGCGCGAATCGACGAATTCGACTATTCGATTATCGAAGCCAGCCACGATTTGGGCGCGAACGAAATTCAGACTTTGACGAAAGTCGTGATTCCAGCGTTGATGCCAGGAATCATAAGCGGATTTATGATGAGCGTCACGATGTCGCTCGAAGATTATGTGATTACGTTTCTCGTGAGCGGCCCCGGCAGCACGACGCTTCCGCTTTACGTTTATTCGATGATTCGCTTCGGCGTGAGTCCCGTGATAAACGCGCTTTCGTTCGTGATTGTTCTCGCGATTTGCGCGATAACGATTGTCTTGCGAAAAAGCGTGAAAAGTTTCGCCGCGTCGAGGTGACGGCAAAAAGCGTTTTCGGAAAAATGCGAAGGTTTGCGAAAATTTCGTGTCGCGAATCTTCGCCGCGATTTTTTTTGCAAAATGTTTTTAAAGTGGATAAAGTTGAAACTTTCTTCACTTTAAAAAAAGAAAAATTTTTTGGAGAATTTTTTATGAAAAAAGTTTGGAAAAATAATTTTTCGCGCGCGCGTTCGGCGCAGAATTTGAAATGCGAAATTCGAAAGCGCGGCCGCTTCGCCGCCGCGTGTTTTTTTGCGGCGTTTTTGGCGTTCGCTTTCTGCGCGCTAATTTCATCTTGCTCGAAAAAAGACGAGCGCGTTTTGTACCTTTACAATTGGACTTATTACACGCCCGACGAAGTTCTCCGCGACTTTGAAAAAGAATTCAATTGCACGGTAAAAGTTGACAGCTACGCTTCGAACGAGGAAATGTATTCCAAGCTTCGCGCGGGCGCGAAAGGCTACGACATCGTCGTTCCGTCGCAGGACTATGTTTCGATAATGATTCGACAGGGAATGCTTCGCGAATTGGATCAGACGAAATTGACGAATCGCGCAAACATAAATCCTTTGGTTTTGGAAAAGGCGGAATACGATCCTGAAATGCGCTACGCCGTTCCTTATTATTTCGGCGCGGCCGGAGTGAGCGTGAACAAGACGAAAGTTCCGTTCGACTACGAGCGCGGCTGGAACATTTTTTCCGACGCGCGATTTGCGGGACACGCCACGATGATGGACGACATGCGCGAAGTGATGGGCGACGCGCTCGCGCATTTGGGGCACGATGTCAATTCGCTTTCCGATTCAGAATTGGACGAGGCTGAAAAATTCATCATGCAAAATTGGCTTCCGAACCTTGTGAAATTCGACGCGGAAAGTTTTGGAAAATCTTTTGCTTCGGGCGACTTTTGGCTTTGCCATGGCTATGCGGAAGTGGTCTATGGCGAAGTTCCGCAGGAAAAATGGGACGAGACAATCGACTTTTTCATTCCCGCCGAGGGAGGGGCCAGTTATCTCGACAGCATGTGCATTCTCAAGGACGCGCCGCATTATGATTTGGCGAACGAATTCATAAACTACATTCACCGCCCGGAAGTGTACGCAAAATTTTTGGACGCGTTCAATTTTCCGTGCTTCGTGAATTTGGAAGCCGCGCAATTTATGAAAGAAAAGCCGATGTACGAAGCCGAGCAGATGAACAATTGCACGCTCAAAATCGACTTGGGCGAAGGCTTGGACAAATTCAACGAAAGGTGGCAGCGAATCCGGTTTACGGATTAGAAAATGCCGCGCGCTTTTCAATTATGAATTTTGCGAAGCAACATTGCGCCGCAGAGCAAAGTCCTGCTTACGGTTTTGTGAAGCGGCTGCGCGTTTTTTCTTTCCGCCCTCTTTACATTTGTTTGAAATCGTGTATAATTTCAATATGCTCGTGCAAGCGCGTTTGCAAAATTCGCGCGAATCTTGACTTTTTCCAAAAGCCGAGATTTTTAT
>CAZZFL010000102.1:0-5185 GCA_964653395.1 uncultured Treponema sp. | reverse complement strand
GGGGATTTTTTGTTTTCTGAAGTTCCTTGCTGTTGACTGTCAGTCGTCTGCCGCCAAGTCTATTTCTTTTATGAAAAAATCGATTTGCGCGCGCACTCTGTTCAAGAAATTTTTTTCGAGTTTCGGAGATTCGCCGTCTGGAAAATGCAGGTATAAATATTCGCGACTTTCCAAAAGCCGCAAGATTTGCTCGTCGTAAGGAATGTCGTGGTCGCGGCTTTCGGCGTTTTCGCCATTTGAAAGAATGTTCGCCAAAACCAAAAGCGCGCGCTTTTCTTTTTGCAGAAAGTCGCTTGTTTTTTTTCGCGCTTCGTTTTCTTCGCCATGAGAATTCGCCTTTTCAAAATCAAATTTTTTTTCGCCGAACGGAATTGAATTTGCGCGCGCGATTCCCAAATCCAATCCAGATTCGCCGCAGTCAAAAATATTTTTTTCATTTGAAAAAATGTTGTGGAAAAGCGCGGCGTAGGTCGAAAGATTTTTAGTCGTGAAAACGCGCCTTCCATTTTTTCCGAAAATTTTTTCCGTGCCATTGGAAAACGCCGCCGCATAATTTTCGCACGGCGCGGCGCGCCGATTTTGCAAGAGCCTTGCTTTGTGCGCCATCGTTCCGTTCGCATGAGTTTTTCCGTACGAAAATGAAAAGTCCAGTCCAGAAACGAAAATCGGCACGCCATCGTCCTTTCGCAAAAGCGTCGCGATGTATGTCGCGCTCAAGCCCACCGAGCCGAGTGGCGGAATTTTCCGAGGCAGAATTCCGCATTCCTCGAGCCTCGCGCAAAATTTGTTCTTTTCAAATTCGCTGAAAAAAAAGCACGGCGGAAATTCCGTGATGCGCGGAATCGTGTGGCGCGAAACAAGGTCGCAAAAAAGAATCGGCTTTTCGCGCAAAAATGCCGCCGCGCCCCTTGCGCCAATGTACGCCTTTTCGATTGCGATTTGCGCTTCGTTCGCCACCACTGCGTCGATTTTTATGCCCGCCGAAAGCAGCGGAGCGAGTGCCGCGTCCACGGCGATGATGAAAACGCCTTCGATTTTTTCGCCGATTTTTTTCAAATCCAAAATTGTTTTTTCAAGACTTTCGCCCGCGCCCAAAACTAAAATCGGCATTTCGATTTTTTTTTCAAAGCGTTCGAATGGAATTCCTTTCGCGGCGGACGGCAAGTTTTTGAAAATGTTCGAGCAAAAAAGTCTTCCCAGTTTTACGAGCGTGAGGCGGTTTTTCCAAAATTGCGCGATGGCGTTTTGCGAAAGCGCGAAAAATTGCGCGTAAAAATCCGAGTGAAAAAAAACACCGCCGCTGAAATCGAATCTAATCGCGCGGCGGAAAATTCCTGGAGGGGGGAGCGAAAGGCCTTCGATTTTTTTTGCGGACGAAAATGAAAGCGTTTGCAAAAATGAATTTATTCCTTCTGCGTCAAAAGCGTCGCTCGGAAAAAATTGCAACGTGCCTTTTGGAATTTTTTCAAGCCGTGAATTTTGTTCGAGCGCAAGTTGCCTCAATTTTTCTTCGGCTTCGACTGCGATTATGAAAATGCTTTTTCCCAATTCCGCGCCGCATTTTTCCGTGAGCGTTTCCATTCCGTAAAAAAGGCACGGCGAGAAAATTAAAATCAAAGTGCCCGGAAGAATCTCGGTTTTTTCGATGGCGGAAACTATGTTTTTTTCGGGATTGTATTTTGAATAAAGAAAACGATTTTTGTATTGGACAGTGAAAGCCGCGCTTTCGCCGTCGCCGGCGGAAGCGCGCGCCTTTGTCAAAATCGGATTTTCGCCTTGCGCGTTTTTTTGAAAATCGTTTTCCGGCACGGCTTAACTTCGTCCGGTCATTTTCGCCATGAATTCGCCGGAGTTGGACTTGATTTTTGGGCTGGCCTGAATCGCGGAATTCACGACGACTGCATCCGCGTTCGTGATTTCATTGCCAATCAGTCTCGGCGCGTCCTCCGCCGAAGTTCCGCCTTTTTCGATTTCGGAGCAACGCAGGACCACTATGTTGTTCGAGGACGAAAGGACGATGGGAGCGGAAAGTTCGCCTTGCTTTAGCGCGAACGCGTTTTTCAGGAAATTCTCGTTCGTGGTCGCTCCGCTGAATTCCGCCGTTTCGCCGAGCGAAGAACGTCCCACGAGAGTCGTGTTGTTGTAGTTGAGCGCGAAAGGCGCAATCGTGCCTTTTGTCCTTTCGAATTTCGCGCACGCCTCGTCAAAGTTGGAAGTGGCAGCCGCCGCGATGAAGTCGTTCGCGATTGCGCTGTAGTAGTCTTCCACGAGTCCTTTTTCATGCGAGAAAATGTAGTTGCTCACGGCGCGAATTTCGTCCGCGTCTTCCGTGTCGCACGGAACAGACGCTCCGTCGCATCTGAAAATCGCCCAGCCGTTGTTCAGTTCCACGGCTTCGCTTGTCTCGTCCGAAGAAAGCGCGAGCACTTTTTCGAGCGCGCTTTCGTCCTTGAACTGCTCCGCGATTTGGTGGCGGCGATTCTGCGTGATTTTTCCTGTGTCGCTGTTTCCCAAAATTTTCGTCGAATAACTTGTGACGGCGTCGTCGAAAGTGATTTCGGAATTTGAAAGCCGCTTTATCACGTCTTTCGCCTTCGCCTCGTCGTCGAGCGTGATTACTGTCAAATCGTATTTCGTGAATTTGTCTTTGTTCGCTTCGGCAAATTCCTTCGTCTTTTCGTCGGGATATTGGCGCATGTCAAACGCGACGTAATCGAATCCGTGGAGATCTTCGCCCATTTTTCTGATGAATTCGATTTCCGCGGAAGAGGCTTTTAGTCCGTAGAGTTTCGCTTTGCCCAATGTCGCGAACGTTCCAAATAAATCTTCGTAACTGCGCTGCGCTTCAAGATCTTCCGTCATCCGTTCTTGATTTTCGCGCTTCTGCTTGTCGGACGTGGCATTGTACGCCGCCTGCGAAAAGTTGCCCGCCTCGTTGTAGTAGCGGTCGATGAGGCCGCGCTCGACCCACGTGTCGGGCACGATATAGCCCGTGCTCGCCGTCATGTCGCGCAACGCCATCGGACCTACGATTTGGTTGAAAGCCTGCGTGAACGCGAGCGAATAATAGAGCGAAGAGAATTCCTGATTGAAATCGTAGCCTTGCATCTCCATTCTTTTCACGATTTGGTTTGCGAGCTGGTAGAATTCCGTGCCATCCTCGAATTTGATTGGAACGCCGTTGTAACTGCCGTATTCGGGCAGGCTGCTCGCATCGGATTGTCCTGCGAGAGCCGGAACAAGAACAAACACAAACGCCGCGAACAACAATATGATGATTCCGCCGATGCTGTAAACGCTTTTTTTCATTTTAAATACGCACCTTAAAAAAAATTTGTGGAAATGAAGAAACTGACATCGTTTCCTCTTGAAACTATTATAGTTCATTTTGAAATGTTAGTCAATATGAATGTTTAATTTAAGAAATCTGTGGCGAAACGTGCGCGATGAAAAGCCGTTAAGTCGGTTGCAAGTTTCCACGCGGCAAAGCCGTGTTTTCGAGTTTCAAATCAAAAAAATTGTTTGTGAAGCTCGCAAAAATTTCACGGCCGAAAATTCTCTCAAATTATAAAATGTAAAATTCTATTTAGTTTGAAAAAATGCATTGACAAAAAACAGTACTATATAGTACTATGCTATATAGAAATAAATCTATGATTGAAACAAGAGGCGGATTTTTAATTTCACAAATCAAGCAGATTCAAGGACGCGTTTTCGCAAGGCTTTTGACGGAAGCGGGAATCGACGAATTCAACGGCGCGCAAGGGCGCATTCTTTATGTTTTGTGGCAGGAGGACAATCTGCCCATCGTGGAACTTGCGGCGAGAACTGGACTTGCAAAAACGACTTTGACGGGCATGCTTGACCGAATGGAAAGTCTTGGGCACATCACAAGATGTTATGATTCCGAAGACCGCCGTCAGATTCGCATCCGTCTTACGAAAAGCGCGCGCCGACTGGAAAGAAAATACAGGAAAGTTTCGGACGAAATGAGCCGCCTTTTTTATAAAGGTTTCGCCGACAAGGAAATTTTGAAATTGGATTCGCAACTTGAAAAAGTTTTGAAAAATCTCGAAGAAGAGGAAAGGAAATTATGACTTTGAATGAAATCGAAAATTTGGTAAAAGAATCGGGAACTGCCTGCTTGGGATTTTCGGACGAAAACGGAAATCCTAGCATGCGAAAAGTTTTCTGCACTTGGCACAAAGGCGTGGGCGGCCATTTTGTTTCGACAAACACGTCTTCCTGGCATGTTCAGGCGTTGTTGAAAAACGACAAAGCATGCTTGTACTTCGATGATTGCAAGGCGTTTAAGGCGGTGTGTTTTACGGGAACTGCCAAAGTGCATTTCGATCACGAACATAAGGCCTTGCTTTGGAACGAAGGCGATGAAAAATATTATCCGAAAGGCGTTGACGACGAAGATTATTGCATAATTGAATTTCAGGCAGATTGTGGCCGCTATTACAATTTTGACGATATCGGCGATGTTTCCGCTGAAGAAATTTGGGAATTCGACAAAGAAGCCGAATTCGCAAATTACGCAAAAAAATAAATTGCTGTGATAAATGAGTTTGCAATGCAAATTCAAATTTAAAATTCAGGAGGAAATTGGAAATGAAAATTTCAGATGTTTTGGGGATTATCACGAAAGCGCCTTGCGCACAACTCGGCACGCACGGCGAAAACGGCTTTCCCGAAATCCGCGCGCTATTAAATCTTGCGAACGAAAAACAGTATCCGAAGCTCGCGGGAAAGGCGGCGCGTCTTGACGGCGAAACGTTTACGCTGTACTTTACGACAAACACGTCGTCGCGAAAAGTCGCCCAGATTCGCGCCCAGAAAAAGACGTGCGTCTATTTTTGCATTCCCGGGCGGTTCAAGGGCGCATGCCTCACGGGAACTGTTGAAGAGGTTTCCGATGAATCAGTAAAGAACGAATTTTGGCATGCGAAGTGGCTGATGTACTACCACAAAGGTCCTTCCGACCCGGACTACACGCTTTTGAAATTCACGTCGAAGCACATACACTGCTGGAGCGGACTTGCACTGCATGATTTCGGAAGCGAAGCGACGGCAGAATAAGTGGCGGACGAAAGTCGCGGCGGTTGAGCCTGTCGCTTTTGTGACCAAGCCGAAGCCACCGCGATTTTTACGGCTAAATATTTTCTACTACGAGTGCGCC
>CAZZFL010000101.1:0-5274 GCA_964653395.1 uncultured Treponema sp. | reverse complement strand
AAAACGCATCGAGCCGGCCGCCAAAAGCGACATACCCCATAGGGGTACTGGGTATGCGCCGCAGCTCGGATGAGATTCCAAAAAAGGTTTTCCGTTTTTGTAGAACGGCAAGGCGGCGTATTCGTAGCCATTCTTTGCCGCGGCTTCCAATATGTCTATGGCTATCATTGTTTTTTTTGCGGCGTGTCGATTTGCTCGAGTTCCTTCAATATTTCAAGGGCGGATTCAAAGACGCTTTTGCTTTCCATGAGTTTTGCGCGGAAAGTCGCGTTGTTGTTTCCTTGAATCGACGCAAAGTTTTGGATTCCGTCATAGCGCGTGTCCTTTGTCTCCGAAAAAACTCCGCCCAAAACGTTTCGTATGGAACGGGCGCAATTGCAGAAATCGTTCTTTATCTTTTGTATGTTCGTTTCGTGCTCGAGCATCAGCGAGTCGATTCTTTGCTGCGCCGGAATCGTGCGCATGCGGTCTGCCGACAGCTTTTCGAAAACCATTCCGGTCTGACCGCTCGGCGAAATGTTTTGCGCCATGTCGTACATCGAAGCCGAAATGTTGTCGAGAGTGTTCAATGTGTCCGCGAATTCCTGGCGGTTTTCATTGTTGACGAATTGGCCTTCGAGCAAAAGCGTTTTCAGCGGATCGGACGAAGAATGCAATTTCTTTTCGGTGAACCAATATAGGAATCCTGCCGTGTTTTCAAAATGAAACGGAATTCCGCCCCACATTTCCGCCCATGGTCGATGCGGCAAAAGCGGGATTTCGTCGATTCCGAAATTCGACTTGAGCTGGGAATTCATTTGGTTCTTGCGCTTGGCTTTGAGCCATTGATTCCACTGGTCGTCAAAAAGTTTTTTCCAATGTTCCTTGTACTTTAAAAACCAGTCTTCCGCGCCGGCGAATTGTTCGCATGTCCATTGGATGTTGCCGTAGACGATCTTGTTCACATAGCGCAATGGAACTGTCGTGATGAACATGTGGATTATCATCATGCTCGAACTTGCTTTGTCCATAAATTCTTTCGCGCGAGATTCGTCGTCGGTGGCGACGCTTTCCGCTGGAATGATTCTTTTCGCGGAGTAAAGGTAGATTGATTCCAACGCTTCCGACGGAACTGTTTTTCCGTTGCACAAAATTTTGGCGAAGGAATTCAATTCCGAATGCACGGATTCAAAGCGCGTCATTTGCGAATCGGTGATGTCGCTGGAAAACGAAGAGATGAACCTGTCGAACGGAAGCCGCGAAAACTGGTAAAGCCATTCGACGCTCGAAGCGCAGTTGTAAAGGGCGGTGCGCTGGTCGGCCGGAACGCTTTTTATTATGTCGTCCATTTTGCGCAGCAGCGACGTGCGCAGTTCCACCGTGACTTCTCGCTCAAGCCCGAAATTGTTCGGGTCAACGTCGCTGTTCATTTCTTCGGTGACTTTTGGCGCGATAAACGAGCCGAGGTAGACATAAAACGCGCCGATGTTTTTGTAGATGTCGTCGAGGTACGGCCTGAAAAAATCCGCGGCTCTTTTTAAATCCAAAAGTTTCTCGTAAAAAATGCCGAGCAAAATTTTTCCTTTGTAGTCCAAAAGTCCCGGATATTCCTGATTTATTTTTCTGTAAAGCGTCATGATTTTGTCGTCGTTGTAAAGCTTCTCGACGCTTGTGGACGAGAAAACCGAACGAAGCCATAGAATTACGCGATAGAAAAACGCCTCTTTTCTCAGGCTGTCTTCAATCTTCACGTCATCGGCGGGCATCGACGGATTTTTCACGCTCTGCAAAGAATTCACTTCCGGATCGGCTTCAAGTGGACGCATTTTCGCAAGCAGCTCTTTGCGCTCTTCGCCCGACATCTGAGAAACCAAATTGTCAAAGTTCGTCCTTTCGTTGTCTTGCATCACTTTATAATCGGCGTTTTTGCCTGAAGTGATGAGAAGGAATTTTCTCTTTGCGATCAAATTCTTCGTTTTAAATAAATTTCCGTGAAAATATTATTGATTAAAAATCAAAATTGTGGTAAAATCTACGCGATATCTTTTTGGAGAATTTGATGCTTCAACTTTCGTTTGTAAATTTTAAGAAAAATGCGTATCTCTTTGTCGAAGGCAAGGCGAACAACGACCGCTTTTACATAATCCAAAACGGTCAAGTTCAGTGCAGCAACGATATCTCGATTCCGGGATACGAGGCTCAGATTTTTGGTCCCGGCGACTTTTTGGGCGTTATTCCGTGCATGTCGAGCCATCTTCAGATTGAAAGTTGCATTGCCATTACCGACGTGACCGCCATCGCCGTGCGTCGCGACCAATATCCTGAATTGATCGCGAACAATACGCCTGTCGCCATGAAAATCATCCGCACGTTCGCAAACAGGATGCGCACGATGAACGGAGTGCTCACCAAGCTCACTTTGCACCAAGTCGCGTCGGAATCTCCCGAAGAATTGTTCAATGTGGCCTCGTATTATTATGCTGAAGCCAAGTACGACATAGCGGTATACGCGTATTATCAATATTTGAAGGCCTGCCCGAACGGAGTCAACGCGGCGACCGCAAAGCTGCATTTCGACGAATTGAAGCCGACTACCCGCGCCGTTTACTTTGAGCCGACCGCCGACACGGTAAGGAAGTATCCCAAAGGAACGATGGTCTTTTCCGAAAACCAGTCGGGCGCGGACATGTTCATAATACAGTCCGGCGAGGTTTCCATCAGCAAGGTCGTGGAAGGCAACGAGGTGATTCTCGCCATTTTGAAAAAGGGCGACATGTTCGGAGAACTCGCCTTGCTTGAAAACAAGCCCCGGACGGCCAGCGCGATTGCGCATGAAGACTGCACGCTCATGGTCGTAAACCGCAAGAACTTCGATCAGATGGTTTCGACCCAGCCGCAGATGATTGCGCGTCTTACCACCACGCTCGCGGAGCGGCTTTGGGCATTGCACAGGCAATTGACGAATTCTCAGATTGACGATTTGTCGCACAAGATGGTCGATATGCTCGCGCTTCAATTGGAAAAATTGAAGATTCCTTTGGAAATTTCTTTGAACTTCCAGACGAACATTTCGTTGCAGGATTTGGTCAATATGTGCGGCATTCCAGGACCGCAGCAGCCTCAGGCCATCGATGACTTTACAAACCTCGTGCGGCCGAAATTCGCCAACTCAAAGATTATCGTCCACAGGCCGGAAGACATCGTAAAGAGCGCGGCTTTCTATCGTTCGAAGGTGGGAAGCTGAAAACAGGAAAGGCTGGACGCGGGATTTATCTTGTCTGCGGCCGGCCTTTTTTATGCCGCGAATCTTCGGCTGTGGCATGCGCCCGGATTTTTTCATTCTTTTAAATTTTTAATAAGCGAGTTTTACGCAATTGCTGTGGAATTGTGCCGAGTTTCGTTTTAAAAAAAATCGAAGTTAAAATCGCCGCGCATTTTTCGGCGACGATTTTAAACTCGCCGAATGATTTGGTGCGGACTTTTATGATTTTGTTCGTGCGGATAATTCCATGCACAGATGCTTGCATCGGGCTATGTTGTTTTTTGGAGAGTGACATTAAAAATGAATTTCAAATCTTCTTTTTTGTTTGCAAGGCGGATTCTCTTTTCAAAATCGTCGGGAGTGAGCGTGGCGAAAAAAAGTCTTGCGGGCGCGGTTTTGTGCATCGGAATTTCGCTCGTTCCGCTCGTCGCGATAATCACGATTTCCAACGGAATGATGAATGGAATAACCGAGCGGCTGGTTTCGCTTTCGTCGTCGCATCTTGAGGCCGTGTGCTATTCCAAAAACGCGCAAGTCTTGGAAGAGGCGAGCCTCGCCGCGAAAAGCGTTCCCGGCGTGACCGCCGCCTATCCGATGATTTCTTGTCCTGCGATGGCGATGGCTGGAAAAAAACGCTGCGGCGTGACGCTGCGCGCGCTTCCGAAAAATATTTTCGAAGAGGATTCTTCATACAAAAAACTTTTTTTCACCGAAGACGGAAGCATCGCGGATTTCGTGGCGGGCGAAAAATCTGCGTTGATTGGAAAAGGAATTTCAGAGCGGCTCGGCGTGAAGGCGGGCGACACGATTCGCGTGGTGAACGTCCTTTCGAATCTGGGCGCGAAAGGCGAGGCGGAAGCCGCTGGGGGGGGCGAGCCCTTTTCAATCCGCCCTTCGATTTCCTCGTACAAAATAAGGGCCGTGATTTCGTGCGGCTATCAGGAGCTCGATTCGCTTTGGCTTTTCATCGACTTTGAGGATGGAAAAAAAATCATGGGCGCGGCGCAAACCGTGAACGCCGTGATGATTGAAACTGCGGACGCCTTTTCGAGTGAACTTCCTTCGCTTCAAAAAAAAGTTCAGGGCGTTTTGGGCGGGGCGTTCCGCGTCTACCGCTGGGATCAGCTGAACCGCGCGCAATACGAAAATTTTTCTTCGACTAAAATCCTTTTGGTTTTCATACAGCTTTTGATTGTGCTCGTGTCGTGCGTGAACATTTCGAGCGCGCTCATAATGCTCGTGCTTGAGCGGCGGCGGGAAATCGCGATTTTGAAAAGTCTCGGCGCGAGCGAGGAAGGCGTCGCCACGTCGTTCTTGCTCGTCGGAATATCATGCGGCATCGCTGGACTTTTGTTCGGGATTCCGCTCGGACTTTTCCTTTCGGTGAACATAAACGGCTTGATTCATTTTTCGGAAAAAGCGATAAATTTTTTTGCGCAGGGTTTGTATTTTTTGGCAAAAGGTGATATAATGAATTTTCGGGAAATTCACCTTTTGGACGAGGCGTATTATCTCAAGGAAATTCCCGTCGAGATTCCGTTCGGCGAATTGCTTTTCATCGGATTTCTCACGCTGGGCTTGTCGCTTTTGGCGTCGCTTTTGCCCGCGAGAAAAGCTGGAAGGCAGCGTCCGCTTGAAATTTTACGAACGACCAGATGATTTGGAGCGTTTAAAGTTTGCGTCAAAAATGCTGCCGCAAACTTTGACTTCGAGTTTTTTTCAAAACTCGTTTATTGTACTGCCTGCGCCGCAACAAGTTGCTCACGCAGGCGAAATTAAGTTCCTCGGAAATTGAAATTTCCTGCGGACTTAATTTTTAAGGAGCGTTTAAAATTGACGACTGATTAGCGTCGTCAATTTTAACTTCGAGTTTTTTCAAAAACTCGTTTATTGTACTGCCTGCGCCGCAACAAGTTGCTTAACGCAGGCAAAATTAAGTTCCTCGGAAATTGAGATTTCCTGCGGACTTAATTTTTAAGGAGCGTTTAAAGTTTGCGTCAAAAATGCTGCCGCAAACTTTGACTTCGAGTTTT
>CAZZFL010000100.1:0-5289 GCA_964653395.1 uncultured Treponema sp. | reverse complement strand
TGCCATAAAATTTTCGCGCGAAAAATTCCGCGCTTCGAAAAATTTATTCTATTTCGATCTCTGGACCTTCAGTGTCCAATTCGCCCAAACGCAAAACCGCGCCCGCGGAAATCAGATTGATGTCGCCGTCAACATTTTTCCATGCCACGGAAGGACAAATCTCACTGCGCGACCAATCGTCCTTTTTCATAAAATCAGTTCCGATATTCAATTTAAATATTAGTCCGACCGTGGGAAGCCACGAATTGCAACCTTCGCCCGCCTCGCGCGCATTGAATTGCCACGAAGAATTTATCCGCAGGAAATGCGCTATTTCGATTTGAATTCCGCTGTCGAAAATTATGTTTTGGAAAAATGGCGTTGTTACGTCAAGCGAAAGTCCGAGCACGAAATTTTCAGCACGAACCAATTCGGCAGCCGCGCCCGCGCGGATTGTGGAAAAAGTTGGAAAGCCCGACCAGTCGCTTCCCCACGCCGACTTCACTCCAATCGTATTTGTGTCGTTGAAAGTTTTTCCAATGTTGTTCACGCTTGCGCCCACGCGGAAATTTTTGAGGAACGCGATGTCGCCAAAATTGTAAACCGCTCCCACATCGGCCGTAAGCATCCAATCCGTGCCGCTTCCCCAAAATCCGCCGAAGCCCACTCCAATTCCCACATATAGGTGCTCCATAATTCGCTTGGATGCGCTCGTTCGGAAATTGATGCTGTTGCCCAAATGCATATTGTAGAAAGGAACGAACACGCCTTCAATTTCGGCGGTGAAATTCGCCCAGTCCGTGGGAACGATGATTCCAGTTCCGAACGCCTGACCATATTTGTCATGCCCGACAGAATCGAACATCGCGGTATAACCCAAATCCAGCGTGATGCGCCTTTCCAATGCGCCCAGCGCAGGATTTATCATAGTGCTTTCAGGCGTTACAGAAAGGATTCCGCCGCCCGCCGAAGAAATGCCTCCAGAAATCATTTCCGGATGCGCAAGATAAAAAAGATTTTCGCCTTGAACCGGCGGATTGTAAGCCGCAGCAGAAAAAGCAAAAACCGTCGCGACCACTAAAGCAAAAAATGTTTTTTTCATATTCATAGAACTCCTGAATAAAAATCTTCATATCTATTTTATCACAAATTAAAAAATATTGGAAGAGCGACGTTACTTATAAATAAGGCTTTTGAAAAACTTCGGATTTATAAACATTTGGAATGTCGTGGATTTTCTAAGAAAAACGAAAACTAAGCCAATTTATCCAAAACCAAAAATCGGCACGCATTTTCGGCAAAAAATTTTCTCCGTGAATTCAATCAAGTTGAAACAGAATTTTTCTTACGAAAAAAATTCTTTGTGCCGAAAATTTCATTATGTCGCAGAACAGCTACGAAAAACCCGACTTTTGGTCAAAAAAAGCGTTCGCGGAAAATTATCCCGCGCGTTCCGTCTACAAACTCGCCGAAATCGATGAAAAATTCGGCATCATAAAAAAGAATTCCGTCGTTTTGGATTTGGGCAGCGCGCCTGGAAGTTGGACGCTTTTTCTTCTGCGAAATTTGGGCGGCGGCGGAAAAGTCGTTTCGTGCGATTTGAATCCGCTCAACAAAGACGTATCCGCCGAAAATCTAATTTTTTTTCAAGGCGACTTGAATTCCAAGGAAATACGAGAAAAAATCCGGGCGCAAGGTCCGTTCGATTTGGCGGTATGCGACGCGGCTCCGCCCACAACTGGAAATCGAACCGTGGACACGGCACGCTCGGAAAGCCTTGTGGAAATGGCGATTTGGTACGCGGAAAACATGCTCAAAGCGGGCGGAAATTTTGCGGCAAAAATTTTCCAAAGCGGAGCCGAACAAAGGCTGCTTTTGAAAATGCGCCAAATTTTTTCCAGCGCAAAAGCGTTCAAGCCAAAAGCATGCCGCAAAGAAAGCTTTGAAACTTATTTAATCGGAATCAATAGGCGCGGATGAATTTCCAAAAAGCCTTTGGAAAATTATTTTTTGCTTCGAGTTTTTTTTCAAAACGACTGATTTTTAAAATAAAATTTTCCGATAATAAATTTTGTCAAACCAATTGAAAAAAAATGAAAAATGAGGTATAATATGGGAATATCTATGTTTTTTAAAAAGAAATCTTTGCAGCTCAGCGTGACGTTCTGCGTAGGAGCGTTCATTGCGGGCAGCGCAGTATATTTTTCACACATTTCCGAGAACGGACGCGGCGGACTTGAATTGCCGAGCGCGCCGAACGAAACGTCCATCCGAGAAATAATTTCCCAAGGCGAAAATACGGAAAACCTCGTGGAAAGTTTGGAAATGGCGGAAAGCGCGGAATTCACGCAAGAGGAATTTCAGCCGCTCACATACATTACCTATAGAATCCGTCCGGGCGATATGATTGGCAAGATTGCCGAACAATATTCGGTTTCCACGGACACGCTTGTCAGCGTAAACGACATCAAATCCACGCGCACAGTTCAAGTCGGCGAATACATAAAAATTCCTTCGGAAAAAGGAATCTTGTACACGGTGAAAAAAGACGGCGAAACTCCGACCGAAATTGCAGCGAAATACGGAGTGGACGCGGAAAAATGCGCGTTCGCGAACAACTTGAATTCGGATTCGCAACTGCATGCGGGCGATTCGCTTTTCGTTCCCGACGCTGAAATGGATTCTATGACGCTCGCGCAAATCAATGGCGATTTGTTCCGCCGCCCAATCCACGGACGATACAGGCTCACTTCATATTTTGGCTGGCGACCAAGTCCGTTCACAGGAAGACGTTCATGGCACGGCGGCTTGGATATGGCTTGCCCCGCATGGACTCCGATTTACGCGGGAATGGACGGAAGAGTGGCAGAAATCGGCTACAATCGCACATACGGAAATTATGTCATCATAAACCACTCGGCCGGCTACAAGACTTTGTACGGACACATGGTCGTGCGCTCAAATGACGTAAAAGTCGGCCAATATGTCACCACCAGCACGATAATCGGGCGCGTCGGTAGCACCGGAGCAAGCACCGGAAACCATGTCCACTTTACGGTTTACAAAAATGGAAGAATGATAAATCCGCTCAACTTGATGGGAAACTGAATTTCCAAAAATCTAAAATCAAAGTCACCACGCCTCGACACAATCGTCGGGGCATTTATTTTATTCCGCGCGAATCACTTCCAAAGAGAATCGGCATGTAAATTTGAATGCTTTTCGCCAATTTTAGTATTTATCAGTTTTACAAAAAAATCAAGGTTGCCGCGAATGAAAAGCGCGCAGTAAATCGTAATCATCACCGCAAGTTCAATGTACAGGCATATCTTGAGCGCGGAAGATTCTATGTGTCGCGAAAAAATTGCGAAGACGACAAAAAACAGCAGCATAGCGATTCCGCCTAAAATCCATTTTGGAAGCGAGATTGGATTTTCCATGGATTCGTCCGAAGCGTATATTTTTTTCATCACGGCAGCGATCGAATCGTCGTTCACCAAAACTTCTTCTCGAACGAATTTTGTAGCCGCGCTTTCCGCCTTTTTCAAAAACCGCACTTCGCTTCGGCAATTTTCGCACACAAGCAAATGCAATGTCATCAAAAGCGGAACATGTTCACCTTTGTCGAGTCCCAAATATTTTTCCATGACGGCAGAACAATTTTTCATTCAAGCAGTCCTTTTGAAATGAGCTTATCCCGAAGGATTTTTTTTGCGCGAAATATGTGCGATTTGACGGTGTTTTCCGGCAACGACATTATCTCGCTTATTTCGGCATAGGAATTGTCGTAGAAAAAATAAAGGTCAATGCAGACACGATATTTTTCATCCAATTCCTTCACGGCTTCGCGAACGGCTTCTTTTGTCAGGCGGCGCAACTCGCTTTCTTCCGGAGTGAGAGCGTTGTCGGGCAAGACAGTTTCGTCAGCAATAGAAACATATTCGGCGCGGCGGTTCACCGCGTTCACGGCGGCATTGTATGCCAACCGAGTAAGCCAAGTGGAAAAAAGCGATTCGCCGCGAAACTGAGAAAGTTTGGTGAACGCCTTCAAAAAAACGTCCTGCACAAAATCCTCGGTGTCGGCGGCATTTTTAAAAAAACTCATTCCAAGTGCGGCCACACGATTTTTATAAAGCGACATCAATTCAGCAAAAGCCTCGGTATCGCCAAGCAAAACTTGGCTGACAAGAAGAAAGTCCCGTTTGTAAGAAGCCTCGTGCTCCTTGCTGAAGGAACGTTGCCTTTTCATTTTTGCCTGAAATCAGGATTCACTTTGTAAAACACCAACAAGCCGATTCCAACGACAAGCGGAATAAGCCCGCCCAAAAGCAAATACGAAAGCCCGTCGATAAGCGCGAAAAGCGTCGTCAAAATCGCGCCTATGCAGACAAGCAGAATTCCGCCCAAAAGCGAAAAAGTATTCAGGCTGAATTCCGTCTTCTTGTAATTGCCCATGCGAATCCTGAGTTTCGTTTCATGATGCGCCCACAAAAGATAAAAAAATATAATCGTTCCGCCGATGGCTATTCCGACAATCGGAATCAGGGCGATTATAACCTGCGCCGAATGCGACGCAATTTCTGAATCCATATTTCACCTCGTTTCAAAATTTTCATTTCAAAAAGCGTCATAAATAAGACACCACTCGCGCAAAAAAGTTGCATGATGCGGAAGCTCAATCCAAAAAAATGTAGTCGTCAAAATAAAGCGCGTTCAACTCTCCCAAATGCAATTCTGAGTTGAACAAATCCAAAAGTTCTTCTTTGATTTTTTTTTCGCCAATCGAAAGGAGCGCGTTTTTTGTCTTGCTCGAAAAATATTCTATGAAAAACGAAGTGAAAAGCCGTTTGCGCGAAACCAATTCCTCATAGAACGCGCTGTCGCCGTCCTCGTAGGAAAGCCAAGGCGTAATGACTAAAACCGCGCCGTTTTTGTTTTCCGCATCCGATTCATCCGGCATGGAAATTATGCGCAACGTTCCGAATTCCTTGAACGCCTTCAAATTTTCGCGCGCGCCTTTTATCTGCGCCACGTCCGCAGGATCGCTTTTGCGCAAATTCATTCCGGGACGCTTTCCCATAACAAACGCCGCCACGCTCGCAAAAAAAATAAGCGCGCCCAACACGACTATTGCCGTCGCGAGAATCATGTTCGCTTCGAATTTGATTTTCTTCATTTCAGACATTTTATCCCAAATCGAATTATAATTCAAGTGAATTGCTAGCGAAACTCGCGAACACAAATGTTCGTAAGTGGCTTCAAAAAACTTCGCGCAACCTATGCTTTGATTTTCAATAATCGTTTGACTTA
>CAZZFL010000099.1:0-5292 GCA_964653395.1 uncultured Treponema sp. | reverse complement strand
TTCAAGTGCTATTCATAGAAAAATATTTGTGCTAAAATCAAGCTATGAAACTTTTTCGGAATTTTTTTCGCAAAGGAATTTGCGTTTTTTTCGCGGCGGCTTTTTGCGCCGAAAATTTTTTCGCGCAAAAAGTGACATCGCCCGTTTTTTCGTCCGTGAGATTCGAGGCGGATTCGCGGATTTCGTCGCAGGATTTTTCTTCGCCAAAAATGGACGCGCGAAATTTCGCATACATCGGCTTGGTTGCTTCGGGCGCGGACGACGAAAAAATCCGCGCGCATTTGGAGACGCTCGAAAATCTCGCAAAGGAATTTTCCAAGAATTTGCCGAGCGGTTTTTCCAACGAAGAAAAAGCGGATGCCGCGCTCGCGTTCATCTACGAGAAAATTCTTTCGCGCTACCAGCTCGTCCAAACTCGCGTCGATGTCGCGATGGAAAGCGGCGTGTACAATTGCGTTTCGTCCGACGTGATTTTCATTTACTTCGCGAAAACTTTGGGCATTCCAGTTCGAGCCGTGGAAACTCCGAACCACGCTTTTTGCACGATTGAAAGCGACGGAAAAAATATCGACGTGGAGACGACGAATCCTTTCGGCGTGAATCCCGGACGCAAGCGAGTGAGCGAGCTTCCGAATGGCGGAAAGCAATACTTGAGCGTTCCGGCAAAGCATTACCAAAATCGCCACGACGTTGACGACCGCCGTTTACTCGCGATTATCTACAACAATCGAATCGCTTCGCTTCAAAAGCAACGCGGCGCGAACGCCGCGACAATCGGCCTTGCGGTGGACGCTTGCGCATTGCAGGCGAATTCCGCGAGCGGCGTTCAAACTGTTGCCGAATGCGTTTGCAACTATGCCGCCGATTTGAGCGCGGCAGGAAAATACGACGACGCGCTCGCGCTTGTCTTGCGGGCGCAGGAAATTTTCGGCGCGAACAAAAATTATTCCGTCGTCATCGAAAGCGCGAACTACAACATTCTTGCCGACAAAATGGAAACGCTGCCGCTTGAAGACGCTTTGCAGGAATTGCGCTTGAAGCGCGAATTCATTTCCGCGCAAAATTATTCGAAGCTACTTGGCTATGCCTATGCGCGTGCCGCGAAGAATTTCGGCGACCGGCACGAATGGAAAAACGCGATTCAAATTGCCGAGCGCGGACTTTCGGACGCGCCGAACGATTTGAATTTGAAAAGGGCGGCAAGCATCTACAAGCAAAATTACGCGATTGATTTCCACAACCGCGCGGCCGCTTTATTCAACGCGGGCGACATCGAAGGCGCGCAAAAAACTATTCGCGAAGGTTTGCTCGAAATTCCAGACAGTCAAGTTTTGAAAAACGATTTAGTCAAAATGAAATGAAAGCGATTTTTCAACGAATTGAAAAATCCTTGCGACACAAAAAATTCTTGCGTTTTGCGCGAATCGTGCTATAATGAAATTATGAACGTTTACGAAAATATAAATCGGCTCGTGGGCTACGCGCTCAAGACTGGACTTATCACAAAGCAGGATGTGGTTTACACGCAAAATCGTTTGCTCGAACTTTTCGCGCTCGATGGATTTGAAACGCCCGAACAGGCGAAAAAAATTCCAGCCGTCAAAGTCGGCGACTTGGAAAACATTCTCGCAGAACTTTTGGATTTTGCGGGCAAGAACAAAATCTTTCCCGACGAAGGAATCGTCCGCCGAGATTTGTTCGACACAAAAATCATGGGACTTCTCGTGCCCCCGCCTTCCGACGTCATCGACATTTTCGAAACGCTTCGCACCGAAGCGGATTCAGAAGCCGCCACGGATTGGTTCTACAAATTTTCGCAGGACACGGACTACATTCGCCGCTATCGAGTTTGCAAGGATTTGAAATGGAAGTCGAAAACCGAATACGGCGCGCTCGACATAACCATAAATCTTTCAAAGCCTGAAAAAGATCCCAAGGCAATCGCCGCCGCAAAAAACGCGAAGCAAGGCGGCTATCCGCAATGCCTTTTGTGTTTGGAAAACGAAGGCTACGCCGGACGGATAAATCACGCGGCTCGCCAAAACCATCGAATCATTCCGATTGAATTGGCTGGCGAAAAATGGGGCTTCCAATATTCGCCTTACGTCTACTACAACGAGCATTGCATCGTCTTCAATTCAAAGCACACGCCGATGAAAATCTGCCGCGCCACGTTCGAAAGGCTTTTGGATTTCATCACGCAATTTCCGCACTACACGCTCGGAAGCAACGCGGACTTGCCGATCGTCGGCGGTTCGATTTTGAGCCACGATCATTTTCAAGGCGGAAATTTTGAATTCGCGATGGCGCGCGCGCCGATTGAAACGCAAATTAAATTCAAAGGATTTCCTTCGGTAAAAGCCGGAATCGTAAAATGGCCGATGTCCGTGATTCGCATTTCGTGCGAAAAAAAAGAAACGCTCGTGGATTTGGCGGAAAAAATTTTGCTCAACTGGAGAAAATATTCCGACAAGAACGCGTTCGTTTTCGCGAAAACCGACGGCGAGCCTCACAACACAATCACTCCGATTGCGCGTCGCAAAGATGACTTGTACGAAATGGATTTGGTTCTGCGCAACAACATCACGACGAGCGAGCATCCGCTTGGCGTGTACCATCCGCACGCGGAACTTCATCACATCAAAAAAGAAAACATCGGGCTTATCGAAGTGCTCGGCCTCGCAATTTTGCCTGCCCGCCTCAAAACCGAAATGCAAAATTTGGCGGACGCGCTCGTGGCGAAGAAGGACATTTCCAAAGACGAAACTCTTTCAAAGCACGCGGATTGGGCGAAGGAAATTCTTCGTAAGCACAAAGTAATTACAAAGGAAAATGTCAATTCGATTTTGCAAAAGGAAATCGGAATCGTGTTTTCACAAGTCTTGGAACACGCGGGCGTTTTCAAGCGCACGGAAGAAGGCAAAGCCGCGTTCCTTCGCTTCGTCGAAAAAGTGAACAAAGTATAGAAAAAGGTCGCCGCTTTGCGGCGACCTTTTTCTAATTTCCGAAGCGCACTTCCTGCCACCTTTCGCTGTACTTGTCGATGCGATTGCCTTGCGAAAAACAGTCTAGCGCAAATCAGATTTTCAATTCACGATTTCGCCTTTAAAAGTATTTCCGTTCAATTCGAGCAATTTCACTTCCGCGAAATTTCCGAGCAAATTTTTGGGCGCGGAAAATGCGACTCGCTCGTCGCGCTCGGTTTTGCCCAAGATTTCATTTTGATTGTCGCGACTTGTTTTTTCGGCGAGAACGATTGCATTTTGTCCGATGCGCTCGCGCAATTTTTGCGTCGTAATTTCCAATTGCAAGTCGATGATTTTTTGCAGGCGCGATTTTTTTTCTTCAAGCGGAATTTGCTCATCCCATTCGGCGGCGGGCGTTCCTTCGCGCGGATTGTAATAGTACATAAATGCGTTGTCGTAGCGTACTTCGCGCATCAGCGAAATTGCCTCGGAAAAATCTTCTTCGCTTTCGCCGGGAAATCCGAGCATGATGTCCGTGGTGAGCGCGACGTCCGGAATGCGCGCGCGAATTTTTTCCACGAGATTCAAATAATTTTCTCGCGAATAACGACGATTCATTTTTTGCAAAATTCGCGTCGAACCATGCTGCACGGGAAGATGAATGAATTTGCAAACACGCGCTTCGCTCGCAATCACTTCAATCAAATCGTCGGAAAAATCTTTCGGATGACTCGACTCAAATCGAATCCATTTTATCGGCGACTCCGTTTTTTCCAAATGGCGAGAAATAATTTTTAAAAGCGAAGGAAAATCGATTTTGCCGAAATCCGAATTTTCGCAAAAATAAGAATTCACGTTTTGTCCCAAAAGCGTAATTTCTTTCACGCCGTATTTTGAAAGCACGTCGAGTTCTTTTAAAATCGAATCAATGTCCCGCGAAATTTCTCGCCCGCGAACATAAGGCACAATGCAGTACGTGCAAAAATTGTTGCAGCCGTGCATAATCGGTACGAACGAACTGAACGCGCCTTGTTCCAAAGAAACGGCAGCGAATTCGTATTTGGAGGAATCGTCCAATTCAAAGGCGGGGGGAACGGATTTTTCGTCGGAAGAGATGCCGTACCCCTCCCTTGAAGCGTCTTCCACGGCGGAAATGATTTTTCCGAAATTCTTTTTTGCGAAAGTGCCCACGACATAATCCACGCAAGGCCAATCTTTTTTCAGCGAATCCAAAAGCCGCTCGGCCATGCATCCCATCACCACGAGCGTGAGAGGCTTCGCGCCGTCCTTCACGAATTCGGCGGCGACTTCAAGCGACTTGTTTTTCGCGCCAGGCGTTTTGGCACGAACCGCCTTCAATCCCGCGAAAAATCCCAGCCTCCCGAAAATGCGCTGCTCGGCGGTGGCGCGGACGGAGCAAGTGTTTATGACAACAAGATCGGCTTTTTGAACGTCATCCGCCTTTTGCCAGCCACGCGCCAAAAAAAGTTGTTCCACGGCCGCGCTTTCGGCAATGTTCATTTGACATCCATAAGTTTCAAAAAAATACGTCATTCAAATTCCCCTTTTCGTTTTTTAAAATCGCGAAGCGAAAATTCGATGGAGTGAAAATTCAATCACAATTTCGCAGGAACTGCGCGAAAACTCGCAGCGAAAATTTTAACTTTGAGTCGCTTTACAAAAGCGCGGCGTTCTGCCAATATTTTTTTCCCCAATTTTCAAAATTCCATTCGTCAGAATATTCGTTCGTCTCGTAATCAATGTAATATAAAATTTTATTTTTCGCAACGAAATTCGTCGGATAAAAATCCAAGTTCAAATTTTTTTGCTTGGCTCGCGTCGCCATTTCACGCACTTGCGCAAAGCATTCTTCCGGGACGGCGTTTTGCTTTACGAGCGAATCGATTGTGGAACCGTCGATGTATTCTTTTACAATCCGCTCGGCTTCGATGTCGAACGAAATCATTTTTGGAATGTGGATTTTCGCGAGCAACAATTTTTTGTAGTCGCTGAGTTCCGCCTGAATTTTGTCGCCAAAATTGTAGTAGTCGCACGGCTCGTGATGGATTTGCTTGACCACGAAAAATTCTTCGCCGCAAGTGGCGAGGTAGGAATAGCCGCCTTTGCCTTTTCCGAGCAAGCGCGAAATTTCGTAGGCGCGATCGCCGACTTTTACGATGGAATGCGGCTGAATCGTTTTTTCGCCAGCCGCGATTTCGTTTTCCATTTTTGCCTCCAATAAAATTCCGCGCTGAAATTTTTCGTGTATAGACACTACAGGAATAAATTTCATGACATAAAACAAACTCCTGTAGTGCGTATACAC
>CAZZFL010000098.1:0-5398 GCA_964653395.1 uncultured Treponema sp. | reverse complement strand
CGAGCAAAACCAAATCGCCCGCCGCGCACAAATTTCCTGTGAGCGATTTTTCATCTTCAGTTTTTGCTTCGTCGCAAATTCTTTGGAAAAGATTTTCGATGCCCTCGCGCGAAACGGAACTCACTCGAACAGGAATTTTTTTCGTGAGCAATTCAATTTTTTTAGCGGCGAATTCAATTTGAGATTTTGAAGCCGAATCGATTTTCGTGAGGACAGGAATAATTTTTTTTCCGCTTTCCAGAATTTGTTTTATGAAAAAATTTTCATCGGAATTTTCTTCCGATTTTTTTTCGTCGGCGAAAGAAAAATTTTCTTCTTGAAATTCGTCCGCGCCGAAAACTGCCAAAATCAAATCCGCGCCAGCGAGCGCGTCGCGAGTTTTTTCAAGGCGTTTTTCGCCGAGCGAAGTTTGGTCGCAAAATCCCGCCGTGTCCACAAAAAGCACGGGACCAAGCCCCGCAATTTCCATCGTCTTTTTTACGGGATCGGCAGTAGTTCCAGCTTCCGGCGAGACAATCGAAAAATCCTGATTTGTAAGCGCGTTCAAAAGCGAAGACTTTCCGCTGTTCGTCCGCCCGAAAATTCCGATTTGAATTCGGAGCGAATTTGGAGTTTGCGTCATATCGTTCTCTGCAAAATTTCAAAATAAATTTTCAAAGCAAATTTCAAAACCTGAAATCGCGTTTGCCGTTCACTTCTTCTTGCAAATATTGCTCGGCGCGTTTTCGAACCGCTTCGTTCGGAATCGTAAGAAGTTCGCGAGCGATGAGTTCGTCGCCGATTTTTTTTGTTTCGGGCGAAGCGTAGTCTTCCAAATATTCCTTGAGCGTCATCAGCGCGTTCGGATGGCAGCAGTTCGCGATTTGGCCGGATTTGACGAGCGACATAAATCTGTCACCAGTGCGTCCCTCGCGATAACATGCGGTGCAAAAACTCGGAACATATCCCAAACGCATAAGCCAATTCAAAACTTCGTCGAGCGTGCGCGTGTCGCTCACGTCAAACTGAACAGTGTCCTCGGGACGCGACGATTCGCAGTAGCCGCCGACGCTCGTACGCGAGCCGCCTGAAATTTGCGAAACTCCGAGTTCTATGACTTTTTCGCGCGTGGCCTGAGATTCTCGCGTGGAAACAATCATTCCCGTGTACGGAACTGCGATTCGAATGCAGGCGACGATTTTTGCGAAAGTCTCGTCGTCAATCGCGTCGGGAAAATTCGCGGGGTCGATTCCGTCCGCCGCGCGGATTCGCGGAACGCTTATCGTGTGCGGTCCGACGCCTTTGCTCGCCTCCAAATGTTCGGCGTGCATCAAAAGTCCGACAAAATCATATCGATACAAATTCAGCCCGAACAAAACGCCGCAGCCCACATCGTCGATTCCGCCATCCATCGCGCGATCCATCGCCTCGGTGTGATAGGCGTAGTCGCTTTTCGGTCCTGTCGGATGCAATTTTTCGTAAGCCCTTTTGTTGTAAGTTTCCTGGAACAAAATGTAAGTGCCGATTCCGGCGTCTTTCAATTTGGAATAATTTTCCACGGTCGTCGCGGCGATGTTCACGTTCACGCGTCGAATCGCGCCATTCTTGTGCTTGATCGAATAAATCGTCTTGATGCTTTCCAAGACATATTCAAGCGGATTGTTCACGGGATCTTCGCCAGTTTCCAGAGCAAGCCGTTTGTGCCCCATGTCCTGCAACGCAATCACTTCGGCGCGGATTTCTTCCTGCGTAAGCTTTTTGCGCGGAATGTGTTTGTTCTTCGCATGATACGGACAATAAGTGCAGCCGTTTATGCAATAGTTCGAAAGATAAAGCGGCGCGAAAAGCACCACTCGATTGCCGTAGAATTTCTGCTTTATTTCCCGGGCGAGCGATTTCATTTTTTCGTTCAAATCGGGAACGTCGCATTCAAGCAAAACCGCGGCTTCGCGATGCGAAAGTCCTTTGCACAGCGCGGCCTTTTCGAGCAAACTTTCTATGAGCGCGCGATCGCTTTTGTGCTTTTGCGCGTAGTCGAGCGTTTCAAGAATTTCCGCGTCGTCAATGAAATCTTCGGCGTGGGGAGAATTTACATTGTACATACATTGCCTCTTTTTAGAATTTCATCAATGAAAATCTTTTCACCTATAAAATCAACGTTTCCTTTCCGACAATGCTGTGTCCAATATTTCGGATTGCATCGTTGACTTTGGCAGTTGTGTTTTTCAAATCTGAAACGGCATTGTTCACGCTGTTCGCATTGTCTCGCATCCTTTGCAAAGAAGTGAGCAAAAGTTTTCCGCCTTCGGCCTGCTCGGAAACCGCGCTCTTCACGACCTGTTCCTGATTTTGCACCGTGTCGGAAAGCGCGACAATGTGATCGATTTCTTTCTGCGCTGTATTTGTCTTTTCAAACGCGCCTTCGATGAGTTCCTGAATTCCGCTCAAAACATCGGAAATCTTTTTGGCTTCCTTGTTGGAAGAATCCGCGAGTTTTCTGATTTCTTCGGCAACGACCGCAAATCCGCGTCCAGCTTCTCCGGCATGCGCGGCTTCAATCGAAGCGTTCATCGCAAGCAAGTTTGTCTGCGAAGCGATTTTCATAATCACGTGGCTCATTTCCGTGAGGTTGGCGGAAGATTCTTCGATTTTGCCCACCAATTCGCCGACTTTGTTTATGCTGACTTTTCCAGTCTCCGTCGCTTTGGAAAGAGCGTTTATGCTCTGCGCGTTTGTGGCAAGAACACTGTTTATAGACTGAATGTTCGCAATCATTTCTTCGATTGCGGAAGACGAAGAAGAAACGCTTTCCTGCATTTCCATCGCGATTCCCGACATTGAAGAAACCTCGCGTTCGCTCACGCTGATTTGTTCAAGCGATTCCGAAGTCATGGAAGAAATGATTTCTTGGATTTCCGCAGACTTTGCTTCTGTGGACTGGCGGAAACGCATAGAAAGGAAGTGATGGCAATTTTCGGGTTTGTTACGACCATTGATGATTGCAACCGCCATTTGTTCGCACGAACGATAACCGCACGCGCGGCAGTTCAAAATGTCGCGAGCATTGTTTTTGCCCATTTGCTTGAAAGTCTCTTCGATTTGTTCTTGCGTGGGCGGCTTTATCGTGGAGATGAAACTTTCGCTTTTGTCGGTGTAGGTGCGAACATACAAATCCTTGTTCCAATATTTGTCAAGCATTTTGTTGTACTTTCTTTGCGCGCGCATAGATTGGAACGTTCCCAATTTTTTCTGGCGTTCATGCTGACGCTTTTCCACAAAAGATTCCATTTCGTCCAACAGAAGTTCGTGCGTCTTGTAAGTGCCCGCGCCGCCGTTGCATCCTTCCTGACAGTTCAAGCAGTCAATGAGTTTGAAAAGAGGAGCCGCGCCTTTTTCAATCGCTTTGTTAAGATGGGCGAAATATTCAATGACGTGAGGCTGACCTTCGATTTTGCGCGTAACGCCAGAAATGCCCGGAACGAAACGCTCCGCAGTCCGCATGAGTCCGCCCGGCGTGGAATAAAGGACGGCTCTTTCGGCTTCAGGATTGTCGTATTCAGTTTTCGGAAAACGGTCCAAATTGATTTGATGCGCTTCAAAATATTCGCCCAGCGATTTCATCGTAACATTGTAGTCGCCGTATCCAGTGTCGTCAAACTCGCGCCGCTTGGCATAGCACGGAGAAATCGCCGCGATTTTGCAATTCTTGTATTCAGGATAGAATTCGCGAATCATCTTCATAGTGTGGAGCATCGGACTGTCCGCCGGAGCCAAGAATTTCAAAAGTCTC
This sequence comes from uncultured Treponema sp., assembly GCA_964653395.1. GTDB lineage: Bacteria > Spirochaetota > Spirochaetia > Treponematales > Treponemataceae > Treponema_D. Next base: position 1,629 of record CAZZFL010000098.1, on the reverse strand, counting down.
GGACGATATATTTCACAGTACGTTACAAGCGCGGGGCACGGCTGCGAAATGACCATTTTTGGATCGCGGCGTTTGATGTACTCCACATAGGTTTTCGTGGTGAGTTCCGCGCCCAAACTTACGTCGAAAACGGCCTTGACACCGATTGACTTGAGATAGCCATTGAATTCCAAATCCTTTCCACGGAACGAAACCGCTATGGCAGGAGCGACTATGGCGATGATGTCCTGACCTTTTTTCAAATCATCCATAAAAACATCAAAGTCATCCAAACCTTTTCGCGCTCCGTGCATACACGCCGCAATGCACGCGCCGCATCCGATGCACAAATCGCTGTTCACGTTGACATAATCGCCGCTTCCATCGTTGCACATTTTTGAAGGACAAACTGTAATGCAAAGATGGCAATTAACGCACTTGTCTTTGTCCACCGCAATGACGGGCCTTGGCGGTGCTGATTTTTGAATTTGAATGGCCATGTGGATTCTCCTAAATTAAAATATTTTTCAATCGAATAATTATACTACAAAGTCGCCGATAATGCAACTATTTTAACGAACGGAAATTGAATTATAATCTTGACATAAAATAAAATCGGCGTAAAATTCATTTTATGTTAGAAAAAAATTCCGCGCAAAAAGACGAAGCGCATCCGAGAAATTTTTCAGATTCCGAACTTCGGGAAATTTTAAAAAGCGAATCGGATTTGGAAAATTTGCAGAGCGAAGCGGACGCGGTGCGGAAAAAAATTTACGGCGACGAAGTTTACATTCGCGGCCTCATTGAATTTTCGAATTTTTGCAAGAACGACTGCTTTTATTGCGGAATCCGCGCGTCGAACAAAAACGCCGAACGCTACAGACTTTCGAAAGAACAAATTTTGGAATGCTGCGACGAAGGGCACGCGCTCGGCTTTCGAACGTTCGTCTTGCAAAGCGGCGAAGATTTTTCCCGCGACGACGAAATCTGCAAAATCGTGCGCGAGATAAAAAACGCGCATCCAGATTGCGCCGTGACGCTTTCCGTCGGAGAACGCTCGCGCTCGGCTTTCCAAAATTTTTTCGATGCGGGCGCAGACAGATTCTTGCTTCGCCACGAAAGCGCGAACGACGCTCATTACAAAAAATTGCATCCGCAAAAAATGTCGCTTGAAAATCGCAAGCGTTGCCTTTTTGATTTGCGCGAAATCGGATTTCAAGTGGGCGCGGGATTTATGGTCGGCTCGCCTTTTCAGACTGACGAAAATATTATCGAAGACTTGCGCTTCATGCAGGAACTCCAGCCCGACATGATTGGCATCGGACCTTTCATCGCGCACAGCCAAACTCCGTTCGCCGATTTTCCCAATGGCTCGCTGCAAAAAACGCTGAACTTGCTTTCGGTGATTCGACTGATGTTTCCGAAAGTTTTGCTTCCCGCCACCACCGCGCTCGGAACGCTTTGTCCGGCCGGACGCGAAAAAGGCTTGCTCCACGGCGCGAATGTTTTGATGCCGAACCTTTCTCCAAAAAGCGCGCGCGAAAAATATTCGCTTTACGACGGCAAGATTTTTTCAGGCGAAGAAGCCGCCGAAAATTTGAAGCAACTCGCGCAGCGCGTGCAGGACGCGGGATACAGAATCGTCGTGGA
>CAZZFL010000097.1:0-5421 GCA_964653395.1 uncultured Treponema sp. | reverse complement strand
AAAGTCCGCCCGACGGATTTGTTGTTGCACAAAACGCTAAAATCCGCTACAATAATTCCAATTTAAATTTGGAGAAAATTATGTACTTGACATGCCTTGATCTCGAAGGCGTCCTCGTTCCTGAAATTTGGATTGCGTTTTCAAAGGCGACCGGCATTCCAGAACTCGCGCGCACGACCCGCGACGAGCCGGACTACGACAAGCTCATGGCGTTCCGCCTGAAAATTTTGGAAGAACGAAATCTCGGCTTGAAGGAAATCCAAGACGTGATACAGACAATCGACGCGCTTCCTGGCGCGAAAGAATTTTTGGACGAACTGCGCTCGGTCTGCCAGACGATAATTTTGAGCGACACGTTCAGCCAATTCGCCGCGCCCCTTATGAAGAAACTGGGACAGCCGACGATTTTTTGCAACGAACTTGAAGTCGCGCCGGACGGAAAAATCTCGGGCTACAAAATGCGATGCGAGCATTCCAAACTTTCCACGGTGAAAGCGTTGCAAAGCATCGGCTTCGAGACAATCGCGGCAGGCGACTCGTTCAACGACCTCGCCATGATTCGCGCGAGCAAGGCAGGATTCTTGTTCCGCTCCACCGAGCAAATCATAAAGGACAATCCTTCGCTCAAAGCGTTCACGGAATACGGTGAACTTTTGGACGCGATAAAAAAAGAAATTGTTTGAAGCGCGCAATTTTGCTCGCCAAATTTTCAAAAGCAATTTTTGAAAACGACGTTCCGCCAAAACGAAAAAGGCCGCCATTTTCAGGCAGCCTTTTTCGTCCTCGGAAAGACATTTTTTCCGCAAAGTTTTTCAAGGTCAGTTTGCAATTGCGATGAACCTTCGCGACGCAAATTCAAATCAAAAATGCAAACTAAAACGTGCTTTTTACGAACGCATCCTTGAAGCCGTATGCTTTGAAGCGTTCCAAAATTATGCCGTACTCGTCAACATTGAACGGTCCGACCATCACGGTTTTGCGCCTGCCCTTTTCAAGCACGACAAGCGGATAGCGTTTGCCATAAAGTTCATTCACTTCTTCTACATTTTCGACTTCATTGTAAACCGCAATCTGCACATAATATTTTCTTGGCGCGAGTTCTGTAGCAGCTACATACGACTTTTCTTTTGGCGCAGTCTTTTCCTCAACCGGAGCGGGATTTTCAGGAGGAACGTCCTCTTTTTTCTCCTCGATTTCTTCGCGCGGCGCGGGCGGATTTTCTTCCGACGGAACAAGCACAATCGCTTCGTACTCTTCGTCTTCCACGAAGTTTTCTTCCGCCAATTCTGGAATTTCCTCCGCTTCGTCCTCCGTCGGATTTTCCGAAATCTCATTTTCCGCTAAATCGCTTTCGTCAAACTCCTCCGCAATTTCCACGTTCTCAACTTTTTCAAGTTCGTTTTCAAAAGCGAATTCTTCGGGAATTTCTTCCTCGTTGACGCGCTCGCTGAAATCCGCACATTCTTCATCTTCCAAAATATCGTCCGCCAAAACATATTCATATTCGGGCGACAATTCCACGACTTCCTCCGGGATTTCATCTTGGACGAATTCTTCGGCGATGTTTTCCTCGAGAATTTCATCTTCCGGAATTTCATCTTCAATCAAAACGAGTTCGCCGAAATTGTTTTCTTCCGAAATTTCTTCGTCTTCCGCAACTTCTTCAAAATAAATTTCATCGTCGGATTCGGCAGTTTCTTCCGCAATTTCTTCGATGGATTCATCTTCTGCGAGCGTCAAGTCTTCGGAATACTCAATCGCGCTTTCAGGAATTTCTTCAGACTCACCTTCCTCTTCTTCCGCTTGCGCGATTTCTTCGATTTCATCTTCAGAAATTTCGTCTTCAATCAAAACGAGCTCGTCAGGAACTTCTTCAGAAATTTCATCATCGGCTTCCGCGATTTCTTCGGCGGCTTCATCTTCCGCGAGCGTCAAATCCTCGGAATATTCAATCGCGCTTTCGGGAATTTCTTCAGACTCATCTTCCTCTTCTTCCGCTTGCGCGATTTCTTCGATTTCCGAGAGCGAAAGTTCTTCGGCAATGTCTTTTTCCGAATCTTCGCCTTTTGTAATGAGCGCGCTTCCGCTCACCACGTCATCAGCCGTGCCGTTGCGTTTAGTCAGCTTCACCAAATTGTTTGAATTCCTTTTTATGGAAAGCGCTTCGGCGGCTTCGGGCGAAAGCAGAATCGCCACGCCGTCGGATGCGTCGAGCGAGCCTATCACCAAAATATCGATTCTATCGCCATTCACGGGATTCGTAACTTTGATGGAATCGCCGGGAAGATAGCCCACGGTTTTCGCGAAATATCCGCGCGGAAAAACTCCCTCGGCCGCAACTACAGCTCGTCCGTCAAGCGAAGGGCTTGCGGAAGTGAAAAGAATTCCTGCAAACAAAACCGTCGTTAAAGTCAAAAAAATCTTTTTCATTTTGCACCGCCCTTTTTTGAAAGTCTTGTATGAATATCAGCCGCAATATCAGTCGCGAACGATTCTACGCCGCCGCGATTGTCGTTTTTATTCGGCACAACTCGCGGGGAATATTTTCCCGTCGCCAAAGTTTCCGTCGTTTCCGTGGAAAGGATTTCAAGTTCCGCGTCACTTATGTTGCTCAAAAGCACGGCGTTCGGATTCATCGAATCTTCAAGCGCGAAATTCAAGTAAAGTTTCACGAACAAATCCATACAGCCAGTTTTCGCCTCAATGAGCGAGCGACGCAACTCCTTTTTTTCAGAGGCATCGTCGCGCTTCGAAACAATCACACTGTTGCTCGAAACAATCATTCCATGCTCGAAAAAATAGTCCATGATGGTCTGCTCGACTACATAGGACGTGTCGAAAACGCTGTCGCCGCCGGTATTCCGCTGAATCACCTGCAAAGAAAAACTTTTCGCTCCAGCCGCAAACGAGGCGCACAGCAGCAAAAAAGCAAAAAACGACCTTTTCATATTTCCCACCTTTCCCCGAATTTTATCCGTCTTTTCAAGTATCGGAATTTTCACGAAAACGATTAGAAATTTCATGCGCGGAATTCAAATTTGAATTCGAATTTGAATTCTATTTTTTAAAACGAAATTGAATCAAGTTTGAAATTTGAAGAAAAATTTCCTGAAAAAATCGTTTTTCGGCGCGTTTCCCGATTGACAAATTCACTTCATTCTATTATTATAATATTTTAGGACTATCTTATACATTAGGAGAATAAAATGAACGTTTTGTTTGTGATTCTCCCGGTCGCAGGAATAGTTCTTGGATGGACAATTCGCTGGCTGTATGCCAGATTTCAATTATCTGCGTCAGAACAAAAGGCTGAACGCGTAAAGCAGGATGCAATTAGAGAAGCTGAAGCTCAGAAAAAAGAAATTTTGCTAAATGCAAAAGATGAACTCATTCGGGAACGAAAACAGCAGGAACGGGAGACCCGCGAGCAGCGGGCGGAAGTGCAGCGATACGAATCGCGCGTGAACCACAAGGAAGAGTTGCTCGACCAGCGGGCGGCGGCCTTTGAAAAGCAGGACAAGGAATTTGCCGAAAGACTGAAGAATCTCGAAAAGCGCGAGGAAGTCGTTTCCGCGCAGGAAGAGGAATATCGCCGCGAACTCGAGCGGATTTCGGGACTTTCCGCGCAGGAAGCCAAGGATTTGATAATTCGCAACCTCGAAAACGACGCTCGCCACGACGCTCAGGCTTTGCTCAACAAAGTGGAGCAGGAAGCGCAGCTCAACGCCGAAAAAAAGGCGCGAGACATTTTGGTGACCACGATTCAGAGAATCGCCACGGAAACCACGAGCGACATCACTGTGGCGACCGTCTCGCTTCCCAGCGACGAAATGAAGGGGCGAATAATCGGGCGCGAAGGACGCAACATCCGCACACTCGAAACTTTGACCGGCGTGGACATCATCATCGACGACACTCCGGAAGCGGTCGTGATTTCGTGCTTTGATCCTGTGCGAAAGGAAATTGCCAAGGAATCTTTGGAACGGCTCATTTCAGACGGGCGAATTCATCCGGCGAGAATCGAGGAAATCGTCCAAAAAGTCACGCGCGAAGTGCAGAACAAAATCTACGAGGAAGGCGAAAAAACGCTTTTCGACCTCGGCATCCACAATATGCCCACGGAAGGCGTTCGCGCGCTCGGACGGCTTTATTTCCGCACGAGCTATGGACAGAACGTGCTCACGCATTCAAAGGAAGTCGCGCTGATTGCGGGAATGCTCGCAGCCGAATTGGGAGTGAACCGCGAATTGGCGAAACGCGCCGCCATTTTGCATGACATCGGAAAGGGCGCGGAAACGGACAGCGACCAAAACCATGCCGAAGTGGGAGCGGAAATCGCGCGGAAAATGGGAGAGAACGCCCTCGTGGTGAACGCCATCGCCGCCCACCACAACGACATCGAGCCTTCGAGCGTGGAAGCCGCGATCGTCCAAATTGCTGACGCGATTTCGGCGGCACGACCCGGCGCGCGTCGCGAAACCGTTGACAATTACGTCAAGCGTCTTGAAAATTTGGAAACGATTGCCGAGAATTTCGGCGGCGTGGAAAAAGCCTACGCAATTCAGGCGGGACGCGAGCTCCGCGTTTTGGTGAACAACGAAAAAATTCCCGACGGCGACGTGAAGGAATTGGCGCGGAAAATCGCAAGGCAAATCGAAAGCGACTTGCGCTATCCGGGCCGCATAAAACTCACGATGATTCGCGAAACGCGCATCGTGGAATACGCAAGATAGAATACGAAAAAGTCCCGCGATTTTTTGCGGGGCTTTTTTATGAAAAAATTGGAGAATTGCAATTTTGGAAGCGAGCAAATTTATAATCAAGCGCGACGAACTCAACGCAAAAGAATTCATCGAACTTTGGCAAAGCGTCCATTGGAGCGAGCCGCCTTCGCCCGAACAAACGGAACTCGCGATGCGCAATTCTATTTTTCGGCTTTCGGTTTTTGACGGAGAAAAAATCGTCGCGATGGCGCGAATGATTGGCGACTTCGGACTTTGCTATTATGTAAAAGACGTGGTGGTGCGCCCGGAATATCAACGGCGCGGAATCGGGAAAATGCTTGTTCGCGAAATGCTGGATTTCGTAAAAACTCACGGCGAAAACGGCAAGGAAATTTTCGTGGAACTCTGCGCGATGCCGGACAAAATTCCGTTTTATGAAAAATTCAATTTCGCCGCGAACGAAGCGCAAAGGCTGAAATTGGCGGTAAAGGTCGAAAAATAAATTTGGTGCGGCGCGGAAATCTTCGCTTCCGCAGGGGCTAGCGGCGGCATTGTTTCGCTACCGTAAGGGGCTTCAAAAAAAGAAAATTGCGGTGCCAAACATTCGTAAGGGCTTCAAAAAATCGTGTTTTTTGAGAAATTGTTTTCTTTGAGAAAATTTGACGAATCGGATTTTTTTTACTATATTTTAATCAGA
>CAZZFL010000096.1:0-5430 GCA_964653395.1 uncultured Treponema sp. | reverse complement strand
CGTGCAAATGAAATCATAGTTTGTGTCCGGATGGCTTTTTAAAATCTGCTCGACGCGCGCAAAAAAGAAATTGCTTGAATAAACGCCAGTAAGATTATCCAAAACCGCAACCGAAAGCATTTCGAACGAACGTCGCAGACGAACCATCGCTTCAATTCTATTTACGATAATGTTCGGATTGTAAGGCTTGGAAATAAAGTCCGACGCGCCGAGTTTGAGCGCGCGGATTTGATCGGAGTCCGCGTTGTTTGCCGTGAGAATAATTACAGGAATAGATTTGAATCGTTTTTCCTGCCCCATCTTTTGAAGAAAATCGTAGCCGTCCATGACGGGCATCAAAATGTCCAGCAAAATTACCGAAACTTTTTTGTAGTTTGCGGAAAGAATGTCCATGCCCACTTTGCCGTTTTCGGCTTCAAGCAAATTGAATTTTTCTTGCAAAAACGCGCTCAAAATTCCGCGATTGATTTCGTCATCTTCAATGATGAGAACCGTATCCTTTGTGTGCGAAGATTCAAATATTTCAAGCGGAGAGTCATTTTTGTCAATCATTGCGCGACTCCTTCATTTATTGCGGCTATTACATTTTCAAAATCTTTTTTTACTTTTTCAAAATCTTGCTGCGCGTTCGGGGCGGGCGTTCCGCTGCGCAAATCTTCCGTGAGCGCTTCCGTAGAATTATAAAGTGTCGTGAGCGCGAGATTTGCGGCCACCCCCTTTAGCGTATGACAAGCGGCAAAGGCGGCTTTCCAATCTTGATTTTCCATACCAACTTTCAAGCTTCCGAAACATGGCTCTTTTGGAAGCATCAAGACAAATTTTTCCACAAGTTTGTCGGTCGGCAAACGCGATCTGATTTCTTCATAGCTTCCGCCAACTTTTTGATAGAAATTCTTCAAGTCCATATCGACAACATTCTATCACAAAAAATTGTTTTTGTAAATATTTTATTTTGAAAAATAAGGAGCATGAATTCGCATCGCAAACACAAAAACCAAATTTTCAAAAATCCAAATTAAAAAAAATGATTCTCGGCAAAATCAAAAATCCGCGCGAAAGAATCGCGCGGATTTTTGATTTAATTTGCGCGGCGATTTTTCTCGCCGCAATTTTTTCCAACGACGATGAAAGGCGAAACTTTTTTCATCGTTGGAAATCAAGCGAAAAATTCTAGTCGTCGTTTTGCAAAGCGTCGTAGCCTTCTTCGCCGGTGCGCACTTTTACCACGTTCTCGACCGGATAGACGAAAATTTTTCCGTCGCCGATGTGTCCGGTATAAAGCGCCTTTTTCGCCGCGTCAATCACTTCCCTTACAGGAACTTTCGCCACGACGACTTCAACTTTGATTTTCGGCAAAACCTGAATGTCGATCGGAACGCCGCGATAATATTCGGACGCGCCCATCTGCATTCCGCAGCCCATCACGTTCGCCACGGTCATTCCAGTAACGCCGATTTTGTTCAACGCGTTTTTCAAATCGTTGAATTTGTTCTGCCGCGTGACAATCACAATCTTCGTGAACTTCGCGTCGGCGTGTTCGCCCGTCGTGATTTTCGTGACAGGAACGGCCTTGGAAATTTCTTCAGTAACAGTTCCGTCAATTTCGCCGAATTCGGAATGAAGAATCGTGCTGAAATCGCCGTAGCCCGAAGCGAGTCCGTGCTCGGTTTTGTCGAGGCCGAGAATTTCTTCTTCCTCGCTCACGCGAAGCCCGATGATTTTTTTGATCACCAAGAATGTAACCGTGGTAGTTACAGCCGTCCACGCAATCGTAGCGAACATTCCCGTAAATTGGATTCCGAGCAATTTGAATCCGCCGCCATAGAACAAGCCTTTTTCCGCCAAAGCAAATTCCGGCGCGGCATCCGTGGCAAAAAGTCCCACGGCAATCGTTCCCCAAATTCCGTTCAGCATGTGGACGGCGACCGCACCCACAGGATCGTCAACGTGAAGTTTGTTGTCCACGAACCAAACGCCGAACACGACGAGCAATCCCGCCACCACGCCGATAATCGCCGCGCCCGCGCAGTCGGTCACATCGCAGGAAGCCGTGATCGCGACAAGCCCCGCAAGAGAAGCGTTGAGGCACATCGTGACATCTGGCTTCTTGTATTTTATCCAAGTGAAAACCATGCAAGTGACGGTGGCCAAAGCTGGCGCAATTGTCGTCGTCAAAAAAATCGAGCCGAGCTGGGAAACCGTCGTAGCGGCCGCGCCGTTGAATCCGTACCAGCCCAGCCACAAGATGAAAACGCCCAGCGCGCCAATCGGCAAGTTGTGTCCGGGAAATGCGTGGACCTTAATAGAGCCGTCGGGATTCTTCGTGTACTTTCCGATGCGCGGTCCGAGACACGCCGCTCCAATCAAAGCCGCGATTCCGCCCACCATGTGAATGCAGTTCGAGCCGGCAAAATCGTGGAAGCCCATTTCGGAAAGCCATCCCCCTCCCCAAGTCCAGTGCGCTTCAATCGGATAAATCACGGCGGAAATCACCGCGGAATAAACGCAGTACGAAAGGAATTTCGTGCGCTCCGCCATCGCGCCTGAAACGATCGTCGCGGTCGTGGCGCAGAAAACCAAGTTGAACACGAAGCCGCTGAAATCGAAATTCGCATAGTCAGTGAAAAGGTCAAAGCCGGGCTTTCCGATTATGCCGAGCAAATCCTCGCCCAGCAAAAGTCCGAATCCCACAAGGCAGAACATCACCGTGCCGATGCAAAAATCCATCAGGTTTTTCATGATGATGTTGCCGGTATTTTTCGCGCGGGTGAATCCAGTTTCCACCATCGCAAATCCGGCCTGCATCCAGAAAACCAATGCGGCGCCGATCAAAAACCAAACGCCGAAAACCATTGAACTTACTTCTTCCATTTTTACCTCCAGAAGAAAAAATAAATCAATTTCAAATTCGAGCTTTACATTTTGCCATTCATTTGGGCGGCTTTTTGTTACGCTTCGCTTCACAAAAAACAGGCTCTTCGGGATTCCGCTATCGCTTCATTCCTACGTGCGCGCTTCGCGCGCCCTTCGGAACTGGCTTCGCCAGTCCCTACGATCCTTGCCGCGAAAAACTCGAAATCTATGCAAAACGAAAAAGGCGCGATTCTTCAAGACAGAAAGATTCCGCCAAAAGAACCGCGCCTCGTTGCGCAAAATATTTTTTTAGACTCTACTTAAACTCGGAACAACAAATCTTCGTAGCAAGGATACGGCTTGTATTCCTCGCCGAGAAGCGGCTCGATTTCGTCGGCCACCGCGCGCGCCTGCGCCATAGCAGGAACGACGTTCTCGACATAGGAACGCGCCACCGCCATCGCGTCGCCCGCATCCTTCGCGGCGATGTGCGCCTTGCACAAATCTTCCGCCTTTTCTTCGAGCGACGCGACAAGCCCGTCCAATTTCAAAGCCAGCTTGCTCTGCGCGCTTCCGGCTCCGCCCATCGACTTTATCGCGGAAGCGGTCTTTGTAAGCTCGTGGATGTACTTGAACGCCGCCGGCAAAATATCCTTGTTGATCATTTCAAGCATCGTCTCCACTTCGATATTGAGCACCTGGCAATATTTTTCAAGCTTGATTTCGTAGTGCTCGCGCATTTCGTCTTCAGTGTAAACGCCCATCTCGGTGTAAAGCTTTATGTTCTTCGCGTCGAGATAATGCGCCATCGCCTCAGGCAAAGTGCGAAGGTTGAGCAAGCCGCGGCTTTCCGCCTCGGAAACCCAACTTGAATCGTAACCGTTTCCGTTGAAAATGATTCGCCAGTGCGCCGTGATTTCGCGCTTGATCAAAGCGGCCACGTCGCTTTCAAAATTCTTCGACTTTTCAAGCTCGTCCGCAAAGCCCTTGAGCGTGTTCGCGACAATCGCGTCGAGCGCGGTGTTCGGGCCTGCAATCGAAAGGCTCGAGCCGACCGAACGGAATTCGAATTTGTTTCCCGTAAACGCGAACGGCGAAGTCCTGTTGCGGTCGGTGGAATCCTTCGGAATCGCGGGAAGCACGTCCACGCCGATTTTCATATTCTGCTTGGCCGCGCTCTTGAGCGGAGTGCCGTCCTTGATCGCCTGCAAAACGTCGAGCAATTCGTCGCCAACGTACATCGAGATGATCGCGGGCGGAGCCTCGTTCGCGCCGAGACGGTGATCGTTGCCCGCGCTCGCGATGCTTATGCGGAGCAAATCCTGATTCTCGTCCACCGCCTTAATCAACGCGGCGAGGAACAAAAGGAACTGCAAATTCTTTCCGGGAGTGTCGCCCGGCTCAAGGAGGTTCTCGCCCTCGTTCGTGCTCATCGACCAGTTGTTGTGCTTGCCGCTTCCGTTCAGTCCCGCGAACGGCTTTTCATGAAGCAGGCAGACAAGCCCATGACGGCGCGCAACCTTTTTCATCACTTCCATCGTAAGCTGGTTTTGGTCGGTGGCCAAATTCGTCGTGCTGAAAATGGGAGCCATCTCGTGCTGCGCCGGCGCGACTTCGTTGTGCTCGGTCTTGGCAAGTATTCCGTATTTCCAAAGCGTCTCGTTCAAGTCTTCCATATATTCGACAATCTTCGGATTGAGCGCGGCGAAATACTGGTCGTCCATTTCCTGACCTTTGGAAGGCTTCGCGCCAAAAAGCGTGCGTCCCGCCATCCTCAAGTCCTTGCGCTGATTGTAAAGCTTTTCGCTCACGATAAAATATTCCTGTTCAGAGCCGACAGTCGTGGCGACATGCGACGCGCTCGTGTTTCCGAAAAGCCGCAAGACTCGCAAAGCCTGAACGTTGAGCGCTTCCATCGAACGCAGGAGAGGCGCCTTCTTGTCCAAAGCCTCGCCGTTGTAAGAACAGAACGCCGTGGGAATGCAAAGAGTGTGCTCCTTTACGAACGGATACGAAGTGGGATCCCAAACCGTGTAGCCGCGCGCCTCGAAAGTCGCCCTGCCCCCTCCCGAAGGAAATGACGAAGCGTCCGGCTCGCCGCGCACAAGTTCCTTTCCGCTGAACGACATGATGACAGTTCCGTCGTCCTGCGGCGTGATGAAGCTGTCGTGCTTTTCCGCCGTGATTCCTGTAAGCGGCTGAAACCAATGCGTGAAATGGGTCGCGCCGCGCTCGATGGCCCATTCCTTCATCGCGTGCGCCACCTGATTCGCCACATTCAAATCGAGCGGCTCGCCATTGTCAATAGTCTTTTTGAGAGCCTTGAAAGTTTCCTTCGGCAGCCTTTCCTTCATCGTCTTCTGATTGAAGACCATCGAACCGAAAAGTTCCGGAACGTTAGTCGTAGCCATAATTCCTCCTAAAAATGACGTGCGCACCGCATTGCCGTGAATGCGCACAAAAACAAAAAGGCGATGTGGACAATTCTCTTGAAAAAGAAAACTGTTCACATCGCCTTTGAAGTGATGAGATAGTTATATATTTTTTCGAAAAAATTGTCAAGAGGAAAAATGAAAA
>CAZZFL010000095.1:0-5435 GCA_964653395.1 uncultured Treponema sp. | reverse complement strand
ATGGCTGCAAAAAATATCGCTATAGGAACAGGTCGCAGAAAGACTGCCGTCGCGCGCGTTTTCTTGCGCGAGGGTTCTGGAAAAATCGTGGTGAACGGAAAGGACGTAAAGGACTATTTCGCCACAGCCGAACAGATTCGCGCGGTTCACCAGCCGCTTTTGGTGACGTCGAACGACAACAAATTTGACATTCTCATCAATGTAAGCGGCGGTGGACTCAACGGACAGGCGGGCGCGTGTCTGCACGGCATTTCGCGCGCTTTGCTTCAAGTGGATCAGGATTGCCGCACGGCGCTCAAGTCAAACGGCTATCTCACTCGCGACAGCCGCATGGTCGAACGCAAAAAGTACGGCCAAAAAGGCGCGCGCAGAAGATTCCAGTTCAGCAAACGCTAGACGGTTGCACCGTTTTCAAAAAGGCTCTGGTTTTTGCCAGGGCTTTTTTTATGCGTCAGGTGGAAATGATGCGGATTTTAAAAATCGAAAACATCGGAAGCGACTGCTACAAAATCGCGACGGACGGAGCGGAATTTTTTCTACGCGCGGAATATTTGCGATTCGTGCGCGAAGAAGAACTTTGCGAGGACGCGGAATTTTTGGAAGAACGCGAAGAAGATTTGCTTTTTGCCGGGCTTGCGTTCGCCGCGGAAAAAAAAGCCGTTTCCTATCTTGAGCGTTGCGAACAATGCCGCGCGGGCCTGCAAAAAAAACTCGCGCAAAAGAATTTTGAAAAGAACGCCGTGAACGCCGCGCTCGATTATTTGGAACGCCGCAATTTTTTGAACGACGGACGTTTCGCGCGCGCATGGCTTAATTCGCACAGAATCGCAAAACCGCAGGGACGCACGAGACTTTCTGCGGAACTTGCTTCGCGCGGAATCGGGCGGCAAGTTGCAGAAAACGCATTGCGAGAATTTTTTGAAGAAAGCAGCGAAGAAGAACTTTGCATGCGCGCCTTGAAAAAGCGCGTCCGCGAAAAAAAATCAGGCGAAAAACTTGTGGCGGCTTTGCAGCGCGACGGATTTTCATACAAAATGATTCGCGCCGCGATGGCAAAATTCGAAGAAGATTTTTAAACATCCGAGCGAGAAATTCGCCGAACATTTTTTGGGAGGATGGAAATGCGTTTTCCCCTCCCATCATTTTTTATCGCAACAAAATCTTCGAGGTGCACAACGATTTTTTGTCACAACAAAATCGCCGCACCCCTCCCCTGCACAAAAAAGCACGAATCAATTTTTGTACAAGTATGCCGGATATTTTATTTCGGGCGCGAGCGCTTCAAGCGCGGTCTTCGTCACAGGATCGAGCAACGCGGCTGGCTTTTCTGCGCCGGAAATCATCCTAAAAAATTTGTTGAAAAACGGCGGCTCGTATTCGTATTTGTAGTCTAAAAATTCCACGTAAAACAAATCGCCGTCAAAATCGTTTTTTATTTTTTCTTGGAATTTTTCTTGCGCATCCTCGAGCGAGCCGATGGAATCGATAAGCCCGTTCGCCTTTGCCTGCCTTGCCGTATAGATGCGGCCGTCGGCAATGACGGCTATTTCCTCGATGGATTTTTGCCTGGCACTTGCGACGATTCCCGTAAACTGCTCGTATGCGTCGTCCGCGACGCTTTGCATTATCGCGCGCTGTTCTTCTGTGAGCGGCGAATTGTAGCCGAGCATATTTTTGTTTTTTCCGGCGGTGAAAGTCGTGGCTTTGATTCCGAGTTTTTCGAGAAATCCGGTCGCGTCAACCGAAGAGCCTGCGATTACGCCGATGCTTCCGGTGAGAGTGTTTCGGTTCGCCCAAATCGTATCGGCGGCGCATGCGATGTAGTAACCGCCCGAAGCCGCGAGCGATTGAAAATACGCCCAAACCGGCTTTCCGGATTTTTTGTATTCGCGCAATGCAAGATACGCTTCGTCGGATTCGTAGACCGTGCCGCCCGGCGAATCCACCACCAACAAAATTCCCAAATTGTATGGATCGTTTTTCAAGCCGGCGATCGTGGACAAAAGCCATTCTTGGTTGTAATTTTCGTTCGCCTCTTGAATCACGCCGTTGACATAAAGATTCGCGACATATTCGCCGCTGCCATTTCTTTTGAAATTCTTTTTCAAAGGAAAAGTTTTGAAATCAAATTCGCCGCCGGAATTTTTGGAGGAATTTTGTGGAAAAGTTTTCGTCGGTTCAGAAATCGTTTTCCCGGAAATCGCGTTTCTGTTGAGGAAAATAAAAACCAAAGCCAACGCCGCAACGACGATTGTGATTATAAGAAAAATTTTTCCGCTGCCGTTTTTTTTCGCCTCGCCATTCGCCTCTTTTTCGGAGGCTTCGCTCTTGGATTTTTCCTGCCGCGATTTTTGCATTTCTTCCGCCGTCTCGAACGTGCCGCCGAAAATCTCTTCGTCGCTTTTTTGCGGCTCGACATTTTCCGCCGCAGATTTTTCTTGTTCGGAGCCGGGAAAGTCGAGTTCAAAATCGTCCGTGTTCGTTTCCATAATTTCCTCCAAATTAAATTTATTCAAAGTCAGAAATCGCGATTCGATTTGATTCAATCGCCGTCCGCTTCAAATATTGATAAACGTTCGTATGTGTTTGACTCATATACGGCACGAGCCAAAGGAATCCAATTCCGCACGTAATCGAAGACAAAATCATCCAGCCGATAAAACTCAAATGCAGCACGAAAAGTTCGCCTTTGTAGCCGCGCGTAAGTTCTTTGCTGATTTGCATCGCTTTCCGCACGCTGATTTTTGGATTTTCCGCCATGACAAAAAACATCATCGAATACGCATAACTTTTCACGATTCCCGGAATGAAAAACAAAAGCGACCAAAGATAAACCCAAAGGCAAAACCAAAGTCCGCCGCGAGTCGCCTGCCACCATTGATTCAGTCCGTTCGTAAAATCCGAAAAACAAATCTTGCGGCTTTCCTTCAGCATCGTGTTGTGCACGCTTAAGCTGGCTATAAAAAAAATAATTTCGACCACGAACAAAAACACATAGAGCAAGTACATACGCAACATGTAAAACGTTGGCACAAAAGTCATCTCCGTTAGATTATTGTATGAGATGACGATTGCGGTGACGGCCGCGACGTTGAAAATTGAAACCAGCGCGAACATCAAAATTGTCGCAATGACGGGAATTTTCCATCTGCCCTTGAGTTGCTCCAACGCCGCCGCCTTGAATTTTTTTCGTTCAAACATTTTTTCCTCCTTTTAATTTTCAATGTTTTCAACGAATTGAAAATCGCAGTAAATGCGTGATTCCTGCGAAATTGCATAGAGTTTCGCAAGCAAACTTTTATCTTGCGCACGAAACTCGCCCTACTTTACTCAAGTTACAATCAGCGACGCTAATCATTCGCCGATTGCAACTTGTCCGTAAATTTTCAATGTTTTCAAAAATTGAAATTTTTGAAAACATTGAAAACGCGATTTTGCAGCGAAGCGCCTCGCAACGAGCGCACAGCGCGAAGTTTCTAGCGAAAATCGCAATGCAATAAACGAGTTTTTACGCAATTCCTGCGGAATTGCTACCGAGTTTTCGCTTTGCGAAAACTCGCTTTATTTACTCGAATTTAAATTTTGCGGCGCAAGTTTTTCATAATAAAAAAGCAAGTGAAAAACTCGGTAACAAGCCGAAAGCTTGTACACTATTTTGACGCAAAATTCAAACATTCTAACAATTCAGAATAATACTTTTCCTCGATGTCGCGAATTTCAAGTCCTGATTTTAGGACGAAATTTTTTAGCGCGGAATTTATTTCGCGCAACGCTTCTTCGTCTTGCCGCAAAGAAAGTATTTCGATTTCCAAAAAATCGCCGAGCGGCGGAACCGCGCAAAGTTCCAAATGTGCGCTCGAAAAAAATCCGCCTTGACATTCCGCATACCAGCCCAAAGAATCTTTGTGCTTTGAAAAATAATTGACGAATCCGCTCGCGAGCAAAAGTTCCTTCACGCACTCAGCGTCCGAAATTTCCGTTTCGTGCTCTTCGTTCACTTCAATTGTGCCGCCTTCGGATTCCGTGCGCCGTTCCTTTTTTTTATAATTGAGAAAAATTTTCTTTTCAATTGTTTTTTGCTCGGTAAAATTGAAAAAATCTTCCGTGGAGCGATGCTCTTCGGTGCGGATTCGCGCGGTGACTCGTTCCTTTCCCGGACGCTCAAGTTTAAAATAAATGTCGTCCTTGATGATAACGCGATCAAAGCGTGCGAATGAATTCAATTTTTGGATTACCGCGGCGCGATTTTTGACATGCGCCTTGAGTTCCACTTCGAACATTCGGATAGTATATCATAAAAAAAGATTTTGTGCTATACTATTTTAATCGCTTGGAAATCGCTATGGAAAAAAAACTGATTTGCGGACCAATGGCCACTTTGAGCCACGAGGCGTTCCGCCACATCGTTGAACGCTTTGGCGGCGTGGACGAACATTACACGGAAATGATAAACGCGCCGACGCTTTTGCAAGGCGGACCTTTTGAAAAATTTTATTTGATGGACGGACCTTGCCCAGAAAAAATCGTTTGGCAAATCACATCGAATGACGCGGACGCGATGGCGGGCGCGGCGGCTTTTTTGGCGCAGCGCAGCGGAATTGGAATCGACATCAACATGGGATGCTGCGCTCCTGAAATCGTAAGGAGCGGCGCGGGAATCGCGTGGATGCTGAAGGACGAGCGCGAAACTTTTTCCATGGTCGAAAAAGTGAAATCCGCGATGGAAAATTGCGGCGCGAAAAAACGCCTCAGCGTAAAACTCAGGCTTGGCGGCGAAGATTTTCGCGAAGAAATTTTTTTTAAATTTTGTGAAAAACTTTGCAGTCTCGGCGTGGAAAGAATCGCGCTTCACCCGCGCACACAAAAAGAAAAATTGAGCCGGCCTGTAAGAAAATTTTTCGCAGAAGAATTGGCGGCGCGACTTTCGCAAAAAGGCGTGGACATAATTTTCAATGGAAACGTCCGCGATGCGCAAAGCGCGGCGCAAGTTTTTGAGGAATGCCCGAATGTGGCAGGAATAATGATAAGCCGCGCGGCCGTGCAAAAGCCGTGGATTTTCGCGCAATTACGTGCGGCGTTGGCAAAATATTTTTGCGCGGACGAGCGCGACGAAAAAAGCGACGCATGCGAAATCGACTTGCTCGAACTCGGCCTTGAATACATCGAAAACCTGCAAAAATTCCAGCCGCTTGAATTTTTTCGCACGCGCATGCAAAGATTTTTTTCGTATTATTGCGACAATTTTTCGTTCGCACATTACATCAAGACAAAAATGCTGAACAGCCGAACGCGCGAAGAAGCGGAAAAAAATCTACGCGAATATTTTGAAAAAGTGCCCGAAGATCGAAAAATCAAGATTTGATGAATGTTTTTTGAAGACTTCGCGACGAAGGAAGTGCAACGCAAAATCGCCGCGCTGGTTTCGGAACTGGAAA
>CAZZFL010000094.1:793-5475 GCA_964653395.1 uncultured Treponema sp. | reverse complement strand
CGCGGCTACATTATTTCGCGGCATTCGGCGAATTTCTAAATGCCAAAATTTTCGACTTCAATTCCTTCCGAATGGATTTGTCCGTCCGCGCCAAATGCTTTTTTACAACATCGTCAATCAAATTGAGCGGAAATTGTTCAACAAGAATTTCATCTTCCTCGACGAAAAAAAATTGCGCGCGCACTTTTAGAATTGAACACAGAGTTTCAAAAAGTTCGGCGGAAACGAACGACGAGCCAGTTTCCAGCGAGCCGATATGCTTTGCGCTCACGCCAGCCTTTTCTGCCAACTGTTCCTGCGAAAAGCCAGAATTTTTTCTGTATTTGCGGAGATTTTTGCCGAACAATTTTTTTGCGTCCATATACAGAAGTATAAAGTAGAATTTTTCCCATAAACACCCTACAAAATATATGATTTATTCGCCATTAGTCCACCTAAAGGGTTGACTTAACTTTATTTTACAGATATTATAAGTTATATACAATCTTTCAAAGCGAATAACGGAGAAATCACGATGTTTAAGGTGAGAAAAATTTTCATTCTGCTTGCCGCAATTTTTTGTGCAGAAAATCTGTTCGCTGAATATGCGGGCAATTTGCAAATTCGCGCGGGCGTAAGTTTGGAAAAATTGCAAAGACAAAATCTCAAATTGAATTCGCAAATTTCTGATTGGGCGAAAGAGACTGACGACGACACCAATTTTTATTTGGCACTCAGCTCTTATAACATTTGGTATTTGCGCGACAGAAATTTTGGAATTGGTTTTGTCGTGGACATTGCGGATTTAATTTTTTACGCCGCCCAATACGATGCGAAGGCATCCACTTGGGACATTATGATTGGTCCCGCTTTTGGTTTTCGAATCAACAATGCAATAAAAATACAAACTGGAATCGGATTGAATGTTGGACTTTTCAGAGCATTATATGGAGGTGGAGGTCGTTATTACGATGCCTATGTGGACGACGGCGATAGCTTCGGATTGGGCGTGGCGTTAGACTTCAATTTGGAATTTTTGCCGAACGCCGTTTTCAGTCCCGTTATCGGATTTCGACTTGGAAGCATTTTTTCCAACGGCGGACATGTTCATTATGAAAGTCTTTCTGCCGAAAACAGTCAAAATAATTATGACGCGGATTATAAAATCAGAAATTATTCATTAAGATTTTATGCGGGCGGCGCATTCAATTTTGGAAGATAAAATTCGCATTAAAAATTTTTATTGCGGCAAAACGAAATGAATTGCTTCATTCTTCGCAATGATAAAATTTCACATCATTTCGCTAACTATGTCGCACGGATTTATTCCATTGTAAAGCCAAGCGTACATCGCGGCGGCGGAAATCACGCGACGACCATAGTCACGAGTTTCGGCGAATGGAAGCGTTTCCAAAAACAAATCGCTCGAAATTTTTCCACGCGCATCAAACTGAATTTTCGAGCCGCGAATCCAACGGCGCACATTCGTCAAACCAGCATTGTACGCGAACAGCGCGAGAATTTGCGAATCGTCCAACCGCGATTTCATTTTGGAAAAATAGAAAGTTCCGAAACGAACGTTTACGACAGGATCGTGCAAATTGTATTCGGAAACTTTCAGGCTTGCGGCGCAGTCGGCGGCCGTGCCTTCCATAAGTTGGGTGAGTCCTATCGCGCCAGCATGACTTTGAACGCGCGGTTCAAAAAAACTTTCGGTGCGAATGAGCGCGTACATAACATAGTTGGCAATTCCGAATTCGGCACAAGCGGAATTCACTTCCTCGGAAAAATCCTGCGGATAAAGAAGCAGAAAATTTTCGCGCGAAATTTTTTCGCCAGCCAAAGAATTCATTTGTGAAAAACCTGCGTGACGCGAAATCATTCTCAAACTTTTAGAATAGAATCCGCCTTGCCCGTCATCAAGTTTTCGCAAGAATTCGGCGAGTTTTGTAGCCGTCGGCAAGTCAATCGTTCGCTTGTCTTGCTCGAAAAAAAACAGCCATTCGTCGTAGATTTTTTCCGCAAACCCAAACTCGGCATAACCGAGCAAAAGTTTGCGCGCGGAAATCGCTTTTTCATCGGGCAAAAATTCTTGACTTTGCGAGGCGGAATTTTCTTGCATGATTTTTTTCCGCGTAGAATTTTTATCGGATTTTTTCTGCTTCTCTTCTGCCCCGAAAAAAATTTCTTCGATTTGTTTTTCGGAAAGTTCGAGTTGCTTGGCTGCCAGAAGTTTGTAATAAACGTAAGTTCCGGCATCGCAATTCGCCGCCACCCAAAACACTTTTTCAATTTCATTGTCGTCGCCGTCCAAAAATCCCGACTGCATTATCCGCGCGGTGAGATACGCGAATTTTGAAACCATGGCAGGGCTGGCGCAATCTTTTATTATCGAAAAGATTTCCGGAAAGGCATTCCACTTGCCGCCCGAAAAAAGCAGCACGGAAAGCGAATCGAAAAAATCATCAAAGTAGGAAGGCTCATTCCACGCCGCGCAATATTTTCGCAAACCCGAAATCGCTTCTTCCACGGAAACTCGCAGACAAGACTGCAAATAATACCAAATCGCTTGGTCGCAATCTTCTTCGCTTTCCGCAGATTGAACGGCCAAATCAAATCGCTCTAGCGCGCGCCGCAAGGAATTGTCGCTTTTGTTGTAAAGCAAGCCTGAATAAAGCAGCGCGCAATACTTTATTTTTTTATCCGAAAAATTTTCATCTTGAGCAAGTTCTTCAAAAAATTTTGCGTTCGCGATATTTCCTTTGCTGCCGTTCAAACAAGCGCGTCCCATGTCCGCCACAAGTTGATAAGTCAGCGGAACGCTTCGCCGCGTGATTGTCATTTCCCGAATTTGGTCGAACATTTCAAAAGCCGCGTTGTAGTTTCCGCGATAAATTGCGATGCGAAATTGCTGAATGAAATTCACGTTGAACGAAAAATCGTCATGCGCTTCCGGCAAATTTCCTTCGCTAGTGATGAAACTTTCCAAATTATCGCGCGCGTTCTCGCGATAAAAAACATAATGATCGGCAGAAACTCGACGCTTCGTAAACCAATCGTAAATCGTTCGTTCCAAACGCGAATCTTTTTTTCGTTCCATCAAATCCAGTCGCAGCCGAACAAGCTCGTTGGGCGCATTTCCAAAATCCAAATTTTCGGTTGCTTCGAGCGCGAGCGAAAATTCTTTATGGCGAATGAATTCGCGGCAAGCAAAAAGTTTTGCAAAATCGTCATCATATTTTTTCAGGAATTCCCGGCAAACTTTTATCCTTTCCTGAACATTTCCAATCATCGCGAGCTGTTCAAAACTTCTTCGCGCAGGATAATAACTTCCTCGCTGAACACATCGCTCAAAACATTTTTTGGCTTTTTCTTCGTTTCCTTTTCGAAGTTCCTCCAGTCCAAAAAAATATTGAACATCTTCGCCATAAAATTCATTCAAAGAATTTTTTGACGCGGCATTGCATCCAAAAGAAAATGCCGCCAAAAAAACAACAAAGGCGAGAACAATTTTTTTTATTTGCGCATTCATCATTCTTCCGGAATCCGAATCGTAGTGCCCGCGATTATGTAGTCAGGATTTTTGATATTGTTGTAATGGGCGATTTTCGGATAGAGCCACGGATTTTTGTAATACGTGGCCGCCAAATCCCAAAGCGTGTCGCCCCATTTTATTTTGTAGACAATTTCCTTTGGCGCAGATTTCTTTTCTTGCGGCGGAGGAAAATCAGGAACAACATTTTTCGTTTCCGAAATCACGACGACTTCATCTTCCTTTGCGGGCGGCGCAATCGGCGTGACAGGTTCGGGCGGTGGCGGCAATTCGGAAATTTCTTTTTCGCTTGAAAAATCTTGCGAAAGTTCTTGCGATGAATTTTGCGATTGATTTTTTTCGAGCGAATTGAAACGCGTTGGCGCAATGAACAAAATCGCGAGCAAAGCGAGCACACAAATAATCGCGCAAACGACGCAAACCACGACGGGAAATTTTTGACTTTTATTTTGCGAATTTTCGCCATATTCGTTTTCGTCGTCATACAAATCCGAAAAATCAAGTGCGCCCGCCGAAGAATTGTTTTCCGAAAAAGAGTCAAAAGAATTTTCCACAGACGATTTTTTTTCGCCATCAAAATTTGAATTCGTTCCATCCAAAGAAAAATCCGCGTCGTCAAAATTCGGCATATCAAAATCCATATCCGAAAAATCCAAATCGCCATTCGCAGAATCAGTTTCTTCCTGAATTTCATTTTGCGCGGCGGAAGAATCAGGCTCGTCAAAAGAAATGTCTGGA
The DNA here is from genome assembly GCA_964653395.1 of uncultured Treponema sp. Lineage (GTDB taxonomy): Bacteria > Spirochaetota > Spirochaetia > Treponematales > Treponemataceae > Treponema_D. Next base: position 1,205 of record CAZZFL010000094.1, on the reverse strand, counting down.
AAATCCAAGTCGGGCAAATCGGAATCCTGCGCGATTTCATCCGAAACATTTTCTTCGTCTTGCGGCGCATCGGAAAGATTCTCGTCCAATGAAAAATCGTCGTCTTGCGGCAATGATTCCGTAAGCGCGGACTCTTCCGCAGGCGCGTCGGCTCCGAAACTTTCGGGCAAGTCCAAATCCAAGTCGTCAAGCGGCGGCAAGTTGTCCGAAACTTTTTCTTCCGCAATTCCCGCCGTTTCAGCAACAGAATTTTCCTCGACAGGATTCTCCTCCGCAGCATTCGATTCGGCGGTTCCTTCAACGCTCGTTTCGCCGAAATCTTCCTGCGGAAAATCCAAGTCGGGCAAATCTAAATCTTGCGCGATTTCATCCGAAACATTTTCTTCGTCTTGCGGCGCATCGGAAAGATTCT
>CAZZFL010000094.1:0-693 GCA_964653395.1 uncultured Treponema sp. | reverse complement strand
ATCGTCGTCTTGCGGCAATGATTCCGTAAGCGCGGACTCTTCCGCAGGCGCGTCGTCTCCGAAACTTTCGGGCAAGTCCAAATCCAAGTCGTCAAGCGGCGGCAGGTCGTCCGAAACTTTTTCTTCGTCTTGCGGCGAAGGAGCGAGAGCTACGCCTTCGGCTTCATCGGAATTTTCCGCGTCAAAATTTTTCGGGCTGTTCTTATTTTCCGAAAGCAGCGAAAGCGAAACTTGAGATTCCGCGCCACTTTCCTTGTCTACGATTTTTGCCGAAAGTTCATTTTTTTCGTCGAGCGAAATTTCAAGACCGATGTTCGGCTCGCCATTCGGATGTTTTTTCATTTTCGAGATTTCCAATGTGTCCAAATATTCGGCTTCGTCAATCGAAGATTTTTCTCCGCGATACAAATCGACTTTGACTTTTGTCTGATTGTCTTTCACGGTCGTGAGATTGATTTCTTTTTTTTCCATCGAACCTTCTTCCAAAATCGGAAAGAAAGTTCCGTCCGCCAATTTTATGCCGATTTTTTTCATAAAAGCCTCGCGAAAACTGATAAAATATTATATCACAAAATCAACTATATGTATAGAAAAAAAATGAAAATTCAACTTCTGAAAATCACGCATGTATGACAAGGCCGTCCACCGCCAAATCCAAAGTTTCGCGAATCGCGCCGATGGAGTTTTCGCCCA
>CAZZFL010000093.1:1867-5519 GCA_964653395.1 uncultured Treponema sp. | reverse complement strand
CAATTTTATTTGCGCTTGAGATATTTGATGCTGTCGAGCGCGACGGCCGCGATGATAATCAAGCCTTTGAACACGAATTGCAAGTTCGTGTCAATCATCAAGAACGTAAGGCAATATGTCAAACTTGTGAAAATGATTACGCCCAAAGCCGCTCCGCTGATTTTTCCGATGCCGCCGTTGAACGAAATGCCGCCGACGACGCACGCCGCAATCGCGTCCATTTCAAAGCCTTGCCCTGTGCCCGCGCTGGCATTGGCGCGGAACGCTTCCAAGAACGAGCCGCATCCGTAGAAAATTCCTGCCATGATGAAGACGCTCAGCGTGGTCCAAAAAACGCTGATTCCACTTACGCTCGCGGCTTCGGCATTGCCGCCCACGGCGTACATATTTTTTCCGAACGTCGTTTTGTTCCAAATGAACCATGCCACGATGACGGCAATCGCCGCAGGCACAATCAATTTCGGAATCGTCAGGCTTCCCAAAATCCAGCGTCCGCCAAGCAAATCTTTTATGTCGCCGTCAATCGAGCCGACCGGCGTTCCAGAAGTTCCGAAGAAAAGCAAGCCGTAAATTATCAGCTGCGTTGACATCGTTGAAATGAACGGATGGATTTTCAACTTTGCGGAAAAAAATCCCGCAAACGCGCTGAACATCGTGCAAAGCACAATCGAAAGCAAAAGCGCGAACACGAGCCTTGCGCCCATCGGAAGCGCGGTGAAATCCCACGGTCCCAAATTGAAGAACGTGACGATGTTCGTTCCCGGATGCAAAATCAATCCTGTCGTAACCGCGCCGAGCGCGACCATTCGCCCGACGCTCAAATCCGTTCCTGCCAGCAAAATCAATCCCGCCACGCCGAGCGCATAGAACATTCGCGTCGAAGATTGCTCGAGAATCACCAAAATATTTTGCAAAGTCAAAAGCGCGCCCTGCCCCGAAAGCGGCGCAATTATGATGCAGGCGATGAAGAAAATGCAAATCGCGATGTAAAGACCATTGTCCAAGAAAAATTTCGAAGCCTTGAAATTGTAGACATAATTTTTCCACGCCAACTTGCGGTTTTCAATGAAATTTGTTTTTCCGTTGCGCAACGAACGGTTTTCCTGAATGTGATCGGTGAACGCCTGCTTTTTCGCGTCCTTGCATCGATCAATCGTAGTTTGCGCGCGATTTTTCGCGTCGAACAAAGCGGACTTGATTTCATATTTCGCGGTTTCCCTGTCGATTTCACTTTGGGCTTGAGCGATTCGCGCCGCGCCGTCCGCTTTGATTTTCGCAATTTCCTTTTCAAGATTCGATTTCGTTTCCGCAATTATTTTGTCCTGCTCCGCATCAACTTTGGCGATGTATTTTTCAGCCGCGGCATTTGCATATTGAACGCCGATTTTCGAAAGTTCGGCGTCGGCGGATTTGTTATTCGCGACCACGACTTTCGCCTTTTCGATTTGCGCGTCGTAGTCGGAAATCAACTTTGCGCGTTCTTCGGCGGAAATCATTTTGTTCTTTTTCGCGATCGCAATTTCCTGCCTCAAGTCGGCGATTTTGTTCACGCCGTCGCGACGAAGTTCGTCGAGCGTTTCGTGAAATTTTTTGAGCGTCTCGTTTTCGGCAAGCGGCGCGTCGTTCGGCGCTTTTTGCGCAAGCGTTTTCAATTCATCGATATTCATCATTTTCTCCTATAAAGAAATATTTTCAAAATTTCAATTTTGAAAACATTTCTTTAGCGTGCGCGTTGAGCAACTTCTTGCGACGCGTACAGTCAAATATGCAAGTTCGGGCAAAAGCACGAACTTGACAAGCAAAATCCGCGCACAATTTGTGCAGCGATTTTTGCTTATTCCTACAAGCACAATTTTCTCGAAGTTAAAATCGTCACAATTTATGCGACGATTTTTCCTACAAATATTTTGCGGAAAGCCGAAGCAGTTCTTCTTGATTCGTTTGCTTTGTGTCCACAATTCCCGCCAAGCGATGATTCGACATCACGGCGATGCGATTTGTAATTCCCAAAATTTCCGGCATCTCGCTTGAAACCACGACAATCGTTTTTCCTTCTCTTGCCATCTGAATTATGAGCTGATAAATCTCATACTTCGCGCCAACGTCAATTCCGCGCGTCGGCTCGTCAAGCAAGAAAATATCCGGCTCGCGTTCCATCCATTTTCCGATGATGACTTTCTGCTGATTGCCGCCCGAAAGCGACGTGATAAGCTCGTCGGCGGAAACGCATTTCGTGTGCATTCTGCGGATTTCGCGGTTTGCGGCTTCGTGCAATTTTATTTCGGAAAGAACGCCCGCGGTTTTGTACGCGTCAAGGTTTGTGATTGTCGTGTTGAATTCAATCGTGGCCTTGCCGAACATTCCGTTCAGTTTTCTTTCCTCGGTGACCATCGCGAAATTGTAACTCATCGCTTCCTTGCTGGATTCGAATCGCAATTTTTTTCCCTGAACGATGATTTCGCCCGTGGCAATCGTGCGCGTTCCGAAAATCGATTCGAGCAATTCGCTGCGCCCCGCGCCCACCAAACCGTAAAGCCCGAAGATTTCGCCTTTTTTCACTTTGAAAGAAATGCCTTCCAAATGCGGCTCATACTTCGTGGAAAGATTTTTGATTTCCAAATAATCTTCGCCGGGCGTGTTGTCCACGTCGGGAAAACGTTTGTCGAGCGAGCGGCCGACCATCGCGGCGATGAGACGATTCATATCAGTGTCGCTGATGGCGGAAGTGAGCACCATATTTCCGTCGCGCAAAACCGAAACTTCGTCGCAGATTTCAAAAATCTCGTCCATCTTGTGCGAAATGTAGACGAACGAAACGCCTTTTGACTTTAAATCATTTACGATAGAAAAAAGTTTTTTGACTTCCGGCTCGGTGAGCGAAGAAGTCGGCTCATCAAGAACGATGAGTTTGGCGTCATAAGAAACCGCCTTCGCGATTTCCACCATTTGCCGCTGCGAAACGCTCATCGTGCGCATGACGGTGTTCGGATTCACGCTCATGTTCAGGCCGGCAAAAAGCGCGGTCGCTTCCTTGAACATTTTCTGCTCGTCAATCATGCCGAATTTTTTCGGATAACGTCCCAAAAACAAATTGTCGGTCACGGTGCGATCCAAACATTGATTCAATTCTTGATGAACCATCGCCACGCCGTTTTCGAGTGCCTCTTTCGGGCTTTTAAAGTCAACAGGCTTTCCGTTGAGAGAAATTTGTCCTTCGTCCTTGCCATAAATTCCAAAAAGGCATTTCATCATCGTGGATTTGCCGGCGCCGTTTTCGCCCATCAAACCCATGACGCTGCCTTTTTTCACGGAAAGATTTATTCCGTTCAGAACTTTGTTCTTGGCAAAAGATTTGGACATATTCTTGATTTCAAGAACAACATCGCTCATAAATTTTCCTATAAAATTAAGTTTTGAGAAAACTTCAGTTTTCGAAAAAACTTAATTCGCCTGCGTTAGCAACTTGTTGCGTTGCAGGCAAGTGCAATAAACGAGTTTTTCAACAAAACTCGAAATTTGAAATTTCCTCGAAATCTCCGTGGAAATTTCAAACATTCCTCAATCTTAAAAAAAGCCTGTAAAAATGGCTACGGGAAACCGCAACAAATTTACAGGCTCTTTCAAACAGCCGCCTTCAAAAACAGAGTTCCAA
>CAZZFL010000093.1:0-1767 GCA_964653395.1 uncultured Treponema sp. | reverse complement strand
CCGCAACAAATTTACAGGCTCTTTCAAACAGCCGCCTTCAAAAACAGAGTTCCAAATAGCACAGCATTTTTCGCCAGTTTTTGCATCCTTGATTTTCAGCATCGCAGGAAACATCAGTTTCCGAGAATGTTGAAAAAGCGATTTTGCAGCAAAGCGCCTCGCAACGAGCGCACAGCGCGAAGTTTCTAGCGAAAATCGCAGTACAATAAGCGAGTTTTTCAACAAAACTCGAAGCCAAAAACTAGCACAGCATTTTGTGCTAGTTTTTGGTACCATTAGTACTTCAATTTGTCCATATAATCCTTGCCGGAATTCGTCTTTACCATGTTGATGGCAAAAGCGTCAAATCCGCTAGGATTGGCCATTTTGTCAAGGCAGCTCGATTCGTTCTGGCCGTCGCCTTGCACGATTGTCAAATTGAGATTCAACAAATTCGCATAATAGCGGAGAGCCGGAATGTAGGAAGAAGAAAGGAAGTTGTCGCCGCCATTGTAGACGGTAACCAAAACTTTCTTTTTGGCAGACTTCGACTGCTTGACTCCTGTATCGCGTGTGCCAGTCTTGTACTCCTTCCAGTTCGCGCTTGTCACGGGCGCATTCTTTGCGAGCAACGCCTTCGTAGCGGCGACATATTCCATATCAGCGGAAATCTTCGAGCCAGAAACTTTGTCGGCCTTCGTGATTCCGTTCTGATAAACGTCCGCGCCCTTGAGACCGTCGAGCAAGTTGCGGAGAACCTGCAATGTGGCCGTAGCCTGCGCGTCACAATTCTGAGAAATCGTTCCTGAAAGTTCGCCGCGTCCAATCGCTTCAATTGCATCAGCGTTGGCATCGTATCCGAAAATCGGAACGCCTTTCGGATAATTGGAAGCTTGCAAACAGCCCATCGCCATGCCGTCATTGTTGGAGACAACGAGGTCAATCTGATTGCCGAATTTTGTCGCCCATCCGCCCATCGCGTCCGTAGCTGCGTTCGCATTCCAAGTAGAACCGTCGAGGCCGGTCATTGCCTTTCCTTCCAATTCCACAACTTTGAATGTCTTTCCGCCGACAGTCAAAGAACCTTCTTTTACTTTTCCCGGGTCGGTAGAACCATTCCAAGTGCCAAGCGCTTCGCGCGCGCCTTGCGTGCGAGCCTTCGAATCGTTGTGACCTACGTCGCCGATGCAGAGAACGTAGCCGATTACGCCGTCACCATTGCGGTCGATTTTAGCACCATAAGCCTTGATGAAGTCCACGATCATTTTCCCTTGCACTGCACCCCCCCCCGCTGCGTCAAAACCGACATAAAGCGTGCCGGCATTGTGATTCATGGCGGCCATGTCAATTTTTCCACTGACAGGATCAGAAGGCTGCCTGTTGTACCAAACAAGCGGCTTGTCTTTGTTCGCGACTTTCGGCGCGGCAAAAGTAAATGTTGTGGCGGCCATCGCGACTGCGCACATACCGAAAATTACTTTCTTCATTTTTTACCCCCTATAAAACAATGGTTTTGTGTTTAAATTATAACATAGAACTATGCGAAGTCAAGGAAAAAGCAATTTCGAATCATCTTTTCCCAAAGAATTTCAAGTTAGTTTCCAAAGTAAACTAATTGCGCTTGCCGTGCGGAATTGCGCTTCGAATTTGAAATAAGCGCGATGAGAAAAATTGAAAAGAATTATAGATTGACTTTCGCCCGCGAATTTTGTAAATTCAAAATAGTTGCACAGAAAAAAAATTTAACAAAATTTGTCGCCCGCGCGCTTTTCAAAAAACGCGATATCG
>CAZZFL010000092.1:3062-5563 GCA_964653395.1 uncultured Treponema sp. | reverse complement strand
AATTACGGAGCAAGGCGATATTTCGCGCAACCCGTTTATATGCGCAACGTAGAGGTTCCATTGCGAAGCGGCATAAAAGTTCAATCGAAAGTTGCAACTTTTTATTGAGCTTTTGCTAGGAGATTTTTAAAAATGAAAAAAATCATTTTTGCCGCCTTTTGCGCGGCGTTGCTGGCGAGTTGCGGCGGAAACAAAAGCGCCGTAGTGAAAATCGGAATTTACGAGCCGGCTTCTGGCGACAATGGCGCGGGAGGAAAGCAGGAAACTTTGGGCGCGATTTTCGCGAACGACACGATTCCTGCGGTGAACATCGGCGGAAAGGAATACAAGGTGGAACTTGTCCGCGTGGACAACGAATCTTCCAACGACAAGGCCGTAACCGCCGCTTCCGAATTGGTGAGCAAAGGCGTGAGCGTCGTCCTCGGCTCTTACGGTTCGGGCGTTTCCATCGCGGCGAGCGACACTTTCGCGGCGGCAGGAATTCCCGCCATCGGAATCACTTGCACGAATCCGCAAGTCACTTTGGGCAACGACCATTATTTCCGCATCTGCTTCCTCGATCCTTTCCAGGGAACGGTTTTGGCGAATTTCGCGGTGGACAATTTCAAGGCGAAAAAAGCCTACGTTTTGGCGAAACTCGGCGACGACTATTCGGTCGGACTTTCGAATTATTTTATCGAAGCGTTCAAAAAGCTCGGCGGCGAAATCGTTTACGAAACGTTCCCCGAAGGCACGAGCGACTTCGCGGCCTATGTCGCAAACGCGAAGAACGCCGGCGCGCAGGTTTTCTGCTCGCCTGTTTCCACGGAAGCCGCGGCCTTGATAATCGAGCAGGCGAACACGCAGAATTTGGGAATGCCGATTTTGGCGGGCGACACTTGGGATTCCAACGTCATTTTGGGCGCGGTCAAGGGAACGAACATCGACATCAACGTAACGACGTTTTTCGCCGAAGGAAGCACCGATGCTGCGGTTTCTGAATTCGTCGAGAAATTCCGCTCGTGGATAAAATCAGACGCGACGCACCTCACGGACAATGGCGGAAACGACGTGGTCGCGGCGAATCCCGTAATGGCATACGACGCGTACAATGTCGCGCTCGAGGCGATGAAAATTGCCGGCAGCACGGACGGCGAGGCGATTAAAAACGCGCTTCCGAAAGTGAGCTACAAGGGAATTACCGGCGTGATTGAATTCGATGAAACCGGCGACGCGAAACGCGACGTGGCATACGTCAAGCACGCGAACAACAAGACCGGCGAATGGGAATTCGTTGCCATTCAGTCAGTTAAATAAAATTGTTCTTTATTTTTTGACAACGAGCGAATCTTCAGATTTGGGAGTTGTCAAAAATGTGATTTTGTAGCGAAGCGAAAAATCGCAGTACAATGAGCGAGTTTTCGCAGAAAACTCGCAGTTAAAATTGTCGCGACATTTTAGCGACAATTTTAAACATTCGCCAATTTTATTTGTCGAGTTTTGATTTGCTCGCAAGGCTCGCATTTTTTTTGCGGGGCAAAAAAGCATCAAAACTCGCTGGCTTTGTGATAAAATAAAATTGCTTCGACTGCAAGCGCTCTCGCAATGACGGCGTGGTCGAATTTTTATTTTGTAAAAACGTTTTTTATGGAAAACTTTTTTAGAACAAATTTGCCTTATATTCTCGCGGGAATTTCCACTGGCGGACAATACGCGCTCATCGCGATTGGCTACACGATGGTCTACGGAATTCTTCGCCTGATAAATTTCGCGCATGGAGACGTTTTCATGGCGGCGGGATTGGTTTTGATTTACGCGGCCACGGTTTTTCCGCTTTACATTTCCATTCCGCTGATGATCGTCGTGACTGTCGCGATTGGATTTGCCATCGAGCGCGTGGCTTACCGTCCGCTCCGTTCTGCGCCAAGAATGTCGGTGATGATTTCCGCGATCGGCGTTTCGTATTTGATTCAAAATCTCGCGCTTTACATTACGGGCGGGCTTACAAAATATTATCCTGCGATTCCGTGGATCAGCGATTCGATTCAAATTGCTGGCGCGACGACGAAGCGCGTCACCGTGATCACTCCGTTTTTGACAATCGCGCTCGTGGTGGCGTTGGTGATTTTGATTCGCAAGACGAAAATCGGAATGGCGATGCGCACCGTTTCGCGCGATTTTGAAACCGCGCAGCTCATGGGAATAAAATTGGATTCAGTGATAAGCACGACTTTCGTCATCGGAACTTTTTTGGCGGCGGTCGGCTCGATTTTGTTCTTCTCGAATTACACGGGCGTCACTCCGACGGTCGGCGCGATGCCGGGACTGAAGGCGTTCGTCGCGGCGGTGTTCGGAGGCATCGGCTCGATTCCGGGCGCGGTCATCGGCGCGTTTTTGATTGGCGTGTGCGAAAACATCATCAAGGGAATGGGACTCACGACGTTCAGCGACGCGTTCACTTTCGTACTTTTGATTTTGGTCTTGATGTTCATGCCGACAGGAATTTTCGGCGAAAAAGCGAC
>CAZZFL010000092.1:0-2962 GCA_964653395.1 uncultured Treponema sp. | reverse complement strand
GCGACCGACAAAGTTTGATATGAAAGCGACTTTGTAATTTGCATGAAGAATTTTGTTCGATTTGAAAATGAAAATTGCCGTGCGAGTTTTTGCGTTTTACGGCAGCGAAGCGAGCGAAAATGAGAAACTCGCGAAGACAAGCATTTGCAAGGGGCTTTAAAAACAATTTTTTAATTATGAATGACGTGAATATGAATGAAATGGTTTCTCGAAAAATTGGCGGCGAAAATCCGCGTGACGAAAAAAAATTGCGCGACGCGATTTTTGGGTTTTCGTTGCTCGCGCTTTTGTTCGTTTTGATTTTCGTGCTGGAAAAAATTCTTCCGCGCACTTCGATGCTTTTTACCGTTCTGAAAAAAGGCGCGATTTACGCGCTCGTCGCGGTCTCGATGAATTTGCTCAACGGATTTACGGGGCTTTTTTCGCTGGGGCAGGCGGGCTTTATGATGATCGGCGCGTACACTTACGCCGTGTTCACGATTCCCGTGGCGCAGCGCGCGGCGGTCTATCAATATTTTGACGGCGGCATAATCCAGTTCACGATTCCGGTTTTCGCGGCGATAATTTTGGCGGGACTCGTGGCGGCGTTCTTCGCGTTTTTGATTGGGCTTCCGGTCTTGCATTTGAAGTCCGACTACCTTGCGATTGCTACGCTCGGATTTTCCGAAATAATGCGCGCGATTTTTCAATGGGACAAACTCGGAATCGTCACGAACGGCTCGAACCTTCTGCGAAAATATCCGGTTTTCCGCTCGACGCTTTTTCCGTTCGCGGTGAGCGCGGCTTGCATCGCCGTAATCGTACTTCTGATAAATTCCACTTACGGACGCGCGTTCAAGGCGATCCGCGACGACGAAGTGGCAGCCGAAGCGATGGGAATAAATTTGGCGCACCACAAAAGAATGAGCTTTGCGATTTCGTCGTTTTTCGCGGGAATTTCCGGCGCGCTTTTGGCGATGTTCCAAACGACGATTCAGGCGAATCAATTCAAAAGCATGATGACTTATGAAATCCTGCTCATCGTCGTCATCGGCGGAATCGGAAGCGTTACGGGAAGCTGCATTTCTTCGATGCTTTTCATCGCGCTTTCCGAATGGTGGCTCAGGTTTTTGGACAACGATTCGCTCGGCATTCCGTTTTTGCGGCCGGGCTTCCGCAAAGTCGTTTTCTCCGTGGCAATCATGGCGATCGTGCTTTTTTATCAGCGCGGAATCATGGGCGAAAAGGAATTTTCCGCCGGCGCGATTTTGAAATTTTTCAAGTCAATTCCGAAAAGATTCTCAAAAGGAAATCGCGAAAATCCTCAAAATAAAACTGGAGGCGCAAAATGAATTCCGACGACGCGATTTTGAAAATGTGCGACGTTACGATGCAATTTGGCGGCGTGGTCGCAGTGAATTCGCTTTCGCTCCATGTGAACAAAAATGAAATCGTTTCCCTCATCGGACCGAACGGCGCGGGCAAGACGACGGCGTTCAACGTGGTGACCGGCGTGTACGCTCCGACGAACGGCGCGGTGTTTTTTGACGGCGAGGAAATCGTGGAAAATTTCCCACGCGGCAAAATGAAAAAAATGTATGCCGGAACCGAGCGCGGAAAATACGGCAGGCGGATTGAGCCGACTCCCGACAAAATCACGAAGGCAGGAATCGCGCGGACGTTCCAAAACATCCGCCTTTGGAAAAGCCAGAGCGTCTTCGAAAATGTTTTGATTGCGAAGCATTTGCGCCGAACGAGCAACGTTTTTTCGGCGACGTTTCGCCTCAACGCGAAGGAAGAAAAAATCCAGCGCGAAGAAACTTCAGAACTTTTGGAAATCTTGAATTTGTGGGAAGTGCGAAACGAAATCTGCACGTCGCTTCCTTACGGCTTGCAGCGTCGGCTTGAAATCGCGCGCGCTTTGGCGACGAAGCCCAAGCTCCTTTTGCTCGACGAGCCGGCCGCCGGAATGAATCCGCAGGAAACGCTCGAACTTACTGAATTCATCCAAAAAATTCGCGACGACTTTTGCCTCACGGTTTTCATGATCGAGCATCACATGGATTTGGTGATGAACATTTCCGACAGAATTTACGTTTTGAATTTCGGCGCGCTCATCGCGCAAGGAACTCCGCAGGAAGTGCAAAACAATCCGATTGTGATTTCCGCGTATTTGGGAGAAGAACGATGAAAACAAAAGGTGCAGAAAAAAATCTTTCAAACTCGGCAGAAAATTCTCGCGGCGAAAATTCAAATCGCATTTTGCGCGTAAAAAATCTTTTCGTTTCTTACAGCGGAATAAACGCGCTTCGCGGTGTGAACATCGACGTGGCGCAAGGACAAATCGTTTCGCTTATCGGCGCGAACGGCGCGGGAAAATCCACCTTGCTTCGAACGATCAGCGGCTTGGTCAAGGCGCAGAGCGGCAGCATTGAATTTTGCGGCGATGAAATTTCAGTAAGCGCGATCGACTCGATTTGCAAAAAAGGAATCGCGCTTGTGCCGGAAGGACGGCGCGTCTTTACGGATTTGACTGTCGCGGAAAATCTGAAAATCGGCGCGTACTTGAGGCGCGACAAGGAACAGATTCAAAAGGACATGGATTGGGTCTATGAACTTTTTCCGCGCCTGAAAGAACGCTCTTGGCAATACGCGGGAACTCTCAGCGGCGGCGAACAGCAGATGCTCGCGGTGGGACGCGCCTTGATGAGCCGGCCGCGACTTATGATGATGGACGAGCCTTCGCTCGGACTCGCGCCGCTCATCGTCCAGCAAATTTTTGGAATCATCGAAGAAATAAAAAAGCGCGGCGTGACGATTTTGCTCATCGAGCAGAACGCGAACATGGCGCTCAAAATCGCCGACAGCGCCTATGTTTTGGAAACCGGCGAAATCACTTTGCAAGGAAGCGGCGAGGAACTTTTGCAGAACGAAAAAGTCCGCGAGGCGTATTTGGGCAAGGCGAAATAGTGAATAGTTAATA
>CAZZFL010000091.1:1503-5581 GCA_964653395.1 uncultured Treponema sp. | reverse complement strand
TAGCAATGCGAATTGTTCGCGCTGGAACTTGTCGCCTCTCCGTCCGCGCCGCTTTCGTCGAGAATGTTTTTCATCGTTTTCCAGCCGAGCTCCGCGCATTTCACGCGGGCGGGCATTTTCGCGATGTCCTGCAACGCGGCGGCCTCGTCGAGCGATTCGAGTTCTTCTTGCGACACTTCGCCTGTAATCATCTTCGTGAAAGTGTGGCAAAGTTTTTTCGCCTCGTCTTCGGTTTTGCCGAGCACAAGGTCGATCATCATGTCGCACGAAGCCTGGCTTATCGCGCAGCCGCTTCCCGTAAAGCTCGCGTCGGAAATTATTCCGTCCGAAATTTTCAAGTTGAGCGTGATGTTGTCGCCGCAGCTGGGATTGATTCCGTCGTGAGAATGCGTCGCGCCTTCGAGCGGCTTTTTGTGGAGCGGATTGATGTTGTGCTCGTTCAGGATTTCGCGGTAAAGTTCTTTAGTTTCCATAGCCCATCCATTTTCGAATGCTTTTTATTTTCTCGCAGAAAAATTCCACTTCGCTTTCGTCGTTGTAAAAATAAAGGCTCGCCCGCGCCGTGGACTGCACGCCCAAGAATTCGCCCAAAGGCTGTGCGCAGTGATGCCCCGCGCGGATCGCGATTTTTTCGGTGTCCAAGATTGTCGCGATGTCGTGCGGATGAACTCCGTCAATCGTGAACGTCACGATTCCGCATCGCTTCGAGCCGTCCTTGTTTCCGACGATGTTGACATGCGGAATCTCGAGCATCTTTTGCGTGAGGAGATTTCCGAGCGCGGCGTCGTGCTCGGCGATTTTTTCGATGCCGATTTTTTCGATGTATTTCGCCGCCGCCGCCATTCCCACCGCGCCCGCCGCGTTCACCGTGCCCGCTTCGAATTTGGCTGGAACTTCCGCCCAAGTCGCGCCGCTTCGAGTGACGTATTCAATCATTTCGCCGCCTCGCAAAAATGGCGACATGTTTTCGAGAAGTTCGCGTCTCGCGTATAACGCGCCGCATCCGGTCGGCCCGCAAAATTTGTGTCCAGAAATGGCGAAGAAATCCGCGCCCATTTTTCGCACGTCGATTTTTTTGTGCGGCGCGGACTGCGCTCCGTCCACCACGACGACGGCTTTGAATTTGTGCGCATGCTCGGCGATTTTTTCCACGGGATTTTCCGTGCCCAAAACGTTGCTCACTTGCGAGATGGCGACGATTTTCGTTTTTTCGCCGATTTTCGTTTCGTACTCGCTTTGCGGAATTTCGCCCGAATCCTTTTCGCATTCAAGCCAGACTAATTTCGCGCCGGTTTTTTGCGCCGCCATTTGCCAGGGAAGAATGTTCGAATGGTGCTCCATTATCGAAAGCGCGATTTCGTCTCCTTCGCGCAGGTTTTCGAGCGCGTAGGAATATGCCACGAGATTCAACGCTTCGGTGGCGTTGCGCGTGAAAATTATTTCCGCGCTTTGCGCTGCCCCGAGAAAATGCGCGATGGTCGCACGCGCGTCCTCGTAGGCCGCCGTCGCGCGGACGCTCAAATCGTAAAGGCCGCGCATCGGATTCGCGTTGTTGAGGGTGTAGAATTCATTTATCGCGTCGAGCACGCATTGCGGGCGTTGCGTCGTCGCGGCGTTGTCGAAATAGACGAGGCCGCGATTTTCTTCCGCCGAGAAAATCGGAAAGTCCTTTTTGTGTTCGCTTTGCCCGCTCACGGATTTGCCTCCGCGTTTTGCTTTGAGAAAATTCCGTCCAAGAATTTTTCGATTTTTTCAATGCAGGAATCGTTCGGAATCAATGCCGCCGTGCGCATGACTTTAGCCCGCGCCATCATTTCTTCTGCGGCGGATTTTTTTATTCCTCGCGAATTCAGGTAAAAAAGAATTTCATCCGAAACGCTTCCGATCGTCGCGCCGTGGTCGCCCGAAACGTCTTCTTCGCCGCACAAAATCAGCGGAATGGATTTGTTCACGACGTTTTCGGAAAGCAAAAGCACTTCTTCAAGCTCGCTTCCCTTTGATTCCGACGCGCCGCGCTTGAAGTCGATCGTGCCGCGGAAAGTTTTTTTCGCGCCGTCGCCCAAAGTTCCGAACGAATTCATCAGGCTGCCAGTTTTCTTTCCGCGCTGGTTCGCGACGAAATTGATGTCGATTTCCTGTCCGTCCGCGCAATAGTACGAAATGTCGCTTTTCAAATTCGATTTTTCGCCGTCCAAGTCCGAAATCATCTCGACGAAATTTTTCGCGCCGCCGAGCTCGATTTTCGTGAAGCGGAATTCCGCGCCGTCCGAGATTTTCGCGAAGGTTTGGTCGTGCCGCGTGAAATTTTTTCCGAGCATTTGGATTTTCACTAGATGGACGCGCGCGCCTTTTTCCAAAAAGACGCGCGTTTTTATTCCGAAAAATCCCGCCGCGTTTTCGCCGCCTTCGTCCGCGCCTTGCGAAGTGTAGTCCATTATGATTGTCTTTTCTTCGCCTTCGCGCGCGTGGATTTCGTTTTCAAAAAATACGTTTTCGCCCGGCCGCACGGAAAAATGCAGCGAGCCGTCTTTCGCTTCGCCCTCGATTTTTTTGAGAGAATCCGGAACGGAAATTTTCGCCGAGTTCATCTTGAGAAAATTCCAAGTGGGGGCGGGAAGTGTGTTTACGATTTTTTCTGTCATAGGCTTCCCTTCATTTCAAGGCGGATCAAATTGTTCATTTCCACGGCGTATTCGAGCGGAAGTTCTTTGCTCACGGGATTCGCGAAGCCTGAGACGATCATCGCCCGCGCTTCGTCCTCCGCGATTCCACGGCTCATCAGGTAGAAAATCGCGTCGGAGCTGATTCGCCCGATTTTGGCTTCGTGTCCCACGTCGGCTTTGTCCGTGAGGACTGTCATCGCGGGAATCGTGTCGCTGCGTGATTCGCTGTCAAGCATGAGGCTTTGGCACGAGACGCTCGCCTTGCTGCCCGGCGCGTCCTTTGAAATGTAGACCGCGCTTCGGTATGTGGAAACGCCGCCGCTTTTCGAGATGGATTTTGTGTTTATGACGCTCGAAGTGTTTTCCGCCAAGTGAATCATCTTCGCGCCGGTGTCGAGATTTTGCCCCGCGCCCGCGAATGTCACGCCGGTGAATTCCGCGCGCGAATTTTTCCCGACCAAATCGCTTTCGGGATAAAGGTATGAAACGTGGCTTCCGAAGCTTCCCGAAATCCATTCGATGCTCGCGTCTTCTTCCACGCGCGCACGCTTCGTGTTGAGATTGTACATGTTTTTCGACCAGTTTTCGATCGTGGAATATCGCAGGTGCGCCCCGCGCTTTACGAAAAGTTCCACACAGCCGGCATGCAAATTCGCCACGTTGTATTTTGGAGCGGAGCATCCTTCGATGAAATGCAAGTCCGCGCCTTCGTCCACAATGATGAGAGTGTGCTCGAACTGTCCCGCGCCCTTTGCGTTCAGCCGGAAATACGACTGCAATGGAAACGAAAGGCGCACGCCCTTTGGAACGTAGACGAAACTTCCGCCGCTCCACGCCGCTCCGTGCAATGCCGCGAATTTATGGTCGGAAGGCTTTACGAGCGTCATGAAATATTCGCGCACCATTTCGCCCCATTCTTCGCTTTTCAATGCCGATTCGAAGTCGGTGTAAATCACGCCTTCCTTCAAGACTTCGTTCTTCACGTTGTGATAGACCAATTCGGAATCGTACTGCGCGCCCACTCCGGCGAGGCTTTCGCGCTCCGCCTTCGGAATGCCGAGCTTTTCGAAAGTGTCCTTGATATCGTCGGGAACGTCCTTCCATTCGCCGCTCATTTTCGTCTTTGGGCGGACGTAGGAAGAAATGTTCGCCATGTCAAGCCCCGAAATGTCCGGTCCCCAATTCGGCACGCGGAGACGGTTGTACGTTTCGAGCGACTTGAGGCGGAATTCGCGCATCCATTCGGGATCGCCTTTTTCCTCGGAAATTTTCCGCACGATTTCTTCGGAAAGTCCGCTTTCGAGCCGGAAAAAATTCTCGTCGGTTTCCTCGTAGCGGAAATCGTACATCGAGCGATCTATGTCGTTTATTTCTTTCATAAAACTATCCCAAAATTTTTTGAACGCATTTTGCAA
>CAZZFL010000091.1:0-1403 GCA_964653395.1 uncultured Treponema sp. | reverse complement strand
GAACGCATTTTGCAAGCGACTCAAATTTTGCGAGAAGAATTTCACGTTCCATTCGCAAATCTCCGAAGCCTTTCTTTTCGGCAACGCTCCAAAATCGGAAGAAAATCCTCGCGCAAAAAAAGCGCCTTCATCTGATATTCCAGAAAAATTTTCCGCTCGAATTTGATTTTTTCTCCGCGCATGATTTGGCAAAGAAAAACGCCTTCCGCCTTCGACAAATCCGCCAAGTCGATTTCGCGTCCGCAAAGGAGCGAAAGTTCCGCCTGCATTCGCGCCAATTTTTCAAAATCCAATTCCGCGGAAGAATGAAGCGCGATATCGACGTCGCTTTTTTCGTTGAAATTTCCGTTCGCAAAAGAGCCGAACAAAATCACCGTGTCGATTTCGTCTTTTTGAGAAAAATATTTTTCCAAAATCGCCTTCATTTCTTCCATAATTTCAAATTCATTCTTTGCCGTTTATCGAGGCAAATCCGTTCCTAGCGATTTCATCGACAAGTTCCGCGCCGCCCGTCCGCACGATTTTTCCTTTGGCGAGAATGTGCGTGTAGTCCACCTTGAGGCTTTCGAGGATTTTCGCCGAATGCGTTATTATCAAAAGCGCGCCGTCGTTCGCCTTTTTGTATTCTTCGATTCCGCGCGACACTGTGCGCACCGCGTCCACGTCAAGCCCTGAATCCGTCTCGTCCAAAATCGCGAGCCTCGGCTTGAGCATGAGAAGCTGGAGGATTTCGCTTTTCTTGCGCTCGCCGCCCGAAAATCCCACGTTCAAATCCCGCGCGGCGTAAGACGAATCCATCGCCAAAAATTCCATCTGCGCCTTGAGTTCCTTTTGGAATTGGAAAAGCTTCACGCGCTCGCCGGTTTTCTGCGCAATCGCGCTTCGGATGAAATTCTCGAGAGAAATTCCCGGCACTTCGAGCGGATTTTGGAACGACATGAAAATGCCCTTTTTAGCGCGAGATGCCGCGTCGTCGCCCGTAATGTCCTCGCCGTCAAAAACGATGCTTCCGCCTGAAAGCGAGTAGAGCGGATTTCCCATTATCGCGTTTCCGAGCGTGGATTTTCCCGCGCCGTTCGGACCCATTATGACATGAGTTTCGCCCGCGCCCACGCTGAGGCTCAGGGCCTCGAGGACGCGCTTTTCATCTATGTTTACGCTGATGTCTTTTACTTCAAGTAACGCCATATCTATATTATAATAAAATTTCCCATTTTAGGCAAGTGCGAAGTGCGAGATGGAATTCCGCGGATTTCAGATTTCCGTGATTTGCATTTTGCAAATTCCGCCAAATTCCGCAAAAAGCAAATTTTGTATAGTAAAATCCTCAAAAAAATTTCAAAAAAAACGCGTTTTTTTCAAAAGCCTACTTGACGTACCCCCCCCCTATGGTAAAATATGCC
>CAZZFL010000090.1:0-5595 GCA_964653395.1 uncultured Treponema sp. | reverse complement strand
GCAAGATTTCATCTTGCTGCCAAGTTTTTCATTCGACTATCGCTTGAGCGAAATCACGGTTTCAAGCAAGGTGTCCGCCGTTCGGATAGTCGCCGCGTTCGACTGGAAGCCGCGCTGCGTCACTATCATTTCGGAGAACTGGTCGGTAAGGTCGACGTTCGACATTTCGAGCGCGCCCGCGAGCAGGCTTCCCTTGCCGGCAATTCCGCTTTCGCCGATGTTCGCCTGGCCTGAGTTGTTCGACTCGACGTAGGTGTTGTCGCCGGCCTTTTCCAAACCGCCTTGGTTCGTGAACGAAGCGAGCGCGATTTTTCCAATCGTTCGGTTCGTGCCGTTCGAATAAACGCCCGTGATGATTCCGCTTGAATCGATTTTGAAATTGTCCAAATATCCGAGCGTGTAGCCGTCCTGCGAGAACGCTTTCGTCGAACTCTGCGACGCGCTCTGCGTCACCGTGTTTCTCATCGAGCCGATTTCGCCCAAATTGATGTTGAACGTCTGGCGATAGGGATTTCCGTCCTCGTCGGGATTCGCGTCCGGAACCGCGAACGAAGCCTGCAAGATTATTTCGCCCGCATCGTTCGAGCCGACCGCCGCGCTGTCCGTGACGGAGCGGAGAGTTCCCATGTTGTCGAAATTCACGATGAACTCGTTCGTCTGTCCGTCCGTAGTCTGAAGCCCGACGCGAGTCTGCGTGAACTCTGCGTTTTCAGGATCGATTTGAACCGTGGCGCGCCAGCTGTTCGGGTCGCCCACGACGCGTGTGAACGCGATGCTCAAAATGTGCTCGTTTCCGAAGCTGTCGTAAATTTTCTGCTTGGTCGCCCAAGTGCCTTTCGCGATGTCGGCGGGGGTCGCGCCTTCCGGCGGAATTTCGGGCGTGTTCTTGTTCAAGTTGCAAGCGTAGTTCACATTGAGCGTGGCTTTGGCGGGATCTTTCGAGCCGACCGGAATCGTCAAGTCGGTGGGGCTTGCCGCCGTCTGCACGATCATCTCGCCGTTCAATTCGCGGGCCATCCAGCCCTGCACGCGGTAGCCGTTCGCAGGATTGACCAAAGTGCCGTCCTTGTCCAAACTGAACGCGCCGTTTCGTGTGAAGTATGTTTTTTCGCCGTTCTGCAAGACGAAGAATCCGTTACCCTGAATCGCCACGTCCGTGGAAACGCCGGTGGACTGCAAGTTGCCCTGCGTGAAAATCGTGTGAATCGCCGCCGTCTGCACGCCGAGTCCCACTTCCTTCGGATTCACGCCGCCCACTTCAGTGGTGGGAGCCGCCGCACCCGAAAGCTGCTGGCTTATCATGTCCTGAAAATCCGCGCGGCCTTTTTTGAAGCCGTTCGTGTTTACGTTGGCGATGTTGTTTCCAACAACGTCCATTTTCGTTTGGTGATTCTGCATTCCGGAAACGCCGGACCAAAGTGATCTCATCATATCGCTACCCTCGCTCTATCAATTAGCATAGACTGCTTTTACATAATTCATATCGTAGAAAATTCCGTTCACTTGGACTTGCGGTTTTTCGCCGCGAGTGAATCCGTCCACGACCCCAGTCACAGTTTGACCGTCTCCCATGTCAAGTTCCACGACCTTTCCCACCGTGCCGGCCGCCTCGCTCGTGCCCATCAGCTGCGCCATCTTCGTGAAGCCGTTGCTCATGTTGTACATCTGCTCAAGGCTGGTGAACTGCGCCATCTGCGCGATGAACTGGCTGTTGTCCATTGGCGACATAGGATCTTGATGCGTCATCTGCGTCATCAAAAGTTTTAGAAAATCATCCTTGCCCAATTCCTGACTCGGCGCGCGTCCGTTCGCGTTCTGCAATTTGTTGAACCTGTCCACTTCGGCATTCACCTGAAGTTTTTCGGCCGGGCTCATTGTAGCGTTGAATTCCATCTTCACCCCTCATAAAAAGCCAATCGCATTTCTATGCAACGACATCTATCGAATAGTCCGAAGGCAAAACGTTGCCTATATTTTTATCGGCATTTTCAAATCCAACTGAAATGTTTTCTTCGACAAATTCGCCATAAATTTTTCTGCCCTGATGCTTGGAAGAATCGTCGTCTTGCCCGCCGCGATTTTGCTGCGCGAACTGCATTTCGCTTCCGGCAAAACTCACGTCGAATTTCGCGTCCTCGAATCCGCTTTGTATGAAAGCGTTGCGCAGGACATCCGCTCCGTCGCCGAATGCGTTGAACGCCTCGCGGCTCGCCACGACGATGTGTCCCATGACGGTTTTTCCGGAAAGTTCAAGCCCGATTTTCACGTTGCCCAAAGATTCAGGATGCAAAACCAAATTGATTGTGCCCGAATCGTTGTCGCGAAGGACGATGTTTCCTGCGCGGACGAATTCGCCGGCGTTCTGCGTGATTTGATTTTTGAGCATCGCCTGGAAATTCGAGCCGTCGGCGGCCGCGCTTTGTCCGTCGAGCGAAAGGATGTTCTTTTCGCCGTTCGAAGCCAAGTCCATCGTAAGTTCAAGGCCGCCGCCTTGCGAGTCGTTTTGCACCGCGCGGACAAATTCCTTTTTGAAATCCTTCGCTCCGCCCTGCGCTCCTTCCGCGTTCGTGCGAAAATCCTTCACTTCGATCACGCCGATTTTCGCCTCTTTTTTCGGCTTCGCGGAAATGGCGTTCCCGGAAGAAAAATCTCCCGCGCTTTTCAAAGACGGCTCGAAAGATTTGGAATCCGCGCTTTGAGCAAGGGACGCGGAAAGCGGCAATTCGGAAATGATTTCAGTGTCGGCGTTTTCGCCAAGCGAATCGTTTTCCCGCGCGGAAGACGCGGCTTCGGAAAGAAAATTTTTCTTTGAAAGTCCCACGCGAAGTTCATCCAAATCAGAAATCTTTTCGGCGGAAGTCCGCAAGCCTTTTTCCGAATCAAGCGCGGAATTTTTCTGCGATTTTTTTGCGTTTTCCGCGCGCGCGACTTTTTTCTCGTCAAAAGTTTCCGATTTCTTTGCGGAAGTTTTTTTCGCGCCGTGCGCTTCTGAAATAAACTGCAAAACTTCGTCCGCTTTCAGATTTTTTTCGCGCGAATTTTTTTTGTCGTCCGAAATTGAAGCGGACTTTTTCTCGTCTTTCTTTTCCGCGCGCGCGACTTTCTTTTCGCCGGTTTCGGAAGATTTTTTTTCGGAAGAATTTTCAGAAATGTTTTGCTTTTCGGAAATTTCTTTTGGCGCGTCGGATTTTTCTTCAAAAGTTTTTTCGCGCTGGACTGAAGAATTCTGCGTCGCGACTTCGGGAGATTTTTTTTCGTCGCGCTTGCTTAAACTTTCGCTGAGCATCGAAAAAAAGTCTTTCGACGAATTTGACTCCGCGGCGAAATTCTGTTCAGGCTTTTGCGCTGAAACCTGCGAAAAATCTTGGACTGAATTCAGGTTGACAGAAAGCATTTCACCTCCGTAAAACATCGCCTTGCGAAATCCGCAAAACTTGATTTACGGAAGTCGCTTCATTCGATCGTGGTGGGCTTGCTCGTCATCTTTCGCTGGACAAGAGCCGCGCGTTCGGCGGGCATGAGCGAAAGCCAGTACGCCACCATTGATGCGGTGCCGGCTGCCTCCGCGCGTTCGGTGACTTTCCGCAGCACGTCGATGACGATTTGGTCGTCCATTGCCACGAGAATGTCAACTGCGGCGCGTGGCGGCATTCCTTCAAGGTTCGCCGCAATTTGCTCGATGTTTACATTTCTATCATCGTACATTTTTACGAGATTGTTGAATGTTTTTTCGCGTTCTTCGAGATTTTTTTCGCGTTCGGCGATTTCCTCGGCGAGCCTGCGGTTTTGATCCTCGGCAAGGCTCGAATCGCCCTCGCGCTTTTCGAGTTCCTCGCGGTAAATGTCAAGGGCTTCCCGCTGTTTGGCGAGACGATCCAAATCCAAGTCCGCCGAAAGCGGCTTCGACGAAGTGGAAGTGGTGGAAGTCTGCGGCGTGAGTCCGAAAATTTTGTATACGGGCGCGAAAAGATTTTTCACGCGGATGACTCCCAAAAAGTCGAACCACAGAAGTCCGCCCAAAACGAGAATTATCAGAAGAAAGAGAAGAACTACGGTTTTTCCCAAAGAACTGCCTTTTGCCAATTTCCACCACCTGATCAAGTAAATAATTTATAGTCTAGCAATTTCAATATCGGAAGAAATCGCGCGACTATTAACTATTACTTATCGACATTGATGGCTCCGGCTATCGCCGCGCCCATCGTTATGTCGTTTTCCACGCAGACGGTTTCCCAATAAAGTCCGCGCTGTTTCGTGAGAATTTCCTCGAGATAATTTTGGACGCGCAGTGCGATCTTGTGCGTCTTGTAATAAGTCGTTCCGTTGCAGACGATGCAAACCGGCTTCGTGGGATCTTTTCCCTCGCCGCTTTTCACGACGTTCGCCACGAGAATCGCCGCCGCGAGCCGCGCGGAGCGTTCCACAATCGCGTCGAGAATCTCAAAAACGCGCTCATAATCCTGCGCGTTTCCGCTTTCTGCGAGCATCGCACCCAAAGTGGAACTCGTGTTGTACGGCGTGTGAAGGAACGTGTCAAGTTCGATCAAAGTGAGATCCTTCATTTCGAGGATTTTTTCCGCCAAACCTTTGCTGAAAAGTCCGTCCTTCGCCGCCGCCTGCAAAGCGTGAAACGAAATCGGTCCCAAATACGCGCCCGACGAGGATTTTTCCATGAAGAAAGTTCCGGGCTTCGTGCTCGTCTTGTCGAATTCAATGTCGAAAGTGCTGCGCGGAATCTTGCAGAATTTTCCGACTTCGCAGACGATGATTTCGGGCTTTGAAATTCCGATTTCGCTCGACGCGCCCTGAATGTACGCGGCGTTCATTCCCGTTCCCAAAATGAAGCCGATGTAGCTCGAATATTTTTTTCCGCCTGCGGAAGACGAAACTCCCGCCAAAAGCGCCGCCTCGGTGTCGTTCAAAAGCGCGATTCGCTTCGGGCGTTTCCAGCCGTGCTCCACAAGCGCGTCGGAAAGGCATTTTCCAATGTGGCTTCCGACGACTTCAGGCGCCTTCACTTCCTTTGAAAATCCCAAAAGAATTCCGTCGCCGTCCTCGGTGATTTCCATCGGATACGAAAAGCAAAATCCGATGCAGTCCGCCTTGTCCTTGAGGTGCTCCAAATTCGCGGCGATTTGGTCGAAGAATTCCTTGCGGCCGAGCTCGCGCTCCACGCCCGGCATCCGGGTCTTTTCCATGAAACTGATTTCGCCTTTTCCCTCGCCGTCGAACGTCACGAGGCACGAGCGGAAATTCGTTCCGCCCGCGTCAATCACGATGACGCTTTTGTTGACGCAATTTTTTTCGGGCTTGGCGGTCCACGTGCGAATCATGTCCTGGTCGGCCTTGCGCCTGTGCAAGCCCTCGTCCATGTCAAAAAGAATCGAATCGGCGACGGACGCGACATCAGTGTGCTCGACGAATCCGTGGCTTCCCAAAA
Source organism: uncultured Treponema sp. (assembly GCA_964653395.1). Classification (GTDB taxonomy): domain Bacteria; phylum Spirochaetota; class Spirochaetia; order Treponematales; family Treponemataceae; genus Treponema_D. Next base: position 155 of record CAZZFL010000090.1, on the reverse strand, counting down.
ACGCGCTTACGGCATAAGACATAAAACACCTCGATAAAATATAGAAAGTTTAACTTTTTTAGACTGCGATTTTTCGTTTCGCGAAAAATTTAAATTAGTATACCACGAATCGGGAAAAAATGCAATAAAATATTGACGGAGTTTCGACAATAAAA
>CAZZFL010000089.1:0-5613 GCA_964653395.1 uncultured Treponema sp. | reverse complement strand
GCAAACAAAAACTTGCAGGCAGGGTCTCGCCCTGCGATGCATTTCATTTGCTGATTTCGATTGCTATTTTTTCAAAAGCGCGGCGAATGGGCTGTAGCGCATTCCGTCGTCGCTGCCGAAGTTTTGGCGTTCGCGCGGCGGGCGGCGGCCTTCCTGCGACGGCTTTGCGTTTTTCGCGGACGGCGGAAGACTTCCTTTTTTCACCACGATTTTTTTCGCGCCCGAAGAAGATTGCGGCTTTTCGCGCCTGGCGTTTTCTCCGCTTCCCCTTGTGGCGGCATCGCTTTTCAACGAAAGGCTGATTCGCTTTCGCGCCGCGTCCAAATCGATTATCGTGAAATCCTTTACGTCGCCCACTTTTATAACGTCCATCGGATCGGAAACGAAATTGTCGCTCAGCTCTGAAATGTGGATGAGGCCGGTTTCGTGCAAGCCGATGTCAACGAACGCGCCGAAATCCACGACGTTGCGAATCTTGCCTGTGACTTTCATTCCCACCTTCAAATCCTCGAAATTCACCACGCCTTTTTGCATAATCGGGGCGGGGTAACCGTCGCGCGGATCGCGGTTCGGCTTTGCGAGTTCGTCCACGATGTCGTTGATTGTAGTCTCGCCGATTGAATATTTTTCCGCAATTTTCTTTTTGAGTTCGGAAGAAATTTTTTCGCCGGATTTTATCAGCGGAAGCACTTCGCCCGCCACTTCGTAATTTTCGGGATGCACCCAAGTATTGTCGAGCGGATTTTCGCTTTCGGGAATCTTGAGAAATCCCGCGCATTGCTCGAACGCTTTAGGACCGAGACCGCTCACATTTTTGAGTTCCTCGCGATTTTTGATTTTTCCGTTCGTCTCACGGTACGCCACGATTTTTTTCGCGGTCGCGCTCGTGATTCCTGAAACATATTTCAAAAGGCTCGCGCTCGCCGTGTTCAAATTCACGCCGACATTGTTCACCACGCTTCCCACAACTTCGTCAAGCATTTCGGAAAGTTTCTTTTGATTCACGTCGTGCTGATAAAGTCCCACGCCGATTGACTTCGGATCGATTTTGACAAGTTCCGCAAGCGGATCTTGCAAACGCCTTCCCATGGAAATTGCGCCGCGAATCGTCAAATCCAAATCGGGAAATTCTTCGCGCGCGATGTCGCTCGCCGAATACACGGACGCGCCGCTTTCATCGACCACCGTGTACATCACGTCCGAATAATTTTCGCTGATGACTTTGGAAACGATGGCTTGCACTTCCTGGCTGCCAGTTCCGTTTCCCACCGCCACCACTTGGATGTCGTACTTGTCAATCGCGTCATTGATTGCCTTGTAGCTGCCTTCGGGATCCGCCACTTGCTTGATGAGAAAGTAGCCCAAATATTTTCCGGTTTCGTCCAGCGCGGCGCATTTTGTTCCCGTGCGAATTCCCGGATCAATTCCGAGGACGCGGCTTCCTTTAATCGGCTGCTGCATCAAAAGATTTTTCAGGTTTTCGCTGAAAACGCCGATTCCATGATCGTCGGCGGCGTCAGTTTGGTCGCTTCGGATTTCGCGCACGACGGCAGGCGAAAGAAGTCGCACCACGCCGTCTTCGATGCTTTCGGAAAAATATTTGTTCGCGCGCTTGTATTTTTTCTGAATCGAATTCACGCCGTCCTCGACGCTCACTTCGATTTGCACTTCCAACGCGCCTTCGCGTTCCGCGCGATTTATCGCAAGAATTCTGTGCGGCTTCACTTGCGCCAAAGGCTCGCGGTAATCCCAGTACATTTTGTATGTCGAAGTTTTTTCGGCTTCTTCGGCGTTCGCGCCTTCTGGAACAATTCCCTTCGTCACGATTTGACCGTTCGCCAAATAAAGCGCGCGCAAGTCTTCGCGGTTTTTTGAATCCTGCGAAATTCGTTCCGCGATGATGTCCTTCGCGCCGGCAATCGCATCCGCCGCGCTTTCCACATTCAAAGCCGAATCTTCGTTGTCAGTCTTGACAAATTTTTCCGCCTCGGCTTCCACAGCGGAATCCGAATTTTCGCCTTCGATAAAATCCGCCAAAGGCTCGAGGCCTTTTTCCGCGGCAAGCATTCCGCGCGTCTTTTTTTTCTTTTTGAAAGGCGCCCACAAATCTTCCAGTTCCGAAAGCGTCTTCGCGCCCATCGCGGCATTGTAAAGAGATTCGGTGAGTTTTCCCTGCTTGAAAATTCCGCGCACGATTTCCAAACGTCGCTCTTCCAAATTTTTCAGAGAAGTAAAAAGATGGTCGCATTCGCGAACTTGCAGCTCGTCCAAAGAGCCGTGCTTTTCCTTGCGATAGCGGGCGATGAACGGAATCGTGCATCCTTCCTGAACAAGGCTTATGACCGCGCTCACCTGCGGAACGCGAATCGAAAGTTCGTCCGCAATTTTTTTCATAATTTCAACTTCGTTGACTTGCAACGCGTCGATTGCTTCTTGAGTAAATTCCATAGTAAAAGCATTTTAACGAAAAATCAAATTTGTGGCAATATGTGTCGCAAGGCTCCGCCTTGCTTACCGAGTTTTCTTCGAAAACTCGCAGGCATTTTTTGAAGCCCATACGGAAGACGCATCGAACAATTGCAAAATTTTAAAACGATTTTTCGGATTTCAAATCGTCAACAATTTGCCGCGCCATGAGTTCAAATTTCGGATTTATCAAATTCATTATGCGAGCGGAAACTGCGTTTGCAATCCTCGTTTCGCTGCTTGTTCCTCCGAAAAGTTCCGCCGGCTCCACTTTCAGCGCGGCGACGATTTTCGCGATGAGCGGCGCACTCACAAATTGTGTTCCCGTTTCAATCACGGAAAGATGCTTTTGCGTAACGTCGAGCATTTCCGCAAGTTGCGTCTGCGTAAGGTTTCGACTTTTTCTGAGCCTCCGCAAATTTTCGCCGAAAAGTTTCGGAATGTCGATGAGTGCGTCCATATTGAAAATTATGACATCGGAAAGCGAAAAAGAAAACATTTTGTTATGGAATAAATATACTTGTAAATACGTAAATTTCTTGACTTTTTGCAGGATTTCAAATAAAATGGATTTTATAAGGGGATATTTATACCTTACGAAAATGCGCTTTTTTTAAGGAGGTTTTATGAAAACAAGAAAATTGATTTTGGCGTTGGTGGCGATGATTGGAATTGCGGGCGAAATGTTTGCAAATGAAAGTTTGACATCTGTGGGCGTGGGAATTCCGATAATGCGTTATAGATGGAACGACGTTGAGCAAAACGGCAATGGCGTTCAGTTTGCGCTGAAAGAGCATTACATTTTCGACAACGGATTTTCACTTGTCGCCGATTTAGGACTTGGCAACATGAAAATCAAAGATTATTATTCTATAGATTGGTATTCTACTAGTGGCAATTTTATGTACAGCGAACGGGAGGACGGCAAAGCATTTTATTTGAACTTTGATATTGGTGCAGGCTATGCGCTTTTGAATTATCAGAAATTCAAACTCGTGCTTTCCGCTTTGGCGGGAATCGGATTTCAGAAATACAATAAAGAATTGACATTGGATGAGAGACAGATAAATTCGTTACATTTGATGTGGGACTTGATTTGTACGGTGCGGTTAAATTCACAGAACATTTTGGAGCGTTTGTTTCTTGCAAAGGAATGTATTCGATAGGAAAAGGCGAAAAGGAATATGAATCAAAGAATTCCCGCTTTTCGTCTTTTGACAAGAAATGGACTTTGAAAGGATTTATTATAACGCCGAGCGCGGGACTTGTAATTTGCTTTTAGTTTTGATAATTTAGCGAAAACATATAATTTTTTTCTTCAGGAGGAAATTATGAAAAAATCAGTTTTCAAATTTTTTACATTCGCCGCGATTGCGATGTCTTTTTCAAATGCGTTCGCAGCAAAACAAAAAAAGTCTGCTCCTGAAAAAAGCAAGGTTACAAAAATTTCTATACCTGCTACGCGTCCAGTGGAAAAAATGACTTTTGACGAAACGCACGTAAATGCCGCCATTGAAAAAGGCGACTGCGCTTATTTGTATGCGTTCACTCAATCAGAAAATCCTGATTCCGCATTGCTGGCAAAAGCGAATGGAACGATAAAGTTTTACACAGGAAAAGCCGCGTCCCTTTCGCAGTTCCACACGGACAAAATGGATGGCAAAGTTCGTCATGTTCCAAAGGAAATCACCGAAGGCATTTTTAAAAATCCAAAAGAATTTCTTCCACAACTTGTCGCTTTTTTGACGAATGGAGCGCAAAGTGATTTTGCGAAAGTGAAAACTTTTCACGACTGGATTTGCGACAACATCGCCTATGACGCGGAAATGTATTTTTCAGGAAGAATATTTGCACAAGATTATGAGAGCGTCGTAAAAAAAAGAAAGGCGGTTTGTTCAGGCTATGCCGCATGCATAAATGCAATGTGCTCACTTTCAGGAATTGAATCAAAAACAATTTCGGGTTTTTCCAAAGGATATGGATTTTCCGGCAAAATCGGCAGTTATCCTGACCACGACTGGAACGCCGTAAAAATCAATGGACGCTGGTATTTGCTTGATGCGACTTGGGACGCAGGATATTTAGATTACAAGACTTTCATCAAGCGTTATTCCACGCAATATTTGTTTTGGGATGCGCGAACATTTTTGTATTCACATTTAGCGCAAAAGGATTCCGAGCAATTTTTTGCGCCTGTGCTTTCAAAAGAGCAATTCGAAAAAGAACCGAAAGTCGAAGGAAAGTTTTTTCAAAAAGGACTTTCTCTCAGCGATGACAAATTGCATTTTTCAAACGAAACTTCAGGCGAATTTGAAGTGCATATAAAAACAAATGGAAATCTTTTTGTAACAAATGAATTGTTCGACAAGCAAAGTTTTATACAAGGCGCGACATGGACAAAGCGCAAAGGCAATTCAATCACGCTTTGCTACGATGTTCCAGATGATGCGGATTATCAAGGCGGAATTTATGTTCAGGACAATTCTCCATTTCCGTTCATGATTTCAATCTCCGAATTTGAAGGCAAATGGATTCCCGCAGTCGAAAAAATTTTTGCAGAAAAGAAAATCACGCAAAAAGAAAAAGAATATTTTGAAGGCGCATATTTCAAAGTTGAAGAAAATCGCCGTTACTATTTGGCGGACGACCAATTTGCCGCGACACGAAACACGGCGCTGGCAAAAATAGCAAAACTTGTTGAACCTGACGTAATGCATTCCGAACCAGTTTTGACTTTCAATATAAAAGCCGCCACGGATTATTCGGGCTTCGGACAAGGACAATTAAAATATCCGCGTCGCCACATTACTTATAACAATGCCACGAACACAGAACTTCTCGCGCCGCTTATGGGTAAGTTGAAATCTGAAACAAAACAAAAATTTGAGATACGTTCGGGCAATTTCATAAAGTTCGCATTCATAATAAAAGATGAATGGCATTTCTTCGAGAAGAACGCCTCTTCAGGAAATTTTGAAATTGAATTTGAAATTCCAAGCGAAGAAGAATCACTTTTGCTTTACGCATCTTCAAATGGAAAAAATTATAATAGTTTGCTTGAGTGGAATTTGGAAAAATGAAATATTTGATTCCATAATTTTTAGCAGTAAAGAATGTGTCAACTTTCTTTACTGCTAAAAAACATTT
>CAZZFL010000088.1:1376-5628 GCA_964653395.1 uncultured Treponema sp. | reverse complement strand
GCGCCGCATGAGAAAAAAACGCCTTCGCCTTGCGTTGAACTTTTGGACGCGCTCGGAGTGGAACAAATGCTTTGCCGAATTTTGCGGCGTGAAGTTTCAAGTGAGAAATCGTAGTGGATATGCGAGTTTTGAAAAAACTCGGATTCAAAATCCGCACAGCATTTTTGTGCGGATTTTGAATGTCATATTATGAAAAGCGAGCGAATCTTCAGATTCGGAATTTGTTGAAAAAGCGATTTTTCGCTACGATTAAAAAAAACAAAATTTTTTCAAACAAGGACTTGACATACCCCCCCCCATATCCAATATAATGAAATATCATTTTATATTTTTAGGAGACAAATCATGAAAAAGATTTGCAAAAACATGGCGGTTTTCGCCATCATGGCAGGACTTCTTTGCGCGACTTCTTACGCGAAAAGTCTTAAGGATGCACTTGGTTCTACAAAACTTGGTGAAAAACTCCAACAAAACGAAAAGCTGAACAAAGCTAGTTCTCAAAAGACTGGCGGCAATGTTTTGTCTGGCAGAGCAGTCGATACCCTTGAAAGCGAATGGAGAAATCAAAGGTCGGACTATTTGTCAGCAGGAGAATGGGAAGGCATAGATTTTAATAGCGATGGTACTTGCGACTGTTGGAATGGAGGTGCCAAAGGCTTGGACGGAAAATGGACAGGCGGCTTGAAAAAAGGCGACAAACTTACCGTAACAGCTGGCTCAACGACATACAGCGGAACTGTTACCGCAAAAGGCAACAGCCTCGAGGTAACTTTAGGCAAATGGGGCACTTTTAGAAAAGTAGACGAAAAATAAAAATAACCCACACACCTTATGTACAAGGAGGCTTCTGATATACGAAGCCTCCTTTTTTTCAAATAAAAATTCAACGGTTAAAATCTATGCTAAAATAGCGCACGGATTTTAACTTCGAGTTTCTTCAAAACTCGCTTGTTGTCCTGCGATGTTGAAAAAACAGGAACTCGAAAACTTGACAAACTTGAAATTTTTAATATAAACTTTTGTAGTTGTATACGAAAAATTATAAGGAGACCAAAATGCACGTGGATGGAAAATCGCTTTGCCTTGCAAGCGGCGAAAAATTTTTGATGCGCGGAACAAACATCGCCTACGCTTGGTTCAAGGAACGCTCGTTCGACGACATAAAAAAATCCGCCGAATACGGTTCGAACGCGAGCCGCATTGTCATCAGCATCAACATAAATCCGAATTGGGATTCTGGTCCTGAAGATTCCGCCACGCTCGAAAAATTGATTTTGACTTGCAAGGAAAACGGGCAAGTCGCGATTTTGGAAATTCACGATTCCACTGGATTCAACGAGGCGAAATACATCGAGGCCGCCGTGGAATATTGGATTTCTCAAAAAGAAATTTTGAACAAGCACAAGGACTGCTGCATCGTGAACATCGCGAACGAATGGTCGAAGCAATGGGAAAGCGAAAATCCGATTTACGCGCAGACTTATATTGACGCCGTGAAAAAAATGCGCGCGGCGCAAATTCAAAATGTGATTATGATTGACTCGCCGGGTTACGGGCAGGACCTTTGGGGGCTTGCGAAAGTCGCGCCTGAAATTTTGGCGGCGGACGAAAGCGGCAACATAATTTTTTCGGGGCACATGTATTGCTATGCTGCGCCGGACGAAGCGGGAATAAAAGAAAGGATCGACGCTTTTTTGAACAAGAATCTTTGTTTTTGCGTCGGCGAATTCGCATGGAAGCACAATCGGCTCGACAAGTCGCGAAACAAGGAAATCGTAACGCCGATTCCGTACAAGACGATTTTTGATTATTGCAACGAAAAGCAAGTCGGCTGGCTCGCGTGGAGTTGGTTTGGCAACGGGCAGGAAAACGATCTTCCCGCGAACGCGCTGGATTTGGTCAAAGAGGACAATTCTCCCACCGCGACTTGGGGCGAAGACGTTTTCGCCGAAATGAAAAAGTCGAGCAAGAAAGTGCGTTTTTGAAGCGGCGAAAAACTGAAACGCGCGAAGCCTTGCGACAATGCGCCGCGAACAAATAAAAACTCGCGATGTCTATCATTGTAAGGGGCTTCAAAAATTAGGATTTGTTTTTATACGCGTATCCAAAATTTATCGGCGGCGACGTTACGGAAATGTAAACGAACTCGCCGTCCGAATTGTTGCAAAGGCCGTGGACATCGCCTTCGGCAAACCGCGCGACATCCCCCGCCTGAAAAACTTTTTCCTTGCCGTCCGCGAGCAAAAGAATTCCTTTGCCTTTGACGGCGTAATAGATTTGTTCCGAAGCGTCGTGCGCGTGGCGCGGCTGGACGGCAGAAGGCTCAAGGCGCACTTCCGTAATCGTAATCCGCGCGCTTTTTGAATTTTCGGGATTGAGAATTTGCCTCGAAGCCACGCCCGGATTGGACAGGATTTTTATGTTTTCCTTTTCGATAAATTCCATCGCGATTTCCTCCGCGAAATTTTAAATTTCCTCGCATGAAAAATTATAAGTTTTCCCGCGAATTTTTTCAACACGAAATTGCAAAGAAAGCATTTCATTTCAAAAGTGGAAAAACTTCGCCGGAAATTTCGCGTCACTTCGTTTGACTTGCCGCGAGATGAATTTTCGAATTTTTGAAAAATCAATTTCATTGAAAAATCGAAAAAATCCATAAAACCTATTGACAAAGTATGATTTATTTTATAAACTATATTTATCCTATAGATTTAATGGGAAATATTTTTTCATTTCCCCTACTAATTCTATATGAATAATTGACAAAATCGGGCGGAGGTGATACAATGTGTTAATATGGAAATTTCAACTCGCGGAAGATATTCGCTTTGCTTTATGATTTTCGTGGCGCAGCATTCGGACGGCAATTTTGTGTCGCTCAGAGATGTTTCCGAAAGCCAGGACATTTCGATAAAATATCTCGAGCAAATCACGGCGCTTTTGAGCAAGGCCGGGTTGCTCGTGAGCGCGCGCGGTCCTACTGGCGGCTACAAACTTTCCAAGCCGGCGGAGCAATACAGCGCGGCGGAAATTCTGCGCGTAACCGAAGGCCATCTCGCGCCCGAAATTCCGGAAGACGGCAAGTCGAAAAAGAAAGACAAAATCAGCACGCGCCGTTTTTGGGAAGGGCTGGACAAAGTGATAGAAGGGTTTCTTGAAAGCGTTTCGCTCAAAGATTTGGTGGAGCAAAGCGCGGGCGAAGAAAATTACGTTTACGTAATTTGAAGAATTTCGTTTCTTCGCAAAATTTTGTTTTGAATGATTTTTATGGACAAGATGAAATCTCCGCGCAATGACGCGAGATTTTGTCTTCCTCAATTTTTATTTTTATGGAGAAAACAATGGCAAAAATTTACACTTCGGCGGATCAGCTCATCGGGCGCACGCCGCTTTTTGAATTGACTCACATCGAAAAAGAATTCGGACTTTCCGCGCGCATCTTGGCGAAACTCGAACTGTTCAACGTCACGGGAAGCGTGAAAGACAGAATCGCAAAGGCGATGATTGACGACGCGGAAAAATCCGGCCGACTCAAGCCGGGCGCGACGATAATCGAACCGACGAGCGGCAACACAGGAATCGGACTTGCTTCGGTGGGAACGGCTCGCGGCTACAAAGTGATTATCGTTATGCCCGAAACGATGAGCGTGGAACGGCGGCAGCTCATCAAGGCGTATGGCGCGGAAATCGTCCTCACGGACGGCGCGAAGGGAATGAAAGGCGCAATCGAAAAAGCCGAGGAACTTTTGAAGAGCGATCCGAACGGATTCATTCCCGGGCAGTTCGAAAATCCCGCGAATCCCGAGGCGCATTTGAAAAGCACGGGTCCTGAAATTTTTGAAGACACGGATGGCAAAGTCGATTATTTCGTCGCGGGCGTGGGCACGGGCGGCACTTTGACAGGCGTCGGAAAATTCCTCAAAAAGAAAATCAAGGACGTGAAAATCGTCGCCGTGGAACCTGCCGCTTCGCCGGTGCTTTCCGAAGGAAAGGCGGGCGCGCATAAAATCCAGGGAATCGGCGCGGGCTTTGTTCCAAAAGTTTTGGACACGAAAATTTACGACGAAATCATCACCGTGGAAAACGAGGACGCTTTTGAAAAAGGCGCGCTCATGGGAAAAAAAGAAGGCGTGCTTGTGGGCATTTCGAGCGGCGCGGCTTTGCATGCGGCAATCCAAATCGCAAAACGCCCCGAAGCGGCCGGCAAAACAATTGTCGTTCTTCTTCCCGATGCCGGCGACAGGTATCTTTC
>CAZZFL010000088.1:0-1276 GCA_964653395.1 uncultured Treponema sp. | reverse complement strand
AATTAAAATTGCGTTTGGCATAGGAAAAATTATGACTTACATAGAACAAGATCTCCCCCCCGCTGGCTCGAGCGTTTTGGTCGGAATGTCCGGCGGAGTGGATTCCACATTGACCGCGCTTCTTCTCAAGCAGCACGGCTGCCGAGTGATTGGCGTTACAATGTCGCTTTGGGACGAAACTTTAGGAAGCGACGAGGCCGAGGAATTCGAGGCTTGCTTCGGGCCGGGCGAAAAAAAGAACATAGAAGAATGCGAGACTTTTTGCGCGGCACACGGAATCGAATATCATGTGGCCGATGTCAAATCGATTTACAAAAAATCAGTTTTGGAATATTTCAAAAAAGAATATCGCGCGGGACGCACGCCGAATCCCTGCATCATTTGCAATCAAAAAATAAAATTCGGCGCGTTGCTCGAAGCCGCGCAAAGTCTCGGAATTGAATTCGATTATTTTTGCACCGGGCATTACGCGAAAATCGTGCGCCCTGAAATCGGCGTTTTCGGAACGGATTCGCGGCCGTTCATGATTGCAAATGCGAGCGATTCGCTCAAAGACCAAACTTATTTTCTCTACCGAATTCCTTCGGAAGTTTTGAGCCGAGTTCGTTTTCCGCTGGGAACGATGAAAAAATCGCAAGTGTTTGATTTGGCGAAGCGGCAAAAACTTGATGCCGCCAACCGCGAGGAAAGCCAGGATTTTGTTGACCAAAAATATTTCGACGCGCTTTTTTCCGACACGCCGAGCGAGCAAGGCGACATCGTGGATTTGGACGGACGGATTTTGGGAAAGCACAGGGGCATCGAACATTACACCGTGGGGCAGCGGCGCGGACTTGGCGTTGCGGCGAACCGTCCGCTTTACGTCCATTCCATTGACGCGAAAAACAATTTGGTCGTGCTCGCTCCAGACGACGCGCTTTTTTCCGACTCGCTTATCGCGGACGATTTTGTTTGGCCGGGCGGAATCGAGCCTTCCGCTCCGTTCGAGGCGATGGCGAAAATCCGGCTGGCGAGCAAGCCCATTCAATGCAAGGTGGAACGCCTTTGCGACAAAAGCGAAATTGCGTCGGGCGATTTTCCTTCAAGCGAATTCATCGGAACGCCGTGGCTCATCACGTTCGACCAAGCGCAGCGCGCAGTCGCGCCCGGACAGTCGGTGGTGCTGTACAAAAACGGCGTGATTCAAGGCGGCGGCGTGATTGCGAAAGCGATGAATATTTCATCTTTGTAAAATTTTCAAGTCTATCGCAACTTGCGAATTTCGCGCGCATTTTAT
>CAZZFL010000087.1:0-5700 GCA_964653395.1 uncultured Treponema sp. | reverse complement strand
TCTTTTCTCGTGTCCTCTTTTACTCCGCGCTTGATTTTCTTCCCGGCACGATCGCAGAAATCTCATTGTCGTACATCGCTTCCGCTGAAATGGCTGGAATGAAATATTCGCCGCTGTAGACTGCGGTGGCCGCGAATGTGAAATTCGCGCTCCTTCCTTCCTGCAAATCAAAGTACGTGAAAATGTTGTCGTCGCGGATGTCCTGATATGTGAACGCTTGCGTCGCAACGCTCGAATCTGCGCCGATGCGCTCGTTCGTGATTTCCCAGCAAGTCGGGATGGGCATCGTGAGCGCGATGTTCTTGACGTTCGCCCGAGTCGTGTTTTTCACGTTGATGACGACTTTGAAACTTTCGCCCACCTTTATGTTCGCGGGATTCAGCTCGCGTCCCGATTTCTCGACGTATTTCACTTCGAGCGAAAGTCCGTCCGAACGCGGATTTTCTTTTCCGGAAATCGAAATTCCTTGCGAGACAAAAGTTCCGTACAAAGTTCTTTTGCCCGTGTTTTCGATTTTTGCGGACTGGATTTGCGTTTGGCTTGAAGCGATTTCTTCCACGGCGACCGCGCCTTCGATTGCGCCTGAAACTGTCGTTCCAAGAGCTTCGATTTTGTAAGAAGATTTTTCGCTTCCTTGATTTTTGTAAAGCGGCAAAAGCGAAATCAGGCTCCACGCGATTTCTTGCGTGCTCAGCCATTCCTCGCCGCTCAAAGTTTCTGCCACTTCCTTTGCCATTTTGTCCGCCTCGTTGCTTTCGAGGGCAATGCATGCGAAAAGGTACATCGCGCGTTCTCGCACGCTTGAATTGAGCGAGCCGCCGGTGTGACGGAATTTGTTCTGCGTGAATTCGATGCCGCGCAAAAGGCGCAAAGCCGCGCTTTTTTGCCCGGACAAAGAATACGCGCAGGCGAGCATGATTCTTGCGGAAGTGTTTTGCGTTCCTGCCACTCCGTCGGAAAGGCGATTCATCGACGCCACGTCCGCGCGGCCTGCCAGCGCAAGCACGAAAAGTCTGTACGCCTGAACTTCCGTTCCGTTTTCATATTTGTCGCTCGAATAGACATTCCAAGATGTCGCGTTTTGCGCGATGAAATCCAAAAGGTCGTTCAGGAAATTTTCGTCCACGTCGTAGCCGGCGTTTTTCGCTTCCAGCTCGAAGTGCGTGGCGTAGCAAGTGCCCCATGCGTTCGGAACGTTTCCGCCCGGCCAATAGGCGAGGCCGCCCGAAGATGTCCTGTAATTTTTGTGCCGCTTCAAAACGGAATTCACGTTTTCTTTTATTTCTTCGACTTGCCTTGAACTGAGTTTCATAAATCCCGAAAGATAAATTTGCGGGAATCCGCCCGACGTGATTTGCTCGATGCAGCCGTGCGGATAGCGGATGAGAGTCGAAAGCCTTTCGTTCATGTTCATTTGCGGAAGCGTGGAAAGTTCGATCGTGTTGCGGATTGTTCCGACTTGCGCCGTGCTTTTGATTTCCGCGTTAAAAATTTTATCGGGCTTTACGGTGAATGTCTGCTTCGTGGTGACGGGAATTCCTCGGCTTTCGACGGTTACTGGAACGCTCGCCGTGGTTTGCGCTCCGCTCGTTTTCACCGTGAAATCGAAATTCGCCGTGCCTTGCGAATTCGTTTTTATCGCGAACGTGACGACCGAATTGTCGGAAGCGGGAATTGTGATTGTCTTTGAATTCTCGCCGATTGCTTGCGCTCCTGTAACTTTGAAAGTTACAGCGGCTTTCTGCGGACTTTGCGTTCCGTTGAACACGGTCACGGGAATTTGAATTGTTTCGTCCAAGCCCAAAGTGCGTGGAATCGAAGGCTGCACCATAAGAGCCGTTTTGACTTTTACGGATTTTTCCGCCGAACCATACGCGCCGTTTTTGCCCGCGATTACGATCGCGCGCACCGAGCCGATGTAGCCCGGCATTTCAAATTCCGTCGCCTTTTTTTCGCCGGCTTTCAGCGTGAAAGGTCCGAAGAATTTTACGACGGGCGTGAACCTGTTCGCGTCGAGCGCGGTTTTTTCGATGGAATCGGAATCGCCTCCGCCGATCGCGAGCAGCGTTTCAAGTTTTCCAGAATACGCGTTCATCACGTATTTGTACAAATCGTAGCTTGAAATCATCGACGCTTCTTTTTTATAAAATTCGTCGCGCAAGTTCGCCGCGTGAAAATTCGTCAAGCCCAAAAGTCCGTCGTCAACCACGGCGAGCGTGTAAGTCATCTCGCGGCCTTTCTTTTCCGAGACGCTTATCGAACAATTTTTGTTCGGCTCGAAAGTTTCCGCCGTCGTGATGACAGGCTCGAGCAGCGTGGCAGGATTTTCCACTTTTATCGGAACGACTCCGTACAAGCGAATCGGAAGGCTGTTCGCGCTCTGCGCGTGCGGCTGCAAAAGCGTGACGTGCGCGTAGACGTTCGGCGACATTTCCTGCGTGAGCGGAAGTTTGTAGGAAGTGGTCTCGTTTTTCGTTTCAATCCATTCTTGCTTTAAAATCTCGCCAGATTTTTCTATTGTAACGAGCGCACGCGCGCCGCTTCCGGAAGAAAAATTTATTTGCGCGTTTTCGCCGACATTGTAATTTGCTTTGTCCGTCAAAAGCGTGAGCATCGCCGCTCCTTCCGAGCCGCTTTCCTGCGCGCGTCCCGCCCAGTTCGGCCAGTCGATGTAGACGATTTTTCCCGCGCTGTGATTCGCTCCGTCGGAAACGGTTACGAGGTAGCGTCCCCAAGAAGGGTAGTCCACGCGGAATTCGAAGCTGCCCTTGCCGTCGGTTATTTGGACTTTGCCGTTGTTTACGAGCGACGACGATTCGTAGGAAACATAAGTTGCGCTCGTGAGCGCGTCTTTTTCCCACCACCATTTCCATTCGAGTTTGTGGATTGCGTAGTCGAGTTCGGCGGACTCAATCGGATTTCCTTCCGCGTCGAGCAGAAGAACGTCCGCCTTTTGCGCCTGGTCGGTGAGAAGCATTCCGCGCGCCGCGTCGCCTTTCGGAGTTTTTATTCCGCAATAGCGTTCGTATGGAGAAAAAATGTAAGATTTTGTTTCCGCCGAGAACGCGCCCGAAGGCTCGAAAATTCGGCTGGTGAAATTCGCGCGAAGTTTGCCCGGCAGGTTTTCGCTTGATTCAAGCCGCGTGGAAAAATTGACTTGAGAATCCGCGCCGAGATTTCCTTCCCAAATTGTGTCGCGGCTCGTGTCAAAAGATGCGCGTGGATTCGTGAATGAATATTCTGAATAGTTTTCGAAATTGTTCGGCGCGCTTGAAAAATTCACGGAAACGTCCGCCTTGTAATTCGGAGTTTGCGCGCCGTGAAGCCATTCGCCTTTCAGCGTGAATGAATTTCTTCCCGCCTTCAGCATTTCGTCTTCGCTTTCCAATTTCACGGAAAGTTTGTTCGGAACGACTGTTTCGATTTTCAGCTGGCGAGTCCATTCCGAGCCGCCGATTTTTACGCGCGCGATGTAAAATCCTGTGGGCGAATCTTCGTTCGTGGAAGTTTGAATCTGGTAGAAGCCGTCCACGTTTTCTTTTATGATGCGGCTTTCCACGAGGCGGCCGTTCGGATCTTGAAGCTCGAACGTCGCGGGAAAATCTTTTGGAATCGTGCCTTGCAAATCTTGCAAAACGAAAGTCAGATAAAGCGTGTCGCCCGGTCGCCACACTCCGCGCTCGCCATAGATGAATCCTTTCACGCCGTTCTTCGCCTTTTCGCCGCCAGTCGCAAAATGGCTCACGCTCAATGTGTTTTCGCCTGAAAGTTTGAGGAACGAATGCTGGCTTGACTTTTTGGCGAACACCGCGAAAATTTCCGCGCCCGGATTTTTGAAAACCGCGCTTCCGACGGAATCGGTTTTTCCCGTGGCGAGCGTTCTTCCCACATAATTTACGAGCGTGACTTCCGCGCCGGAAATCGGAGAAGCCGTCTTCAAATCCGCCGCCGTGACGTAGAGATTTCCGCCCGTGTCTTTTTTCGCCAAAAGTCCGATGTCGGAAATCAGAACGTTCCGCTCGATGAGGCTCGCCTTGTTGTAGTTCGACATGTAAAACGCGGGATGGCACGGATCGTCTTCGTAGTTCCAATATGTCCACCGCTTGTCATAATCCAAATCTTCATAGTTGTCCCAAAAACTTTTTTCGCCTTGCTTTTTGTAGCCGCCGATTGTGTCGTCTGGCATCGGCAAGTCGGAAAAATCATCGTGGCGTTTGTCGCAGACGTATTTCGAATTGTGCTTTCTGAAGCTCACGCGAATTTGGAACATTCCGTCGGGATATTTTTTCGTCAATTCTGAAATGTCGATTCCCGTCGTCACGAGGCGATTTTTCATTTCGCTTTTCCATTCGAGCGGAACATTTTTTTCCCAAACTGGCTCGCCCACGCGGTGCAAAGATTCTTTTCCGTTGAGTTCATTGTCTTGCAAAAATTGCGTGATGTTCCAGTCGTGAATCAAAAACGCCTGAATCAAAAGTCCGCTCAGATTCGTTGTCTGGACGGCGAGAATGTTTTTTTGCGAAGTGGGAATTATCACCGCGTTGGAATTGCTTTCCACAAATTTGACGCCGGGCAAAAGCCACGCTTCGTTTTTTGTGGGAACGGTTTCGCTGAACGCGAGCAACGCGCCGTCCGCGCTTCGGATTCCGCTTTGGATTTCCACTTCCGAAATGTTTTCAAAATTGCTCTCGTTGTAAATCGTGAGCACGTTTTTGTGGACGTTCACGCTGAAAGCGTCGTTGGTTTTGGAAACCGCTTTTACGAACGACTTGATGTCTTGCATCGGATCGAGCGACTTTGAAAAACTCAAAATGATTTTGTTTTTTTGAGATGAGTTCACGTCCAAAATGCTGAAATCGTTTTTCGCGGGAATCCTGAATTTCGTTTTGCCCGCGCTGCTTTCGTCGCGACCTTTTTTCGCGCCGAACGAAATTCCGTTCCATGAAACTTTCAGGAATTTGAAATTCTTTCCGCTCGTGATTTCGCCGATTTTAAAATTCGTGGCGAGCGGATTTTTCGCGTCGATTCCTTCCCAAGAAATTTTCGGCCTTCGGAAAAATCCCAATTTCGCCTTGAGCGATTTTTGCAGCTGCTTTTTTGAAACTGGAATGTCGGTGTAAAAAGTTCCGCCGAGCGTGAATTTTTTTTCGTCGTCCGAAATCACGAACGAATCGAACTGAACTTTGCATTCCGCGTTTTGCGTAAAATATTTGTGCACGTAAATCGCGTCTTCTGAAAGCGCGAAAAGTTTTGCGCAGTCGGCGACGAGCGTGATTTCCTGCTCCGCGCCAAAAGGCTTGCTCGGCGTGAAAGTGGCGCGTTTTCCCGAAACGCTCCACGAGCCTTTTTGCGGCGGCACGAGCGAAATTGCTTGCGCGACATTCGCGCCGTCAGGAATTTCATTTGAAAATTCTATGATGATTGGATCGAGCCGCCCGAGGCTTGTTCCGCCGATTTGCGAGACGAATTCTTCGCCGCGTTCGAGCTGCTGTTCGGAAAATTGCGCGGTTTTTTTCGCGCAGCCAAAAACAAAAAAAGAAGCCAAAATCAAAAAAAGCAATCGAGTTTTCATAGAAAGATTATAGCACAAATCGCGCGGCGTTGCAATGGATAAATTTGTCACGAGGATTTGAGTTTTATGACGAGAAATTCACGGCGCGAATTGCAAATTTTTGCAAGGAAAACTACTTGCTTTGAATT
>CAZZFL010000086.1:0-5761 GCA_964653395.1 uncultured Treponema sp. | reverse complement strand
TTTTTTTCAAAAAAAGTTAGCCAAAAGTAACGAAAATTGTTGACAAATAATTTAAGATATGCTATGATAACTTTGGGTTTGGGAGTTGAAAAAAAATTCGTGCGCTCCGCTAGCGCGGGGTTTTAGGGAGAAAATTATGCCATTGTTGTTTGCGTCTGCGGGTGATGAAGTGCGGGTTGCGTCCATCGGCGGAAATGCTGCCGTCAAGCAACGTCTCAACGAAATCGGCTTCAATGTCGGCACTGTGGTTTCCGTGGTGCAAAAAATCGCGACCGGCCTGATTGTGAAGGTCAAAGATTCGCGAATTGCGCTCGACCGTTCCATGGCTGGAAAAATTTTGGTGCGCTAATTTTTCATTGCGGAAAAAATTTTTTCAAAACTCGCGAAGATAAAAATTCTCGTGAGCGAATTTGAGTTTTTCGGAAATTGAATTTTTTTGCAGTTTTTTTAAGGAAAATTTATTTTTAAATTTTCCAATTTTTTTGGCGTTGAAGTTTGCCTTTGCAAACTTCAGTTGTGTATAACTTATTATTTGAAAGGAGATATGATAAAAAGTTGCCTGAAATGGCGTCAGTTTTTTATCATGACAAGTTTCTGTTAGAAACTTGCATATCTAATGCACATTCTCGACGAAGTTTGGAATGTGCGAAAAATGTCAATTGCAATTTTTATAAATCGCAATTGACATTTTTTAGGAGGTTTGTGTGAGTACGTTGCGTGAAGCGAAAGTTGGCTCTACGGTTGTCGTCAAAAAGTTGAATGGCGAGGGCGCGCTGAAACGCCGGCTGATGGACATGGGATTTACGAAAGGCTGCGAAGTTTTCGTGAGGAAGGTCGCGCCGCTCGGCGATCCTGTGGAAGTGACGATTCGCGGATATGAATTGAGCGTTCGCAAGGACGATGCCGATTGTATTGAAATTGAATAATTTTTTCGGCGAAAACGGGAACGCGAGTTTTCATTTCGCTGGAGTTAGCAAGTCGCAAGATTACGTTTTGCTAACGAGTTTCGCAAGCGAAACTCGCGAAGATGGACATTTGTAAAGGGCTTCAGAAAAAGAGAATTGAAAAAATTATAGGAGTTTTTATGGAAACAAAATTGGCTTTGGCGGGAAATCCGAATTGCGGAAAAACCACAATGTTCAACGCGCTCACTGGAGCGGTTCAATATGTCGGAAACTGGCCGGGCGTTACGGTGGAAAAAAAAGAAGGCAAAGTCCGTGGCACGGAAAATGTGAGCGTCGTGGACTTGCCGGGAATTTATTCGCTTTCGCCGTACACGAACGAGGAAATTGTTTCGCGCGATTATTTGGCGGGCGACGAAGCGGCGGCGGTAATCAACATCGTGGACGCTACGAACATCGAACGCAATCTTTATTTGACGACTCAAATTTTGGAATTGGGAAAGCCGGTCGTGCTTGCGCTGAACATGGTTGACGCGATGGAAAAGGCTGGCGACAAAATCGACGTGGCGCGGCTTTCCGAGCGGCTCAGTTGCAAGGTCGTGAAAACCGTCGCGCTTCACAACAAAGGCACGAAGGAAATTTTGGCGGCCGCGCTTGAAGCTGCCAATGGGGGGGGCGGAAAAAAATTTCAAGAATTGAAGCCGTGTTTTTCCGCCGAAGTCGAAAATGCGATTTCAGAAGCGGCGGCACTTTTGCCTGAAAAAATTCCTTCGCATTTGAAAAGATGGAGCGCGATAAAACTTTTGGAGCGCGATTCGAATTTGATTGAGCGTCTCGATTTGAATTCCGATTCACTTTCCAAAGCGGAAGCAATTTCAAAAAAATTGGAAAAGGCAAAGGACGACGACATCGAATCAATCATCACGAATGAACGCTACGAATACATAACGAAATTGCTCGACGGCGTGCTCGTGAAAAGCGGCGCGAAAATGACGGCTTCCGACAAAATCGACCGCATTGTCACAAACCGAATTTTGGGAATCCCGATATTTTTATTGGTGATGTGGTTCGTTTATTACATCGCGGTTTCTACAGTCGGTACGATGGCCACCGACTGGGCGAACGACAGTTTTGTCGGCGGCATACAAGGCTGGGTGGAAGAGGCGATGTCGAACGCGGGCGCGAATGAAGTTCTCGTGGATTGCGTGGCGAACGGAATAATCGGCGGCGTGGGCGCGGTGCTCGGCTTCATTCCGCAAATGGCGATTTTGTTTTTCCTGCTTTCGATTTTGGAAGACGTAGGCTACATGGTTCGAATTGCGTTCGTGATGGACAGGCTTTTCAGGAAATTCGGTTTGAGCGGAAAATCGTTCATTCCGCTTTTGATTTCATCGGGCTGCGGAATTCCCGGAATCATGGCGAGCCGCACTATTGAAAATGAAAACGACAGGCGCATGACGATTATGACGACGACGTGGATTCCATGCGGCGCGAAACTTCCCGTGATCGCATTGATGGCGACCGTAATCGGAAGCGTAGCATTCGGCGATCCCGCGCGCGCCGCGTTCATCGGGCCGCTCATGTATCTTGTCGGAATCGCTTCGGTTTTGATTGCCGCGATCATGCTGAAAAAAACGAAAGCGTTCCACGGACCTGCCGCGCCGTTCGTCATGGAATTGCCACAATATCACATTCCTCAAGCGAAGACGGTTTTGCTTCACACTTGGGAACGCGTGAAAAGTTTCGCGGTCAAGGCCGGAACAATTTTGTTTCTCGCCTGCCTTGTGATTTGGTTTCTTTCGAGTTACGGAATCGCCTCTCCGAAAGAAGCGGAATATGCCGAAGACGGCACGCTGATTCAGGAAGCGAGCGAAGGCGGATTTGGACTCGTGGATGCGGACGAATCGATTTTGAGTTATATCGGCGGAGCGTTGAGTTACATTTTCAGGCCGCTTGGATTTGGCGCTTACACTGACGCGGACGGCGTTCACAAAAATTGGCAAGGCGCGGCCGCAGTGATTTCAGGTTTCAGCGCGAAGGAAGCGATCGTCTCCACGATGGGCGTTTTGGCGGGAGTGGACGAAGAGGAAAGCGAAGACGAAGAAATCGTAAGCGGCGCAATCGCAGAATGGTTTCCGACAGGCTTGGCGGCGTTCGCATTCTTGATGTTCAATTTGCTTGATTCGCCTTGCCTCGCCGCAATCGCTACAATGGCGAGCGAACTCAAAAATCGAAAATGGTTTTGGTTTACGATTTTATTCCAAAACGTCTTCGCGTACATCGCGACGCTGATTGTTTATCAATTGGGAATGCTTTTCGTGCATGGCGTTTTTGGCGCGGCGACCGTGATCGCATTTGTTTTCCTCGCGTTGATTTTGGTGATGCTTTTTCGCCCGAATCCTTACGCGAAAGAAGACGCGATGAAAATCCGTGCGACGGCGTGAATTGGTTTTGACTAAATGTGAACGTTTGGAAATCTGCGCGCAATAAAAATCGTGCGTGGCTTTCCAAAATTCGAAACGGAGAAATTATGATTGTAAATATTGTTGTCATTGCATTGATTGCGATTTACGCGGCGTTCGTAATTTTTGGCGCGATAAAAAAAAGGCGGCACGCGAAAAAATCCGGAACATCTGCCGGCTGCCCATTTTGCAGCGGCGGAAGTTGCGCGGGCTGTGAAAAAAAAGATTTGGGGAAATAAGAATCAGCAGAATGCAAAAAAAAGCCGCCCGATTTTTGGGCGGCTTTTTTAATTGAACTTATTTTGCAATTTCCAGAGTGATATCATCAAGATAAATGTGATGCTCTTTGGAAATGCGCTTTCCGCCGACCGCGCCCATCGAAACGCTCAGCATCGCCTGCGGATTGTCCACCGGCATTTTGAACGTCTTTTCGAACGTCTGGAATTCAGTACCGAGCGAAACCGTGGTTTGGCTTGAATAGTTGTCCCAATTGTTGTCCTTGCTTCCGTCGTGCTGAATCGCGAACATCAAGTCGCGCTTGATTGTGGATTTCGCCTTGAGACGCAAAACGTAAGTCTTGCCTTTTTCAAGGGAAACGCCGCGCTGAATGAGCTGGATTTTCCAATCCATGTCGCCGGTGTTTGAAATGTTGAAATCCAAAACATTGTTCGAATCTTCTTCAACTATTTCGCATGAAGCCTTCGCGGAATTGTCCGTGAAAGTTTCAAAGAAAACAAGATCGCCATTGAACTCAGAATTTTTTATCAAGCCTTTGTCCGCGTCCTCGTTATAAGCCGGCGTTTTTCTTTCAATCATTCCAGTTTGCTCCAAGCGAACGTCGGTGATGAAAATGTCGGCCGTTGAACCCATCTTGCCCATGTTGAATTCAATTCGCGCCGCGTCGTCGGTTTCGTCGCGCATCGTGAAATCGAATGAATATGATTTCATTTCGGGCGTGAGAGAAATGACCGTATCTTTGAGATAGCGTTTCCAACTGCGCGTGGGCGCGCTCACTCCGATTTTCATCGTGCGTTTTTTGGCGGCGCGCGCATTGAAACTGAATCGATATTTTCCGCCTTGAACCAAAGGCATTTTCGCCTGAACGAGCTGAATCGAATATTCTTCGTTTCCGGCTTTTTTCGTCGCGATGTGGATTTCAGAATTTTCGATGGAAGCCACGCCGTCTCCGCCGACAGCCGTAAGGAACTGCCAGTCCGCGTCGTCGCCGAGATTTTCATCGGCAGAAAAATTTCCGTTCGTCACGAAGTTGCCGCTCGAATCGGATTTTTTCAAATTCAAAACTTTTTGCGGCTTCGCGACGTTTTCATTGTAAGACGCCTTTTGGTAGACGCGAACGTAGTCGATTTCGAAAGTGGAATCGTCAATGTAAGTGGCGTTCTTCTCCGGGCTGCCCGGCCAATCTCCGCCCACCGCCAAATTCAAAATTATGTAGAAAGGCTGATTGAACGGAGCGGGATACGGACGCGCCTTTTGTCCGTCGCTTTTCGTGAACCAATCATTTTCCGTGTGGAACAATTTTCCATCGACGTACCAAGAAATTCTTCCAGGCTCCCATTCGCACGCGAAATTGTGGAAGTCGTCGGAAAATGCAGTTTTGCCCAAAGTGGATTTTCCCTGACTTTCGTTGTGCGGATTTCCGAAGTGAATCGTTCCGAAAACCGTGCTCGTGTCGTGTCCCAAAACTTCCGCGATGTCGATTTCGCCGCAGCGCGGCCACTGTCCGTAAAATTGCTCGTCCGTGGGCATCATCCAAAACGCCGGCAAAAATCCTTTGCCCGCAGGAAATTTCGCGCGGCATTCGACGATGCCGTATTTGAAATCGTGCTTGCCCTGCGTGTTCACGCGGCCGGAAGTGTAGAGATTTTTTTTGGCATTTTTCGTGACGGGACGCAAAATCAATTTTCCATCTTTCACCTGAATGTTTTCCGCGCTATCCACATATTCCTGCATCTCGTTGTTGACCCAGCCGCGCTGATGAAGCTCGACATTCCAATCGTCGCGGTTGAGCTGCGAGCCTTCGAACTCGTCCTGCCATTTGAGCGAATAGCCTTCATAAGAAAGCGTCTTGTTTTGCGCGAAGACATTCGCCGAAAACACGCAAGCGAAAAACGCCGCCAAAGCAACGCTTTTTCCAAAAACATTTTTCATAATTTTTCTCCTAGTAAAAAATTGAATAGATTTTAAAGTGAAGCCAACAGAAGCCGATTTTCTCTATTTTATAAACGAAACGGCGCGAAATATATCGTTTTTATGCTTTAAATGTCGATTTTCCGCAATGATATTTCAAATACGAAAAAATCCCAAAGCGCATAAAACTCCGCCCGCGATAAATATATCTTTTTCTTGCTTTAAATGTTGATTTCGTGCTATAATTTT
>CAZZFL010000085.1:0-5793 GCA_964653395.1 uncultured Treponema sp. | reverse complement strand
CAACTCCCAAATTTGACAATTTGCTCGTTGTTGAAAATTAAGGAACGTTTAAAATGGAAGAACTTCGGTCTACAGAAATTCTCGAACAGGAAATTCAAGCCGAATCCAAAAAGGAAGCGGAAAAAATTTTGGCTGCGGCGAAGCGCGAGGCGGAAAGCATTCTTTCGGAAGTCGGGCCTCGCTTGGAAATCGCGAAAGCTGAACGCGAGAAATTCTATGCGGAAAAAGTCGCCAAATGCGAAAAGGACTTGCGCGCTTCCGTTCCGCTGGAATGCATGAGATTTTTGGTCTCGTTCGTTTCGCAGGGCGTGGATTCCGCGCTGAACGAATATTTCAAAAAGCTTTCGCAGGAGAAACGCCTTGAAATTTCGCTCAAGCCGATTTCGGCGAAAAAGGAATTTTTCTCGAGCAGAAAATTCCGCGCGAAAGTATACGGATTCGATTTGGATTTGGCGCGAGCCTCGCTTGAAAAAGGACTTGGAGCGAATTTCCTTTCATGCGAAAAAATCGACTTCGCTCTTTCCGGCGAAGACGCGCAAGGCGGAATCGAATTTCACGAAGGCGTGATTTTGGAATCCGAGGACGAAGGCGTGAAATGCCGCCTCACTTTGGAAGAAGCCGTGCGGGAACTCAAGGACAAAAATTACGGCGAGTTGGCGGAAAAACTTTTTGGCGATAATTTGAGGAAAATATGATAACTGGAAAAATTACGCGCGTTTCAGGTCCGATTGTGTTTGCAGAAGGGCTTGAAGGCTGCGGGCTTTACGATGTCGTGAATGTCGGCGAAAAACGGCTGATGGGCGAAATCATCCGCCAGAACGAAGGGCAGGCGACGATTCAAGTCTACGAGGACGTGACCGGGCTTCGCATCGGCGAAAATGTCGAGTGCGTGGAAATGCCGCTTTCGCTGCATTTGGGACCCGGACTCGTGGGCACGATTTATGACGGAATCCAGCGTCCGCTCAAAACAATGTGCGAAGACTCAGGCTCGTTCCTCACGGCAGGCGCGCGCGCGGACGCGCTCGACTTGGAAAAGAAATGGGATTTCCGCGCGGCGAAAAATTCCGACGGAAACGAGATTTCCGAAGGCGCGCCGATTTTCCCGGGAATGGTTTTGGGAACGGTTCAGGAAACTTCCTCGATTTTGCACAAGGTGATGGTTCCGCCTCAGATTCGCGGGCGAGTGCTCAAGGAATTCCTCGGAAGCGGCACTTACACTGTGGACGAAAAAATCGCCGTGACGGAACTCGGCGAGGAAATAAAGTTGGCGCAATATTGGCCGGTGCGCCGCGCCCGTCCGTATTCGCAGAAGCTCGGCGTGACCGAGCCTTTGATTACGGGACTTCGCGTGATTGACGTTTTGTTTCCGCTTTCCAAAGGCGGCACGGCTGCGATTCCCGGCGGATTCGGCACGGGAAAGACGATGACGCAGCATTCGATTGCGAAATGGTGCGACGCGGACTTGATAATCTACATCGGATGCGGCGAGCGCGGAAACGAGATGACCGACGTTCTCACGGAATTTCCTGAAATCATCGACCCGAGGACAGGACGCTCGCTCATGGAACGCACGATTCTCATCGCGAACACTTCGAACATGCCCGTGGCGGCTCGCGAAGTCTCGCTTTATTCTGGAATCACGCTTGCGGAATATTACCGCGACATGGGAATGGCTGTGGCGATCATGGCGGATTCCACGAGCCGCTGGGCGGAAGCATTGCGCGAACTTTCTGGCCGCCTTGAAGAAATGCCGGCCGAGGAAGGCTTTCCGGCGTACTTGCCGACGCGCTTGGCGGAATTCTACGAGCGGGCGGGGCGCGTTACTCCGCTTTGCGGCGGGGAAGGAAGCGTAAGCGTAATCGGCGCGGTTTCGCCTCCGGGCGGCGACTTTTCCGAGCCTGTCACGCAGCACACGAAACGCTTCATCCGATGCTTTTGGGCGCTCGACAGGGATTTGGCGAACGCAAGGCATTATCCTGCCATCGGCTGGATCGACTCGTATTCCGAATACGCGAACGAAGTGAAGGAATGGTGGCAGACGCACAATCCGAAAATGTTCTCGATAAGGCAGCGCGCGCTCGACCTTCTCAAGGCCGAGCAGCGTCTCGAGCAAATCGTGCGCCTTATAGGACCGGACGCGCTTCCCGACGTGGAACGCCTCGTGCTCACGGTTTCGGAAATGATAAAGAGCGGATTTTTGCAGCAGGACGGCTTCGACAAAATCGATTCGTACTGCGCTCCTGAAAAGCAAATTGAAATCCTCTCGCTGATAATGAAATTCTACGACAAGGCGGAACGCGTCGTGAAGGCCGGCGCGCCTCTTTCAAAAGTGGCGTCACTTCCCGTGCGCGAGGAAATCATGCGAATCAAAAGCAGCGTGGAAAATTCCGCGCTCGAAAAAATCAAGGAAATCGAAGGACATCTCGAAAGCCAGATGGGAGAAGTCGAGCGGCTCTACGTTTCCTCGTTCGCAAGCGAGCGCAAGGTGGCAATATGAAAGGCATAGAGTATCGTGGAATAAATTCTGTTGACGGACCGATTGTCGTGGTGAAGCGCAGCGAAAACACTGCGTACAATGAAGTCGTCTGCGTCCGCGACAAATCCGGCGCGAAGCGAATTGGCCGCGTAATCGACATGAACAAGGAAGCGGCGGTCGTGCAGGTTTTCGGCGCGACGAGCGGCATCGACTTGGACAATTCCTCCGTGGAATTTCTCGAAGAGCCTTTGGAACTGCGCGTGGGCGAAGGCTTGCTCGGCAGAATCTTCAACGGGCTTGGCGAGCCGATCGACGGCTACGGGCAGATCGTTTCCTCGCAAAAGCGCGACGTGAACGGCGCTCCGATAAATCCCTATGCGCGTGTCTATCCTCGCGATTTCATACAGACGGGAATTTCCGCCATCGACGGAATGAACACGCTCATCCGCGGACAAAAGCTTCCGATTTTTTCAGGGAACGGACTTCCGCACAATCAGCTCGCCGCCCAAATCATAAGGCAGGCGAAGCTCAAGGATTCAAAAGACCAATTCGTGATGGTTTTCGCAGGAATGGGCATCAAGTACGACGTGGCGAGATTCTTCACGGAATCTTTCGAGGAAAGCGGCGTCCTTTCCAAAGTCGTAATGTTCCTTTCGCTCGCGGACGCGCCGAGCATCGAGCGCACGATAACTCCGCGCTGCGCGCTCACGGCCGCCGAATATTTGGCGTATGAAAAGGGAATGCACGTCCTCGTCGTGATGACGGACATGACGAACTATTGCGAGGCTTTGCGCGAGATTTCCACCACGCGCGGCGAAGTGCCCGGACGAAAGGGCTATCCCGGCTACCTTTATTCGGACTTGGCGGAACTCTACGAACGCGCCGGCCGCATAAAGGGCAGCGAAGGCTCCATCACGCAAATCCCGATTCTCACGATGCCGAACGACGACATCTCGAACCCGATTCCCGACTTGACTGGCTACATCACCGAAGGCCAGATCGTGCTTGACAGGGAACTTTTCCAGCGCGGAATGTATCCGCCCGTGGCGGGACTTCCATCGCTTTCGCGCCTTATGAAGGACGGAATCGGAATCGCGAAGGACGGCCGCGTGATGACACGCGAGGATCACGCGAACGTTTCGTCGCAGCTTTTCGCGGCGTATTCGAAAGTGAAGTCCATACGCAACCTTGCGGCGATTATCGGCGAAGAGGAATTGGGCGAGCTTGACAAACGCTATTTGAATTTCGGCGCGAGGTTCGAAAAGGAATTCCTCGGACAGGACGAGCACGAAAATCGCTCCATCGAGCAGACTCTCGACATCGGATGGAAGATGCTTTCGCTTTTGCCGCGCGAAGAACTTCTTCGCATAAAGCCCGAATTCATCGAAAAATATCTGCCGAAAAATTCGGAGGCGGACAACTCGTAAAATGAAGCTGAACATCGCACCCACAAAGTCAAACCTTCTCGCAATGAAAGAGCGGCTTTCCAGCGCGGAAAACGGCTACGATTTGCTCGAGCAAAAACGCGAAATCCTCGTCATGGAGCTGATGCACATGGCCGAGCGCGTCAGGATTCTCGAGACCAAAATCGACAACGCCACGCAGACTTCATACGCCGCGCTCAAGCGGATGCTTGTGAATGTCGGAGGCGACCGCGTGGAACAAATTTCACGCGCCGTAAGGTACGATTTCCACATCGAGGAAAAGTCGGTGACGATCGGCGGAATGAATTTTTCTTCCATCGTGATGAATCCTCCGCAAAAGCAGCTTTTTTATTCCGCGCTCGGAACGTTTTCTTCCTGCGACGAAGTGATCTGCGACTTTTTCGACCTGCTCACTCTGCTCACGGAAATGGCGTCGATTCGGACGATTGTGTGGCGGCTCGCGGGCGAAGTGAAAAAAACTCAGCGCAGGGTGAACGCCCTCGACAAGATGGTGATTCCACAGACGCGCGAGACAAAGAAATATATCGAAAGCCAGCTTGAGGAGCGCGAAAGGGACAACACGTTTGTGCTCAAGGCGTTGAAGAACAAAAAGAATTCATAGGGGGAAAACAGATGCTGAAACCTTTGGTTCACAATGTCGTGGTGGCCGTAAACGGCTCTGAGTCTTCGGCGCGCGCCGCAATGTACGGAATCCTCATGGCAAAGCAACAACATCTCAACTTGAAATTCGTCTATGTCGTCGATACGGCGACGCTCAAGCGTCTCACGATGAGCCATTTTTTGCTGGAAGAAGAGAACGCCGATTTCGCGCAAAATCTCCGCGCCGACGGGCAAAAATATTTGGACTACGCGATGATGCTCGCCAAGAAAAAAGGCGTGAAGGCGCAAGCGGAGCTTCTCGAAGGCTCGGTTTGGGGCGAAGTGATAAGCGCGGCCGACAAATTCAAGGCGGAACTCATACTCATCGGCGGAAGCGGCGCGCGGACTTCGGGACACGCATCCGCGTCCGGCTCGACGGGGCACTTTTCGCTCGCGGACAAGGAAATCATAATGAACGCGCATTGCTCCGTGATGGTCGTCCGCGTGCCCAAAATCGAACAGCTGTTCAGAATCTCGTAAGCGCAAGATGGAAGACTGCTACAAAGTCCTCGGAGTGAAGCGCGGCGCGACGCTCGCCGAAATCCGCCGGGCGTACAGAAAGCGCGTCAAGGAGCTTCATCCCGACGCTTCTGGAAATCCCGAGACTTCCGGGGAATTCCGCCGCGTCGTTCGCGCCTACGAAATCCTTTCCGACGCGCAGTCAAGGAAAATCTTCGACTCTTCTGTGGATGAAATTTTCAGGCGGAAAAAGCGCAAGTCGTGGGACTACCGCGAATGGCTTTTGGAACGCGAGGACGACGAGAGCCGCGCGAAACTTGTCATATTCGACTTGATGCACGGAAAGGAGGGGGAAGCCGTTCGGGAATACAAACGTCTTCGCACGGAACGCGCGAGGTTTTCGCTCAGGCATTGGTTCACCAAAGAAGAATTCATGGACTTCGGCTTCATTTTGAGCGAGGAACTTTCGCTGCGCGGAGAATATTACGACGCCGCGATGCTCCTTTGCCAGATAATCGAGCTTGAGAGAAAATACGAATATTTCAGGCTTTTTTTTTCGGAAGTGAT
Organism: uncultured Treponema sp.; assembly: GCA_964653395.1. Classification (GTDB taxonomy): domain Bacteria; phylum Spirochaetota; class Spirochaetia; order Treponematales; family Treponemataceae; genus Treponema_D. The sequence goes on along the minus strand of CAZZFL010000085.1, from coordinate 207 downwards.
GGATTTTTTCCGGAACATCATGCGAAATCACATCGACGGAAAAATCAGCGACGAGCTTGCGCTGGATTTTTTTGAAAGCGCGCTGGAACTGCGACTGGGCAAGGCGGACGACGCTTTCATATTGCGCAAGATGGGCGGAATCTACGCGCGAATCGGCGACGGCCGCACCAGCAAGATTTGCTACGACGAGGCGGACAGGATTTTAGT
>CAZZFL010000084.1:0-5877 GCA_964653395.1 uncultured Treponema sp. | reverse complement strand
TTTCGCGGACGACTTTGTTTATCTGCTCAATCATGTGGACTGGAACGCGAATCGTGCGCGCCTGGTCGGAAATGCTTCGCGTAATCGCCTGGCGAATCCACCACGTGGCGTAAGTGGAAAATTTGTAGCCCTTGCGATACTCGAATTTTTCCACGGCCTTAATCAGCCCGATGTTTCCTTCCTGAACAAGGTCGAAAAACTGCAAGCCACGGTTCGTGTATTTTTTCGCGATGGCCACGACAAGGCGGAGGTTTGCGTTGATGAGATGGTTTTTCGCCACTTCCATCATGTGCCGGCCGCGCTCGATTTCCTTTTCCATTTGTAGAATGTCGTCGATGGAATTCTCGAATTCAAATTCAAGCCGCTGAAGCTTGCGGTCGATTTTCTGGATTTGCGTGTAGACATCGCGGATTTGGTCGGCGGACATTCCCAAATCCTGCTCGAGTTTTGCGGCTTCATGCCTGATGGCGAGACGGCGGCCAAGCCGTCGCAAATCGGTGGGATCGGAAATGCGAAGTTCTTTCATCCGCTTTTCCTGCTTGTGCCGATATTCTTCGATTTTGTCCTTCACGTCTATGAAATCGTTGCTGAACTTGTCAATTTCTTCGGACTGCATGTCGATTTTTTGAAGCTGCGGAACGATTTTTTTCTGAAGGGCGAGGATTTCCTTGTTGTCCTGAATATTCGCGTTTGAATCCAAATCGAAAAGCTGCCTCTTGAGCAAAATGTATTGCTTGAGTTCGGGAAGAATCGGTTTGAGATGCTCGGAATAGGCGTTCTTGAGACGGCGCTTTTCCGCCATTTCCTCGGTGATTTCCTTGCGGGCGCGCCCCGGCTCATGAAGATCGATTCGCGAAAACGCCTTTTGCGCCACGACAAAGAATTCGGGAATCATCTTTCCGGAATTCTTGATTACGTTCTTTATTATATTTTCGCCGTCTTCCATCTGCTTGGAAAGTACGACTTCCTGATCGGCGGAAAGGAGCGCCTCTTTTCCTATTTCGCGAAGATAAAGGCGGATTGGATCGTCGGAGGAAGCCGCGTCCTTGTCAAATCCGACGAGACGCTTTTTCGGCGGAATCGCCGCTTCCTTTTCGGCTTGTTCGGCAATCTTCGCTTCGGCGTCTTCCGGGATGTTGCCTTCGTCGTCGTTGTCCACGACAAGGTTGTCCTCGTCTTCCTCTTCGGGCAAGTCGGGAATTTCCTCTTGAATCGTGATTCCCCGCTGCTCAAGTTCGGCCATCAAGGCCTCGCTTTTTTCCTGGTTGGCGACGGTTTCCGCGCCGACGGTTTCGGCGATTTCGTCCCAGTTGAAAACTTTTTTTTCTTTTTCCAGAATTTTCAAAACCAAAGAGTCAAGCTCTTCTTTTTCCATTTCCTTTCCTTTTTTCGAGGCGGCCTCAACGCTGCCTCAAGTGTCTGTCAATCTGCATTTTGTCCGAAAGAAGTTCTTTCAAAAGCGTTTCGTCGTCGGAAGTGACAGGATTCAAATTCCTTATCCGCTCGGAAAGCTTTTTGCTTTTCCGCTTGAGCGACTTCCGTTTTATCAGAGCGATGCTGTCGTCAATGTATTTGGCCATATCGCCGTGAAATTCGTCAGAGGCGGACGCGCCCGTTATTTGCCGCTGAATTTCCTCGTCTTGAGATTGGACTAGCATTGCCGATAATGACACTTCGCCTTTTCTGTAACATTCCTCCAGATTCAAAAACAGTTCTCTCGCCATAGAATCTTCAAAGTCATCGGAAGTGAGTTCGCGGCGCATTTTCTGATACTCATCAGGATTGGATATGACCGCGAGCACTGCGCGCAGTTCGGCGTTGGGCTTTACCTGCCTCGTTCCGTCCTGTCCGTGCTCGGTCTTGGCGTTCAAGCGTCCGCGCGCGCCACTGCGATTGTTGAAGTCTCTTTTTACAGCCTCCGGCGCAAGATTGAAACTTTGAGCCAAATGCTCAAGGCTCGATTCCTTTTGAATGTCCGAGCGAAGCGAATCCACATAGGGGAAGAAGGCCAGCGCGGCCTTGGTCTTGTCGTCGGGCGAATCCGACGGATACGATTCCTTCAGTTTGGACAACAGAAAATCGCTGTCTAGTATAGCATTTTCCACGGATTTTGTCAAGGTTTCGGGACCGAATTTTATCATAATTTCCGCGGGATCTTTCGCGTCCGAAAGCCGGATTATCTTGGTCGTAAAGTTGAATTCGCGGCACATCAAAATTGCGCGCTTGGTGGCGTTCTGCCCCGCCCCGTCCGAGTCGAACGAAAGGAGCACCGTGTCCGCGAAGCCTTGCAGGATTTTCAGCTGTTGCTCGGTGAGACTCGTTCCCAGCGGAGCCACGGCGTTGTCGATTCCGCACTGATGGTATGCGATGACGTCCATATAGCCTTCGCAGAGAATCACCGTCTTTTTTTGCTGGATCGACTTTTTCGCGAAATTGAACGCGTAGAGAGTCTCGCGTTTTTTGTAGTGCGGAAGTTCCGGCGAATTGAGATATTTCGGGCCGTCCGCGTCTCCCAAAATTCTTCCGCCGAACGCGACCGCCTCGCCCTTCCTGTCGAAAATCGGAAAAATCAGCCGGCCTGAAAAAAGCGCGATGTCGGGATAGTTCTTGCTGAAAAGCCCGGTCTTCGAAAGGAATTCCGCCGAATAGTTTTTTTGAAGCAGGAATTTTTTGAGCCAAGTGCGCTCGGAAGGCGCGTATCCCAACTTGAATTTGGAAATCGTCTCGTCCGAAAGTCCCCTGCCCTTGACATATTCCAAAGCCTCTCGCCCCATCTGGTTTTGCGTGAGGAAAAAATGGAACGTTGACGCTATCCTGTCGTACACTTCGCGGACCGTGTCCAAGTCGCCGTCGCGCTCGACTTTCACGTTTCCGCTTCCGGCCTCGTAGACCACTTCGATGTTGCCCTTTTTCGCAAGCTCGGAAATCGCGTCGGGATAGGAAACGCTTTCCATTTCCATCACGAATTTGATCGCGTCGCCGCCCACTCCGCAGCCGAAGCAATGGTAGAATTTTTTCACGGGATCGACGGTGAACGAAGGAGTCTTTTCGTTGTGGAACGGACAGCAGCCCCAATACTGCGAGCCGCGTCGCGTGAGGTTCGTGTAGTCGCCGACAAGCGAAACGATGTCCGTGGACTCGCGCACTTTTTCGATCGTCTCTTTTGAAATGAAACCCGCCATTTTTCGAGTCCCCGCCTAGCGCGACATTTTTTTCGTCTTGAAAATCAAATTCTGCCGCTCGTGCTCCTCGAGCGTTTTCGTGAAAACGTGCCGTCCTTCCTCTTCGTCCATCAGGCGGAAATAGAAGAAGTCGCTTTGCGCAGGATTCGCCGCCGCCGAAAGCGCGACAAGTCCCGGATTGGAAATCGGCGCGGGCGGAAGCCCTTCGTTCAAATAAGTGTTGTAGGGACTTTCGATTTTGAGGTCGTCGAACGTGATGATGTCGGGATGCGGCCGTCCCAGGACTTCCGTGATGACGTATTCCACGGTGGCGCACGAATAAAGCCCGATATGGTTTTTGATCCGGTTTGAAAACACGCTCGCGATCAGCGGCGCTTCGTCTGCCACGCGATATTCGCGCTCGACCACGGAAGCGAGAATCACGATTTGATTCCGCGTTTCTTCGGACGCGCCCGAAAGGTTTTTTATATTCGCAGTCTTCTCGAAGAAATTTTTCACCATCGCGCGGACGCAAGTCTTTGCGTCTGAATTCGGGACGAAAGAATAAGTGTCGGGAAAAAGATATCCTTCCGCGCTTTTGAACGGAATCCCGATTTCCCGCAAGAATTTTTCGTCGCGGCAGGCCGAGGAAAATTCCTTCGCCGGGCAGATTCCCGCCGCCTCGAATCGTTCTGCGATTTTCGAAATCGTCAGCCCTTCTGGAATCGAAATCCTTGTCTGCTCGTCACGCCCCGCCGAAAGCCTGTAGTAGATTTGCGCCGCGGACATCGCGCTCGAAACTTCGCAAACGCCGGTCTTCACGGTGAAAATGTCCGGATCCGTATTTGGAAAGACGATTTCGGCAAGAAGCGGAAATCGCGCGAGCAAATAAAATGCGCGCTCGTTCTTTATGATGCCGTTTTGACCGAGCTTCGCCGCCACATCGCTCGCCGTAGTTCCGCTTTCGATTTTTAGCCGCATTACCTTTTTGTTCTGGATTTCGTCAAGCGCGGAAGTCGCGTTTCTAAAGTAAAAGAAAGCCGCGAATGCCGCCGCCGCACAAAGCAAAACCAGCGTCAAAAACGCCGCAAGAATTTTCCTAGCAAATTTCATTTCTACAGAATTTCTCCACTTCGTCGATTGAAAGCCGCCCGTACAGTTCGTTCTGCACGGCGCGGGAAAAAGCGAAAAGCTCGCGCGGAAGTTTGTCCTGGCAAGCCCTCAGAAAATGCGCGAGCGACTTCAGCTCTTCGCCCGAAAATTCGTATGAAAAATCTGGCGCGTTCATAGGCTGAAACTCTTTCCTTCGATGGCAAGCTCCACTTCGAGATTTTTCGTGGATATGGACTTCGAGTACATTTTCGCCGACTGAAAAATCGAGTTGACTTTCTTGTCATCATAGGAAGGGTCGTAATGGAAAAGGTACATTTTCTTGACGTTCATTTCCACGACGAAATCCAAAGCGTAGCTGAACGCCGAGTGCCCCCAGTTGCTCTTGTCCAGCGCGTCCTGCGGAGTGTACTGCGAATCCAAAATCGCGGCATCGGCGTCGCCGAAAACTTTCCGCACGTCGTCGGTCAATTCAAAGTCCGAAAGCTCGATGTCCGTGGCGTAGACGACCTTCTTGCCGTCCTCCTCCACCGAATACGAATGCGAGTCTCCGGGATGGTTCATCTTGCAGCATGCCACGGTAACGCCGCCGACCTTGTAGTCCTTGCCGGGCGAAATCACGTTGAAATTTATCCTGTCCTTGACCGCGCCGAAATCCACAGGATAGAACGGAGCGCGCATTTGCCGCGCGAACATTTCGGCGATGTCCGCCACCGGAGAATAAATGTCGATCGTGACGTTCGGATCGTACAGCGGCCCGAAAAAGGGAAATCCCTGAATGTGGTCCCAATGCAAGTGCGAAAGGAAAAGCGAATAATGCGCCGCCGCAAGGCGGGAATCCTGACCGAGCGCGCGCATTCCCGTGCCCGCGTCGAAAATCAGAATGTCGTTGGAAGAGGAAGTCACCTGAACGCACGGAGTGTTCCCGCCGACCGTCCCATAAACATAAGGCGGAAGCGTCGAAAGGAATTTCTGGCGCGAATCGGGGCTTTCCAAATCCTTGGACTGAACGAGCTGGACCACCGCGTTTATCTTCGCCTGAACCTGTTCAGGCGAAAGCGGCGAACCAAGAGAACCTCGTACTCCCCAAAATTTCACGTCCAAAATTTCCTCTCCGAAAAAAGCCTTGTTTTCAAAACGCGGACGGAATCACGCGCGTTATCGGAGCGTTTTCCTCATAAGAAAGTCTCTGCTCCTCGATTTCCCGCGCCGAACGCAGCGTCCCGGAATTCATTCCCCTGCAATCCTTCGACTCGGCATCCCACGACTCGCGGCTTTTCAGAATCCACGGCCAAAACGGATACGTCGAGCATTGCACGGGACGCGCTCCGTAAGCCGTGCAGCCGCCCTCCCAAAGCACGCAGTCGTAGTTGCGCTTTTCCAAAAGGCAGAGCGCCTCGCGCGCGCCATAGTACTGAACCCAGCGGCAATATTTTTTTATGAAACCGTCCTCTTCCATTTTAAACCAATTGCAAAGATTTGTCAAATCGTTTTTCGAAAGGTACACGAATCCCGGGGAAATGCGGCAGCAGTCCGAACACCTTTGGCATTTGAATTTGAGTCCGTCCTCATAGAAACGCGAGCCTTCCGTCAAAATTTTCGCCCC
>CAZZFL010000083.1:0-6091 GCA_964653395.1 uncultured Treponema sp. | reverse complement strand
AATTTTTGCAAAGTCCGCGGGCGCGTGCCTTGCGAATTTTGCAAAATGAAATTCGGTGTCAATTCCGCAGAAATTGCGTCAATTGTTTTTGGCGGCTTCCAATTCCTCGCGTTTGGCTTCCTTTTTGTCCTTTATGTCCGCAAGTCCAATCAAAATCGCGATAAGCCCGACGAAGCCGGAAAGCACGGGCAAAAATCCTTTGAGGAATTCAATGACGTTCGCGCCCCAAGCAAGCGGCGCGGCCGGCAAAACGCTGAACACTGTAAACGCGATAAAAATTATTCCCAAAATCAAAGCGACCATAAATATCTCCAATGTTTGATACGAAATCTTACTACAAAGTGAGCGAAAAGTCAATAGTTAAAATTACGGCGCGCTTTTGTCGTGCGCGTCCGGCAGACTTTTTTTCGGACGCTTTCGTTCGCTGCGAAAAATTTTTAATACAATTCGCCGCGCGTGCGTTTTTCGGCGGTCGTTTCGTATTCTATGCGGGCATCGTGCATTGCTTGCGATGTCGGAATCCAGTCGTATTTTTCACGAAGGATTTCCGCCGCGGCAATGGCATCGTCTCCGCATTGTTCGAGCGCGGCTTTTTCCTGCGCCTTGAATTCTTCAAAGGAAACGCTTTCTCCTTCTGAAAGAAAATCCGAATCGGTGACAAGCCAGCGGTTTTTTACGAATGTCATTTCGACATTGCCATAAATTTTTTCTGCGACGATTTTTGTTTCAGGACCTTCCGAATGCACGCGATAAAAAGACGCGGCAAGGATTTTCTTTGCGCCGTTTTTTTCGTTTTGCGGAACGGGCTTTTCTTTTGGGCGCGGCGCGATTTTCCGATTGTTCGCAGGAGCGAGATGTGCGGAATCTTCGCCCAGCATAAAATTCGTAATGCCGAATTGCCATGAATCTTGAAGCTCGTTTCTGTAAAGCCAAAATTCCGGCGTGAGCAAATCGTTTTCATGCGAATATGCGGAACGCATTTTGCTCGCGACATGAATATTGCCCACCGAATCCAAAATGTTTTGCACTTTTTTTCCTTTGCTGGAAGCCTGCATCATAACTATGTCAACATCGTGCATTCCGCTGAAAAAAACTTCGGCACTTTCGCGCGCGGTAAGAGAAATTGTCGTCGGCCGCAGCATGTTGCTTTTGTGCGCGCTGTGCCGAACTCCGAGCGCGACGACTACGAGAATCATCGCCGCGATTAAAAGCGCGGTGTTCCTGCGAACGATTCTTCTCGTCTTTGTCCGCATGCTTTTTTTGCTCAGAATCTTTTTTGCCTGCGCGTCAAATTCATTTTTGTCGATTTTCGCTTTTCGATGAAATTCCTTTACGTCGCCGTCTTTTTGCAAGCCCAATTCAAATGCCAGTTCGTCGAAGCAAAATCCGCGCGCGCTTTCGTCGATATTTTCTTTGACCTTTGCTTTTTCGGCGTCTTGACTGGAGCGTTCCAAATCGAACGCGACCAAATCCGAAAGTTCATCGGAAATTCCGTTGACTTTGTTTTTCAAGGGCAGATAGTTCGCGTCCAAAATGTCCGCCTGGCGTTCTTCCAAATTTTCTTTGGGAAAAGGAAATTCCCCTGAAAGCGCGGAATAAATGAAAACCGCCCGCGTGAAAAACAATGCCCGTGGATTGCTCGAGTCCGCCTTGTTGTCGCTTAAAAAAGCCTTGTCTTGCCAAACGCCCTGAATCATCGCGTAATCTTTTTCGGAAGTGTTGCGGGCGGCGAAGTCGAAAACTTTTTGCGGCAAAAACAGCAGGGCGATTTTTCCGTCGCTCTCGCCATAAAGAATTCCGCCCGCGCCGTTCGCGGGAAGCTCGACTTTCTGCCTGACGGCTTGCGTCACGCACGCGCTGTATGCGAAAACTGCCCGCGCTTTTTCGGCGGACGACGGACTTTGCATCAAAGCCAAAAGCGTCCTGCCTTCGAAGCCGCCTCCTGCAAAAAGCACGAGCGCGCTTTGCGATTCCACTTCCGTGCCCGTGAATTTCCACGGCGTGAAAGTGAATTTCATTTCGGACGAAAATTCTTTGGCGCGGCATTCGGCCAAAATTCCGCTTTCGTTCAAATCTATGGCACGCTGAATTTTTCCAAAATCCATTTCATTCAAAAAAGAATTCAAGACAGTTTTTCTTTTGCTTCCGGCGACTATGTTCATAACGCGCGACCTCCAGAGATTCACATTTATCTTAAAATAATATATAATGAAAAAATGGACAAGAGCAAAAATCAAAAAAAATCAATTTCTCAAAAAGAAAATTCATGCAAGAAAAATAGTTCCGCGGGAAAAATTTTCGTAAAAATAATTTTGCGAATCGTCACGATTTCATGCGTCGCGCTCGCCTTGTTTTTCGGCGGAAAATATGGAATGAAAAAATTCGTTCGGCAGCAAATTGAAAAAAAACACGCGCTTGTCGAAAGGGAAATCAGCGCGAGCGCGGAACTCGTGCTTTACAAAATGCGCTACAGCGACATCATTGCAATAAAAAAGCGTAAGGCGGTTTCAAGCGCGTATTCTTTCGTGCGCTTTTCGGGCGTAATCCGCGCGGGCATAGAAGACATCACGCAGTGCCAAACGAGCATTTCGGAAGACGGCAAAAGCGTCCGCGTGAAAATTCCGCCCGCGACGCTTTTGGGAAACGACATTCAAAGCGAAGAAGTTTTCGATGAAAGGCAGGGCATTTTCGCGAAAATCACCGCGCAGGAAATTTTCGACGAAATCGCGGCGGCGAAAGAAGAGGTCGCGAATGAAATCATCGCCGAAGGCTTGCTCCGCGATGCCGACGCGCACGCCGAACTTGTGATAAGGCAAATGCTTTCGCCGTTCGGATTCAAAGAAATCGTCATCGAAAAATGACTCGCGCGAAGCGCGGAAACGCCCGCGCGACTTTTCTAGATTCTATCTTCCGAACAATGTGAATCCGAGCGTAAAGATAAAGCCAGTGGTTTTTTTGTAGTATTTGTCGTCGTCAACTTTATGATAGCTTCCCTTTTCGGCAAGTTCGGAATCCGTGTCCGTGTAAAACGTGTGGACGAATCCGAGCGTGCATGAAAGCGTCACGGGCACTGTGAATTGTTTGAAATCATACGAGCCTTGCAAAGCCACGATGTTCGTCCATTCGTATGCGCCGTCCTTCAAAAAATACTTTTTCATAGAGCCGCGCGCGCTCGGCGGAAGTTCCGAATACAGGCTGCTTCCGTCCACTTGCCGCGGTCCGAAATCCGCGCCGTGCCGGACAAGTTGGTATTGCAAGGCGGCTATCGAAAATTTCGAAGGGCGGGTTTCCAGGCGGACGAAGAATTCGTCGGAATTCGGCGGAAGGTAATATCCCAAAGATTCGCCATTGTTGACGTACGACTCGCTCAAATAATGCGCGTACCACGGCGTGTAATTTATCGAATGGTGCGTATAGCAATACGGCTCGATTTTCGTGTATCTGAACGAAAGCGTCGCGAACGGCAGGAAAGGCAGATTGACCTTCGCTCCCGCTTGCAACGCGAACATATACCTGTCGAGCGAGAACATATTCTTGGCGACCGTTACGGGATTGAGCTCGGGCATTTCGTCGAGATAAAAAGAGAACCACAAAGAGCCGATTTTCGGATAGCGGAATTTCAGGTCGAAGAAAAGCGCGAGATTGTCGTAGTCGCCGATGACATCCTGATGCATCACCTTGTCAATCAAAGGCATCGAGTAAGTGAGATCTGTGCGGCGCGGCCACACGACCGTCGAGCCGAAGTCAAAATGGACATATTTGAAATCCAAGTCGAGCTGCCCGATTGAAAATACGTTTTGGAAATAATAAGAGTCGCTTTCAGGCCATGCGTCGCCGTTTATGAAATTTTGGTTGGGAAACTCAAGAAATCCTGTGAGTCCCGAAAGCGACAAAAATGAAAAAAGGTGAACCGAAGCGTCGAAGGCGAAAAACGGCCGCGCCTTCGCATTCATGATAAGGCTCGCGCCTTCGTCCATCGCCGCCCATTCGCGACGGATTCGCGCCAAGCCGAGTTCGAGCCTGTTGTCGAAAAACGACGCGTGGATTTCCGCATGCATTCCGAACGAGAGGCTGTCCACGCCGCACCAATCCTCGAGCCCGCCGGCATTTATGTTTCCCAGATGCCAAACGTTTCCGCCCCAATATTTTGAAAAGGCATAAGGCAAATATGAGCGGTTCCTGAACGAATTCACTCGGCGAATGTCTTTGTAAATTTCCTCGCCATTTTTGTCAAACGGCGCGGCGAAATCCTTGTAATTGCCCGCTCCTTCATCATCTGAAACTTTGTCGTACCACCAATAGCCGATGTCGTATGTTCCCATTTCTTCAAGCGGAATTCTCGTGAAGCCGAGGTAGCCTGAGGCGGAATACGAGACGTATTCTCCGATGTCGCCTTTGAAATTCAAATTGTCGAAAATCTCGTATCCAAAATAATTGCCGTTTTCCAAATACGCGCCGTTTGAAATGAATCCCGAAATGGAATTGCCGAATTCCAGGGAGACTGGAATTTTTCCCCAGTCGCCGTCCACGCGGAATCCCAAAGTGCGCCAGTCGCCTTTGAAGCCCTTTTCCTTGTTGCGGACAAACCTTTCCCTTTCGCGCGTCACGACTTCATATTCTGCTTTGGATTTGTACGGACTTTTCGCGCTTTCGGAATTTTCAAGGCTCGTCAAAATCTCGTCGAGTTTCGCGAGTATGTATTTTTCGGTGTAAGGGCGCACCGTCGCGAGCGTGGAACAAAGCCCGCGCATTTCCGCGTTCGAAAGGATTTGGTAGACTTCATCCGAAACCGCGACCGTCGTGTTTGTCTGCGAAAAAATCCCGGAACAAAAAAGCAACGCGGTCAAAACAAATAAATTTCTTTTCATAATCTGCTCCTTATTTTTTACAGGCGAAGAAAATTTCAATTTTATTCGCCTGTAAAAAAGTCATTTCGCAACGAAGTGAGAAATGACAATAAATAAACGAGTTTTTGAAAAAACTCGAAGTTAAAATTGACGACGCGAACTAGTCGTCAATTTTAAACGCTCCGTAAACGCCAAACGTCTTTTTCAAAAAAGTGTGAAACTCGCAAACTTTGCGCCTTGTCCTGCGATGTCATTTTCAGCGACAAACTGTGATATCTTAAAATTATTTTTTCATAAAGTCAATAGGATTTTCCAACGCGGCGAGAAAGTGCCGTTGACAAGCCCGAATGCATTCAATATAATAAATCTTGAATATATGGACGACAAGATTATAATCGAAGGACGAAAGACATTCTTTTTCGCGCCGGACACGACTCTTTTGCCGGAATCCCATCTTGAAGATTTTCTCGCGCATGGATATGAAGCCTATATAATTGACGACTTTCGCTTTTGTCCGCTCGAAAAGAAAGTCGAAATAATCCTCGAAACATTTCCGGACGCAATCTTGTTTTTTTTCATCGACAGCAACGTCGGCGTGAATTGGGAGCAGTACATTGCGAGGCTTCAGAGCGAACGCGGCGGCGAAAACATAATGATTGGCGTCCTCTATCTGAAACGCCAGGGCGAGGCCGAACGGCTCGCTCTCGAAAGATATTATCTTTTCGACGTGGGAATCCAATGCGGCTGCATCGCGATGGAATTCCAAAAGGCGAAAAATTTCGCTTTGATAGACCGCGTGATGTTCGCGAACCAAGCGTGCGGCCGGCGAAGGAACATCCGCGCGTTCGGCGATTCGATGAGCAAGGCGAATTTCGAGTACGAGCGCGCTTTGGTAAACGGAATGGTCTGCGACATCAGCTTGAGCCATTTTTCGTTTCTTCCCGATCCGTCGAAGGCCTATCCGGACATTCCGATCAACACGGTGGTAAAAGATTTTTTCCTCGCGTTCAAGGGAATGCATTTTAAAGTGGATGCGAGCCTCGCAATAAAGCGGGAAATCAATGGACACGTTTTGCATATTTTCCTGTTTGAAAAGCATAACGGCACGCCAGGGCTTGACGACCATCTCGCCGGACAATTGAGCCAAAAAATCTACAAGACTGTTTCCGACAAAATAAAGATGCTTTTGCGCGAAAAATTCGACGACTACGCGAGAAGCGCGAAATTGGGCAAATGAAGCCGCG
>CAZZFL010000082.1:0-6196 GCA_964653395.1 uncultured Treponema sp. | reverse complement strand
TACTTTTCCGCGCAATCTGCGTGGTATGTTCAAGACGCGTGTCGGAGGCGCATGCTATTTTGAAATGTTCGAATGTCTTCTGCGTCTTTTTCATATACAATACATTTTAGAGAAATTCCCCGTCTTTGTCAATTGCGGCGGAAAGCGGAGCGACACAAAAACACCTCCCGCCTCGACACGCTCGGCGTGCGGCGCAAACGCCCAAATATTAACTATTCATTATTAAATCGCAAGGCTTCGGCTTGCATCGCAAATCAAAGCCTTGCTTACGAGTTTTTGTTTGCTCGCCGCGCTCGCATTTTGTGCGCTGTACGCACAAAAGCTCAAAAACTCGCGCATAACTATTCACTATTCATTATTAAATCGCAAATCTTCGCATTTGCATCGCAAGGCTTAGCCTTGCTTACGAGTTTTTACTCGCTCGCACTGCTCGCGTTTTTGTCCGCTACGCTACCAAAAACCGTCAAAACTCGCGCAGTTTTTTGCGCTCTTCACTCGCTTCCGCCACAACTATTCACTCACCATCAACTATTCACTATTCATTATTCATTATTAACTATCAATTGATTCTTGTGCTTTCTGTTCACGCTCGCGATGTTCCGCACGAGTTCCTCGAGCGCGGCTTGGATTCCCTGATTGTACGTGGAGACGTTGCCGTAGCAATTCTGCACGTGCTCCTTGCATTCGAGCGCGGCCTGCGTTCCGCCCGCGCTTTCGAACGAGGCCCGAAGCGAATCCAAAATCGAGTCCAAAAAAATCCTGAAGAGGATTCGCGGCTCGAATTTGCCGCATTTTTTTATCGTCTCGGAAACGTCGGGAATCGCGCCAGCGAGGATTTCCTCGAGGAAATTTTTCGCGCCTTGCGAGACGGCTTCCGGAGTCACCGGCAGGAAAGTCTCAAGGTAATTTTTGATTTCGCATTCCGCGCCGTCGTGGAAAATGCGAGAGATGATTTCCGCGGACTGCTCCAGATTCCGCGAAGAAAAATTGTATGTCCGCACGCGGGAAAGGATCGTCGGCATTACGGCGTTACGCGCGCTCGTCGTCAGAATGAAAAGCGTCGCCTCGGGCGGCTCTTCCAAGATTTTCAAGAGCGCGTTCCGCGCGCCTTCCGGCATCCGCTCGGCGCGTTCGATGATGATGACTTTCTTTCCTTCCGCCGCCCCGATATGCGCCCATTCGGAAAGGTTTCGGATTTGCAAAATCGGAATCGAATCGTAAAGGAATTCGCCTTCGAGCTTTTGGCAGGCTTCCGAAATTTTCTGGGCCAGCTCGCCCACTTTCTTCGCCTCGGGAAGTTCGTGAGGAACATCAATTTCTTCCATGAGCTCGTCGATTTCGCTTGTGAGCGCGGCGATTTTCGACATCTTGTCGCTTCCGGCGAAAAGTATCGGGCTGAAACGCGCCTGCAATTTCCGGACGGCGCGAAGGAAAAGAAATCGCGTCGCGTTCACGTGGCTGTCGCCGAGCGCGCAGGAATTGGAGAACGCCTTTTTCGCCGCATGGATTTCAAGCGTACAGTCTCGCGGGCCGAGCAGCATGACGTTTTGGCTCACGAGCGCCCTGTGCTTTTGGCACGAAGGGCACGAGCAATTCCATTGTCCCAAAGGCTTTCCCTGCGAGCGCGCCGCGCACGAAATCACGCGCGCGGTCTCGAGCGCGGCCGTGAGTTTTCCGCAGCATTCCCCGCCCGAAAACAAGATCGCGCGCGGAAGCCTTCCCGACTTTATGTCGCCTTCCAAAAGAGGAATCGCATTTTGGAACAAAACGTTTTCGTACATTTCTACCACTCAATTTGAATTTCAAGATTCCGAATTTTCAAAGGAACGCGCGACGCAAATTCAAATCGCGATTCCGTTCACGAAATTCGAAAGCGCGCTGCCCCTTCTAAGCGACTCGGAATCGATCGTGCCGTTCAGTTCCGACATCACGAAAAGCACGAGCACCACCAAAGCCCCGCCTTCCAAAAATCCCAAAATCAGGCCGAGCGTCTTGTCGAGGCTCTTCAAAATCGGGCCTGAAAAAATCAGCTTTACGAGCATCTGGATCAACTTGATGATGATGAACGCCGCCACGAAAATCGCGAAGAACGCCACGACTTTCGCGAGCGTCGCATTCATCGAAAGCGCGAGCGTCGCGCCGAGCGCGTCGCAAAAGCAGAACGCGAAGAAAAGCGAGAAAATCAAAGTCCCGATTCCGAATACTTCGTTGATGAAGCCTCGCGCGAATCCACGCACCGTGAAAATCAAGAGCAGCGCGAAAAAAATGCAGTCCAAAATGTTCATTGTTTTCCTCTTATGAAACCGCAAGCTTCCGAAGGAAACTTGTCATTGCGAAAGCACCGCGCCATTTGCGCGGAACTTTTTTCATATTTTTCCACCGAAATTTTCATCGAACAAAATTGCGGCGATTTTTTCGCCGGGCTTTTCGCTTCCGACGATTTTCCTGCACGCGGAAGAAAATTCCTCGCGGACGTCTTTTTTCAGAATGAGCGAAAGCGCGTCTCGCAATTTCTGCGAAGAAGCGTCCGCCTTCCTGATTACGATCGCCGCCCCCTGCCACGAAAAGAATTCCGCGTTGTCCACTTGGTCGCCGCGCGTCCCCTCGCCTTCAAGCGGAAGCAGCACCATCGGCTTCGCCAAAACCGCGGCCTCCCAAATCGAATTCGCGCCTGAGCGTGAAAGGACGGCGTCCGCCATCGCGAAGACATGCGGCATCTCTTCATATATGAACGCGAACGGACGGTAATTATTTTTCACGGCGACGCTCGCGCCTTGCGGAATTCCGCCCTCGCCATTCTGCCCGGTCTGGTGCACCACGACGAAATTCTCGCAAAGCCATTCAAGGTTTTCAAGGACAAGGCCGTTTATCTGCGCCGCTCCGAGCGAGCCGCCGGTCACAAGCAGGACCGGCTTTTCGTTTTCAGGCGCGGCGGAAATCCCCTCGCCCGCTTCGATGGGATTTCCATTTCCGATGGAATTTTTTCGTTCCGAATTTTCATTCGCTTCGATAAATTTTCTTCCGATTTCAGGATTCGCGTTGTAGAAAATTTCGCGCACGGGATTTCCGGTGACGACGAGCTTTTTTTGCGCGGCCCCTGAAAAATATTTTTTCGTATCCTCGTATGAAAGGAAAATTTTGTGCGCGAAGCGCGAGTTGATTTTCGTCGCAAGCCCCGGCGTGAAGTCGCATTCGTGCGTGTAGACTTTTATTCCCAAAATCCTCGCGGCTAGGCAAGGCGGCACGCTCACGAATCCGCCCTTGGAAAAAAGGAACGCCGGACGTTCTTTCAGCAGAATGAAAAACGCCACGAAAAATCCGAACGCGATTTTGAAAATGTCGAAGAAATTCTGCACGGAAAAATAGCGGCGCAACTTTCCGCTCGGGATTCCATAGAAAGCGTCTATCAAATTTTCGCGCGGGCTTTCCGCCTCTTCGCGCGCGGAAGCCGTGCTTTTTTCGCCCGAAACGCTCCGCGCGTTTTGCACGATTTTCCTGTCCATCTTTCCGCGCGAGCCGAGCCAGACAATCCGAACGCGCTCTCCGCTTCCTTCGAATTTCTTCCGCAGCAAATCCGCCACGGCAAGCCCCGGATAGATGTGCCCGCCCGTGCCGCCGCCCGTAAAAGCGACGACGCACCTATTTTTCATGGTGATATTTTTCCAAAATCTGAACGATGTCGTCGCGCTTGAAAAGCTTGGCGTAGCCGTATGCGCTCATTCCCAAAGCGTCCGCCTTGTCGGGATTCGCGCCAGCGTCCGCCAGAAGCTGCACCATCTTCACGTTGCCCTCGCCCACCGCGAGCACGAGCGCGCTCTGTCCGTCCGTGGAAGTGAAGTCCAAATTCACGCCCTTTTCCACGAGGATTTTCGCCAGCTCCAAATTCTTTTTCCAAACGCAATCCATCAGCGCGGAATATCCGCGATCCTTTGACACTGCATCCAAATCGATTTCGTGCTGCAAAATCCATTTCACTTCGTCCACTTGCTCGGAGCGGATCGCCACGTTGAGCATCGGCGTTCCAAGCGAAGTGCGCTCGTTCAGCGACATTCCCGCGTCGATGTAAGTCTGCACGATTTCGCGGTTGTCCTTTTCCACGTGAATCGCGAACGAATCCGGCGAAAACGGATTTCCGCTGTCGAAAAGCTTTTTCCACGCGCGCTTTCTCACGTCTTCCGCGACAATTTTCTCGATGTTTTTTTTGATGAACGAGTCGAATTCCTCGAACGAATCGAACCTCTGCAAATTCTTGAAGCCGTCGGAATTCTTTATCATGCCCGTCTTCAGCGCGTAGACGCAGATTTCCCGTCCCAGCACAAAGCCCAGCATGAATGAAAAATTCTTTCCGAGCGAATTTTTATCCAAAATCGCGCAATGCGTAATTCCATCCAACTTCGAGGGAACAGATTCCAGCTGCACCGGCGAATTTTCCGAAAGCAAAAACGCGCTCGACGCTATTTTCTTTTCCGTGAGAAAATCGACAAGAGAATTCTTTTGCGCCAAATTTTCCGCGCCATAAATTATAAGGAAATTCATTCTTCTATTTTAATGAAAACGCCAATTCCTTGCAAGTGAATTTCGCGGAATTTCGGCAGTTTGGAATTGCCTTGCAAAATTCCGCTCCCAAAAAGCATAGGCAATTTTTTTCGCCTGAATTAAATTCACATAAAAATAAAATATGGAAAAAAAAGTCTTTACACAAAAAAAAATCTGTGATATAATGAAAAAACTTTTGAAATGAATGACATTCCCACACGGAGGTTTAAAATGAACTTTAAAAAAGCGATATTTATCTTCGCTCTTGCTGCCGCGCTCGCAATGCCGATTGTCGCGCAGGAAAAATCCAGCGGACATAAAAAATCCGAAATTTCCTATTACAGCACGCCCATCTACAAGATTTTGGATTCGCAGAACGCATACGTCGTAATCTACGGAAAGCCGCACAACAAAATGGGCACTGTCACAATTCCCAAGAATTGGTCGCGCAATCGCCCGGGCGAAGTGAAAAAGCTCGTGGTGAGAAAACTTCCGCCGAACACGACCGCATACATCACGGTGGTCAAAAAGAGCGGAGACTTTCTCAAAGTGCTTCTGACAGTTCCCACGAACCATTCCGATCCGCTTTGGGGAATCGCAAACGAAAAGAAAGTCGAAGACGTGAGCGGCACGGAATCGATCGAACTTGAAATATAGTTCGGCAAAATGAAAATTCTCACTCAGGAACAGATTTCCGCATACGAGGATTTTTTGCGCTCGCATGACAATTTTATTGTCACCGGGCACAAAGATCCTGACGGCGACTGCATTTCGAGCATTTTGGTCGCCTCGGAAATCCTGAAATTCTTGAAAAAAGACTTCGTTCTCTTGAGCGCGGGTCCTTTCAAACGCGCGGAAATCCGCCAATATGAAAGTCTTTTTTCGGACTCGCTTCCATTCATAAGCAAGGAAGAAAAGGCGCACACAGGGCTTCTCATCGTGGACTGTTCGGAGCTTTCGCGGCTCGGCGACATAGGTCAGGAACTGAAAGGATTCGACACTTTCATCGTGGATCACCACAAGACCAGCGAAGGATGCGCGCTTGACAACGACGCGCAAAGCATAATCGATTCCACAAGCCCTGCTGCCGTGTGCCTGATGCAGATGCTTTATGAAGGAATCGTGGGCGTTCCCGACGAGCGCGTAGCGAAAACGATGTTTTTCGGGCTTTCCACGGACACAGGCTTTTTCAGGTTTCTCCATCAAAACAGCGCGGAAGTTTTCGAGGCGGCGGCGAGGCTCGTGCGCGCGGGTGCGGATCCCGGAAAGACCTACGAGGACATTTCGGGCGGAAAGCCGTGGTCCACGAGAAAACTTCTCGGAACGCTCTTGAGCCGCGCGGAACTGCATTGCGGCGGAAGGCTCGCCCTCACCTACGAGACTATGGAAGACACGAAACTTTACGGGCAGGAAGGTCGCGACAGCGACATGCTTTATTCCGCCCTTTTGAGCGCGGACGGCGTGGAAGCCGCGGTTTTCCTTCGACAGGAAACGAGCGCGTCCTGCACGGGAGGATTCCGCAGCCGTGGCGAAATCGACGTGAGCGCGGTCGCATCCAAATTCGGCGGCGGCGGCCACAAGAACGCCAGCGGAATGAACGTGGACGGAAAACTTGACACGCTGATTCCGCAAGTGATAAAAGAATTCTCGAAAATATTCA
>CAZZFL010000081.1:0-6217 GCA_964653395.1 uncultured Treponema sp. | reverse complement strand
CGCGTTTGCAAAATTCGCGCGAATCTTGACTTTTTCCAAAAGCCGAGATTTTTATAAAACTAAAGCGGCATCGTATGATACCGCCAAATTCAAACGAGGTTAAATCGATACAGGAGAAAAAAATGAAATCAATTAAAAAAGCAAGGCTTGCTTTCGCTGCGACGGCGTTCTGCGCGGCGACGCTCTTTTCAATCACGTCATGTTCCAAAAAAAAAGCGAACACTCTCTACCTTTACAATTGGACTTATTACACGCCGGAAAAAGTTGTTGAAAAATTCGAAGCCGAATTCGGCTGCACGGTCAAAATTGACAGCTACGCCACTTGCGAGGAAATGTATTCCAAATTGCGCGCCGGCGCGAAAGGCTACGACATCGTAATTCCCTCGAACGATTTTGTTTCGATAATGATAAAGCAAGGAATGTTGCGTCCGCTCGACAAATCGAAATTGACGAACAGCGACAAAATAAATCCGCGCATTTTGCAAATGGCGACGCACGATCCTGAAATGAAATATTCGGTTCCATACGCTTTGAGCGCGACTGGAATCATGGTGAACAAGACGAAGGCCCCGGCCTCGGACTATTCGCGCGACTACGACATTTTCGCGGACAAGCGTTTTGCCGGCCACGCCACAATGATGGACGACATGCGCGAAGTTTTTGGCGACGCGCTTTTGTTTCTCGGCTACGACGCGAATTCGCTGAAGGATTCGGATTTGGATGCCGCGCTGAATTTGGTCAAGGAAAAATGGAAGCCAAATCTCGTGAAATTCGACGCTGAAGGATTCGGGAAATCTTTTGCATCGGGCGACTTTTGGCTTTGCCAAGGCTATCCCGAAATCGTCTACGGCGAAGTGGACGAATCGCGCTGGGAAGACACGATCGATTTTTTCATTCCGAAAGAAGGCGGAATGGCGAGTCTTGACTGCATGTGCATTTTGAAGGACGCGCCGCATTATGATTTGGCGAACGAATTCATCAACTTCATTCATCGCCCTGAAAACTACGCGCTTTTCATCGACCAGTTCAGATATCCCTGCGTGGTGAATCCCGCCGCGCTCGAATACGTCACGACGAAGCCGATGTACGATCCCGAGCAAGCGCTCAACTGCACGCTCAAAGCCGACTTGGGCGACGGCATCGACAAGTACAGCGAAAGGTGGCAGGAAGTGCGCTTCGGAAATTAGATGAGTTTTTTTGCTCGCTATGCGAGCAAAAAACGTTAGTTTCAACCGAAAGCCACATCACTTCAAAAACTATTGAAAAAATCTTGAATCCGTGTTAAAATATTCCTATCACAAATTAGGAAAATTTATATGGAAAGTGAATCGCCGTACAAAAACATCACGGATTCGTTGGAGATTCCCGTCCTCGTGGCAAAGAAAATCGCCAGCGACGACTATGAAATAATTTATTCGAATTTGGCATGCGAAAAAATTTTTAGCGAAATCAAAAATGCAAAAAAAATTTCTTCCTTAAAGGCCGGCTCTGTGGATTGGCTCGGACTCGTCAAAAAAACAGAGTCGCAAAAAAAGATTCCCAGCGAAGAATTGATTTTCGAAACAGAAAAAACTTCCTACGACATCAAAATAAAATTCACGCAAAATGGAATGCTCACAATATGCCTGAATGACATCGGCGCAAAAACTTTTTTCAACGAACAATTGCGCTCCGCATTATACACGGACACGCTCACAACTCTTCCGAATCGCCTGCATTTCAACAAAGAATTCATCAGACATGCTGAAGAAAGCGAAAAGAACGGAAATCGCTTCGCGCTGATTTTATTCGACCTCGACAACTTGAATTTTATAAACAATGCCCGCGGACACATCGAAGGCGACAATATGCTTGTAAAAAGCGCGCGCATTTTTAGAAGTTTCGCGAAAAATCAAATTCAGGCTTTTAGATTCGGAGACGATGAATTCGCAATTTTGGCGAACAATCTTTCCAACGCGGACAGCGCGCTCACAATTGCCGACGCGGTGGGGGAAGCCTTCATTACGGCGGAAATAGGAATATCGGGCGGAATCGCAGTTTTCCCGGACGACAGTTCTTCGAGCGACGACTTGCTCAATTTCGCCGACCTAGCCCTTCGCAACGCAAAGGCGCAAGGCAAACGACGCGCCCTTCGCTTTACTTCCGAAATGCAAAAAGCCGTTCTACGGAAAATCAACTACAGTTCAAAGATGCCTATCGCGTTCGAGCGAATGGAATTCCAACTTTTCTTTCAGCCGCAGTTCGACATTGCAAGCAACACACTTCGTGGATTCGAAGCACTTTTGCGTTGGAACGAAAGCACGCTGGGAAGGATTTCGCCTGAAGATTTCATTCCCATCGCGGAAGAGAACGGCTTCATCACAACGCTCGGCACATGGGTTTTGGACACGGCGTTCAAATTCCAAAAAAAGTGGCAGGAAAATTTCGGCTACAAAGGAATAATGTCGGTGAACATTTCACCGATTCAACTTCGCGAAAACAATTTCATTGACACGCTTTTGGACATCACGAAAAAGCACGGCGTTAAGCCTGAGACAATTGAACTTGAAATCACGGAAAGCGTTTTCATAAATGAAATAGAAAAGACGGCGGAAAAACTACGCGCCATAAAAGAAATGGGATTTGGAATTTCACTCGACGATTTTGGAACAGGATATTCTTCGCTGAGATATTTGCAGACGCTTCCGTTCACCGCGCTCAAAATCGACAAGTCGTTCGTCCAGTCAATCACGGAGGATGACAACTTTTCTGCGGAAATCACCAACGCGATAATTTCGATGGTTACAAAAATGGGATTGGACACGATAGCGGAAGGCGTGGAAAAAGTCGATCAACTAAAAATTCTCCGAACGCTCAATTGCAAGAACGCTCAAGGATTTTTAAACGGAAAGCCGATGGACGCGAGCCATATCGAACTTTATCTTTCGGGCGACGAAAGCGCATTGGACAAAATCTAACCGTGTTTTAAAATCGAAAACACCGAATTTTTTGAAGCCCCATACGGAATCAAAAATTTTTGCGCCGCATTTTTTCCAACTCGCATTTTTCAAAATGAAATTATTTCTTCATAAAGCTGAATTGCGAATTGGTCGGTCATTCCGGAAATGTATTCAATCAAACATTTTTGATACGACTCGTCGGAGTTCACGTCGAACACTTGCGGCGTTTCGTAGCGCAATGTCTTTTTTTCGTCGCGCGCGTAGTTCGTGTATTTTACAAGCCAGCTTTCAAAATTGGAATTCAGCTTTGGAAAATATTTCAGCGCGTATGAAACGCGGCCGCGCTGCACGTAAATTTGCGCGCGCTGCAAAGTTTCATAAATCGTGGTGATGACATTGCGCGCGTATTTTTGGAATTCCACCAGCCGCCAATGCGTGTAGATTTTCGCGAAATTGAATTTGTTCAATTCGATGATGAATTTAAAATATTCGTCGCTGAAGCAGATTCCTTTTTGCGGCGAACTTTGCTCGCACAAATCCACAATCATGTCGTTCATCAAAACCGTAGTGTTCACGGCCTTGCCGCTTCGCAGCGATTTTTTTCCCTTGCCTTCAAAGCCGAGCGTCGAGCCAACGATGTCGCGCAACATCCTGTACGAGCCCATGTCCAAAATGTGATATGTGCGCGCGTCCTCCAAGTCGCGTCCCAAAAACGAAATCTTGTCGGAAATTTTTACGACGCATCCTTCCCACGTGAACGGCTGGATGATTCCCGGCCTTTTTATCGAATACAAATCCAAAGCGTCATCGCGCGGGCGGATTCCCTGCTGATGAATTTCGCCGCAATGACAAATCAATCCGTCGCGCACTGCATAAGTCAAGTCGAGCGTTTTCGCATTGCCTTCGGGATCGCGCAAAGTTTCGATGTAGTCGGCAAAAAAAAGGCTGTTGCGTTCGTGCCAAAATTTCTTCGGCGCGTTTTCCCCCTCCTTTTGCTTCAAGAGCGAATTCAAACATTCTTCCCCGAAATGCCCGAACGGCGCGTGCCCGATGTCATGTCCAATCGCAATCGCGCGGGCAAGCTCCTCGTTCAGTCCGAGATATTTTGAAATCGTCGTCGCCACGGAAGCCACGTGGTTCACGTGCTCCATTCGCGTGCAAATGTGATCGTTGTGCGGCGCGAAAAAAACTTGCGTCTTGTGCTTGAGGCGACTGTAAGCCTGACAATGCAAAATGCGCGTATAGTCGCGCTCGAATTCGCCGCGGATTTCATTGCCGCGACTGTAAAGAGAATTCTCACGTTTTACGCTTTGTTCCCATTTCGGAGAATTTTCCCGGCACGCCTGTTCTTTAAAAGAATCTTTCATCGAATTTAATTTTAACAAAAAAACGCAATGTTATCAACAAGCGAAAAAATAAATAAAAACTTGGTAAGCACGCCGCAGCTTGCAACAAAAAAAAGCGGCAACTGCAAAGGAGGAAATCAGTTGCCGCCCTGGAGGTTTTGTATTTACATGTTTGACTGTATCTATAAAATAAGCAACTTTCGCGAAAAATGGTTACAAGGAAATCGAAAAAAATCCTTGTTTTTCAACAGCGAGCGAATCTTCAGATTCGGGAGTTGTTGAAAAAGTTGCTTCGCAACAAAGTGAGAAGCGACAATGGATACGCGAGTTTTACGTAATTCCTGCGGAATTACTACCGAGTTTTCGCTTTGCGAAAACTCGCTTTATTTACTCGAAGTTAAAATTGACGCTCTATTTTAGCGTCAATTTTAAACCGTCGCGCAAAACGTTTTTCAAAAAAACTTTGTCGTGGCTCACGATGACGAGCGCGGCGGAAAGATTTTTCAGCGCGTCTTCAAGCGCGAGCACGGATTCCAAGTCAAGGTGATTCGTCGGCTCGTCGAGAATGTACAAATACGGCGGAGTTTGGCAAAGCGACATCGCGATCGCGATTTTTCGAATTTCGCCCGGACTCGCGTCAAAAATATTTTCGCGCAGCGCAAGCGAATCGGGATTCGAATTCAAACGATAAAGCGTGGAAAGCACCGCGCCTTTTTCGCCGTCGGAAAGCGAGTCGAATTTCTTGCAAAGTTTTTCGCGGAAATTTTCATCCGTCACTTGCGGCAAATAAAAAATATTTTCCGCGCGGCCTTTTTCTTTCGCCTCGCGCAAAATCGCTTTTATCAAAAGAGTTTTTCCGCTGCCGTTTTTTCCGACGATTGCGATTCTAGCCCCGCGCTTTATTTCAAACGAATCGACGCTTTTTCCGTTCTCAAGAATTTTTTGCGGAAATTGCAAAATGTTTTCAGGAATTTTAAAATCGCCTTCAAAGCCCGCGCCGGCATTTGAAAATGCGAAGCCGGATTTTTTTGAAAGCGGCTTTTTTATTTTGTCGCGCCGCTCGTTCGTCCGCGCAAGCAGACTTTCAAAACGCGCCTGCGTGTCGCCGGCCATTCTGTCTTTTCCGCTCACACGCGCCATGTCGATTTTGCGCTTAGCGTCGTGGTCGCCTTTTTCGATGGCGGATTTTTTTACGCGCCCTTCAGAACGCGCGGATTCCTGCCGCCATCTTTCCACGGCATTTTTTATTTTTTGCGAATTTTGATTCGCGTCCTGCCATTCGCTTTGCAGCGAAGAAAATTCCATATTTCGCAATTCCAACGCCCGACTCAAATTCGCATTGTAAATTTTCGCGCAGATTTTGTCCTCGCCGCCAGCGAACGCTTCGCTTTCACGAAAAAGAAAAATCGTCTGCTCGCAAAGCGCGTCGGCGAATTCGCGGTCGTGGCAGACAAGAAGAATTTGCGCGCGGGAATTTTTCAAGGCGGAAATTATTTTTTGCTTTGTCTCGTCGTCAAGATGGTTCGAAGGCTCGTCCAAAAAAAGCGCGCCGGGATTTTCCGCCAACGCCGCCGCAATTTGAATGCATTTCTTTTCGCCGCCAGAAAGTTCTTCCCAGCGAGAAATTTTTTCTTCGCTCACGCCGAGCATCGAATAGAATTTCCGCGCCTCGTTGTCCCCTCCCCAAAACGACGAAAAAACGCTTTGCGGAATTTCGCAGCATTCTTGCTCCACGTAAATCGCTTCGCCTGGAATTTTTATTTTTCCCGAAGCCACCTCAAGAATCCCCGCCGCCAATTTCAAAAGCGTGGATTTTCCCACGCCGTTGTTGCCCGCAACGCAAGCGCATTTCGCGTTCGTGACAAGCGAAAAATCTTGGAACAAAATTTGCGCCCCGAATGAAAATGAAATTGAATTTATTTGAATCATTTT
>CAZZFL010000080.1:0-6265 GCA_964653395.1 uncultured Treponema sp. | reverse complement strand
GCTTCAATTGTATTTGTATGTCGAAATGTCGTCGAGGAATTTCGCCTCTTCTTTTTTTGCGGCGGCCTTGTGCTCTTCAAGTTTACGCTCGCGAAGTTTTTTGAGGCTTTCGGTTTTTTGCATTGCCGCGTTGAACGCCGCGCGTTTTTCTTCGGTGATGATTTTCGCCTGCGCCATCTGCGAGAAAAGTTGTTCCTGCTGATATTTGACGAAAGAATAGAATTGCTGCGCCTCGGCGATTTTCGCAAAGTCGTGCTCGCCCGCGCCCATTTTTTTTACGGCGGCGTATTGCTCGGCGAGCGTGTCCAAGTCGGCCTGTATTTTCGCCTCCGCGCTCACGGCTTTTCCAAGTTCGATTTGAGCCTGCTCCTGCTCGTATTCCCTGAGGCTCAAAAGCGACTCGAGTTCGAATTTAAATTTTTTCATTTAGATTTAAATTTGGATTTGAATCTGTATCGACTTCGGACGAAGGAATCGCGCTCACGCCTTTTTTTTCGGCGACGCTGGCGGCTTCGGCCGCGGAAGGAATTCCCGCCGCAGGACAGTCGGCGAATTCTTCTTCGGGAATTTCAGTTTCGGAAACGGCGGCGAGTTTTTCGAGAGTGTCGCGCATCGTGCAACGCTCGCTTTCTTCCTGCTTGAGGAATTCTTCGATCGCCTCGTGCTTTTCAATCGCCTCGTCAATTTCGGGCGACGCGCCCCGGGCATAAGCGCCGGTCGTAATCATCAGCTCGTTGTGCTGGTAAGTCGCCATAAGCTGCCTGATTTTTCCGCAGGCTTCGCGAGTGGCTTTTCCCGTCACGCGCCGGGCAAGGCGGCTTATGCTCGCAAGGACATCCACGGCGGGATAATGATACGACTGCGCCAAAGCGCGGCTCAAAACGATGTGTCCGTCAAGCACGCCGCGCACGGTGTCTGCAATCGGGCCGTTCATATCGTCGCCCTCTACAAGGACTGTATAGAAAGCCGTGATCGAGCCTTTTTCGTTCGTGCCAGTGCGTTCAAGGAGTTTTGGAATCATGTCAAAGACGCTGGGCGGAAAGCCTTCTCGCGCTGGCGGCTCGCCGTTTGAAAGCGCGATTTCCCTCTGCGCCATCGCGAATCGAGTCACGCTGTCGAACATCAGCATGACGTCCTTTCCCTGATCGCGAAAATATTCCGCGACTGCTGTGGCGACGAACGCCGCGCGCAATCGGCAAATGCTCGGAGTGTCGCTAGTGGCCACGACCACGACGGAACGCTTCAAGCCTTCTTCGCCCAAATCGCGATTTATAAAGTCAAGGACTTCGCGTCCGCGCTCGCCCACCAAGGCAATCACGTTGACATCGGCGTTCGTGTTCCGCGCCATCATGCTTATCAATGTGGATTTTCCGACGCCAGAGCCGGCAAAGATTCCGAGCCTCTGCCCCGCCCCCACCGTCAGCATCGAATCAATCGAGCGGACTCCGGTAGTAATGCGGCGCGTTATCGGCTTTCGTTTCATCGGGTCGGGCGCGTTCGCTAAAGCAGGATAATAAATTTCGCAGGCAGGCTCGGCCTTTCCGTCGGCGGCTTTTCCGGTCGCGTCAATCACACGCCCCAAAAGTTTTTCGCCCACGCCCACTTGTAATGTCCGCCCCGAAGCCACGACTTCCGTTCCCACTTCGATTCCGCGCGTGTCGCCGAACGCCGTAAGCCGCACCGTAGTTCCTTCAAGCCCGACGACTTCTGCGAGGATTTCCTTTTTCAGGCTTGCGATTCGAATCGTGCAGATTTCTCCGATGACGGAACGCGGACCTTCGCTCAAAATTTCAAGGCCGTTCACGCTCTTCACTTTTCCCACATACAAAATCGTTTCGGTGGACTTTACTTTTTCGAGATATTTTTCAAGGCTGAATTTATTGTCGTCGCTCGCCATCACTGTTCAACCACGTCAGATTTCGGCATCGACTTTATCGGGGAAATTTCCAAAATCTTTTCTTCCAATTCCGCAAGTTGAGAAGAAATCCGCGCGTCAATCGCGCCGAAGTCGGTCTCCACGATGCATCCTCCGCGCTCCACGGATGAATCTTCCATCACGGTGATTCCCTTCACGCCTTCCACATGCTGAATGAAATCTTTCGTATGTTCGGTGGTGAGTTTCACGTCTTCCAAATTCACGCGAATCGTAATGTCGCCGCGCCCCTTGACTTTTTTGAGCGCGGAAAGCACGTTGCTCAAAATCACGCTCTTTTGATTTTCGGAAATCACTTTGATGACTTTTCGGACGCTCAAAATCACGAGTTCCACGATTTGATGCTCCGTCTCATCCAAAATTTCCTGGCGACGCTGCATCACGGCTTCTATCACTTTGTGCATGCGCTCGACAAGGCGGGAGGCTTCGGCAGAACCTTCGGCGTAGCCGGATTCGCGGCCTTCTTCAAAGCCTTTCTTTTTTGAATCTTCGAAAAGTTTTTGAGCCTCGCCTTCCGCGTCTTGCAAGATTTGTCGCGCCTTTTCCTGCGCCTCGTTTTGTATTTTCTGCGCTTCTTGTTCCGCCTGAGTTCTTATGATTTGCGCCTGGTCGGTCTGCCGCTTGACTTCCGCGAAAGCCGAATCTTCGGCCTTCTTCACGATTTCGTCCGCAGCCGCCTGCGCTTGGTCAAGCATTTTCTGCTTTTCCTCTTCCCAGTTCTTTTTGAACTCTTCGGCTTCGTTGCGCAAATCATCGGCGGTAGGCCCTGTGTATTCGGCGACTTCCTCTTCTTCCGCCACTTCCTCGACCGGCGCGTAGTCGCGTATAAGTTTCAGAGAAACCACATCTTTTTTGTCGTCCTTGAATTCAAGCGGACGGAACACAGTCTTCGCCATTTTATTTCCTATTGTTTTTCAAAATTAAATATTCATTTTCATCGTCAAGTGCAAGTCAAAAATCGGCAAAACCAATTTTTAACTTACAAGTTCGTCTTCGCCAGAACGCGCGATAACGATGTCGCCCTTTTCTTCCAAACGGCGGATCGTGGAAACGACTTTCTGCTGCGATTCTTCCACGTCCTTGAGTCGGACAGGTCCCATAAATTCCATGTCTTCCTTGAGCATGCTCGCGGCGCGCTTGGACATATTGTGGAAAATCTTGTCCTGAACTTCCGCGTCCACGCTCTTGAGGGCCTTTGCCAATTCCTGCGTGTCCACTTCGCGAAGCACGCGCTGAATTGAACGGTCGTCGAGCATAACGATGTCTTCGAAAACGAACATTCGCTTTTTGATTTCTTCCGCCAAATCCGGATCTTCCTCTTCCAAAGCCTCGATGATGGCCTTTTCGGAAGAACGATCGACGAGGTTCAAGATTTCGACGATTGATTCTACGCCGCCCGCCGCCGTGTAGTCTTCGGAAGAAAGCGTGGAAAGTTTCTTTTCCAAAACGCGCTCCACTTCGCGCAAAACGTCGGGCGAAGTGCGGTCCATCGTAGCAAGTCGCTTTGAAACTTCGGGCTGCATTTCCTCGGGCAAATTCTGCAAAATAATCGCCGCCTTCGCCGGCTCCAAATATGCCAAAATGAGCGCGATCGTCTGCGGATATTCCTGCTGAATGAAGTTGAGCAAATGCGCAGGGTCAGTGCGGCGGATGAAGTCGAACGGACGAACTTGCAGGCTCGAAGTAAGGCGATTGATTATGTCGATGGCCTTTTGGCTTCCCAAAGATTTTTCGAGCAATTCGCGCGCGTAGTCGATGCCGCCCGTGGTGATGAAATTCTGCGCGTTCATCAAGTCTTGGAATTCTTCCAAAACTTGGTCTTTTATTTCCGCGTCAATCGTCTCAAGGCGCGCGATTTCGAAAGTCAAAGTTTCCACTTCGTCTTCGCGCAAATGCTTCATCACTTCGGAAGAAACGTCGCTTCCCACGGAAACAAGAAAAATGGCGGCTTTTTGCCGACCAGTGAGACTTTTAAAATCCTTGGAACCTTTTTTGCCGCCGCCTGCGTTGGCCGGCTTGAGCGGAGGTTTTGTAGCGGGCTTTGCCGCAGCCGCTTCTTCTGCCATTCGAATTCCCCTCTAAACTATTCTTCTTTTTTGAGCCATGCGCTTAAAACGGAAGCGACTCTGTCCGGATAGTCGTTGAGCGCGCGCCTAACTTTCGCGGCGGGCGTTGCCGAAACCTTTTCAAAAGCCTTTCTTTCCGAAGCGACGTCCTTATATATATTTCGGACTTTTCCGAATCTTTCTAAAGTCTCAAGAACGAAAATTTCGTCCTGAACTTCGGCAGGATTGTTCGGATTGTATTTCGTGCCGAGTTTACGCATCGCCTTCAAAAGCTTTTTCTTTTCGTCGGCGTTGAGATAATCCATCACACCTTCGGCGGCGGCAGGGTCAAGCTCGCCAAAAAGTATGGCGGCCTTTTTCTTTCCGGGAATGTTCCTCTGCGAAGTTTTTTGAAAATCCAAATTGCTCATAAATATCAATATTCCTCAAAATCAGCTATTCGATGCAAATGCGCAAAACGCATTCGCGCTACTCTTCCATAAGCCAAGTGCGAATGAGCATGGCGACATCTTCGGGATGCTCTTTTGCCATGGCGATGGCGTTTTCCTGAAGTTCCGCGCGGCGGCGTTCTTCCACGGACATCGTAACTTCCACGCCCTCTTCTTTCGCCTCCCACAAAGCCTGGTCGCGCGCGGCCTGCTGCTTTCGGAGCAATTCCTCTTCGCGCAAACGGCGGCGGCGTTCCATTTCGCGGCTGATGACGCGGTACAAGATGAACACCGTGAGAATTATCGCAAGTCCAACCAGCACCAAAATTATCGTCAAACGTGTCTGCCGCGCTTTCAGAATGGCGCTGTCTTCGCTTTCGAAATCAGCGATGCGGTCAAACGCGATGTTGCGGACAACAACCATATAACCTTTGGCGCGGTCGTAGCCAATCGCGCCCTTAATAAGTTCGGCGATGTCTTCAAGCGTATTGTGTTGAACCGGCTGATAAATTCGAAGGACGCTTCCCATTCTCAGACGCACATTCGAGCGAGTGATTTCGTTCGTGTCCCAGTCGGGGAAACGCTGTCTCATCCTTTCGATTATATCATCATAATTTTTTTCGTTCACAAAAATAGGATTTCCGTCGCCGTCCCTTTCAGTTTCCCACCGCCCGTCAACGTTCACCGAAACAGTGACGCGCCCGAAGCGCGGGCTTTCCACGCGATGAATCGTGTCTTGATTTAGCTCGTTGTTTTGAGTGACGCCAGTTTCGGTTTGGCGGGCGATGACATTTGACATATCGGAATAAACCGGCGGATTCTGCCCTTCCGTACCGGCAGGCCCTTGCGGATTGAATCCCGTTCCCTGCCATTCGCGCGTCACAGTTTGGCTCGAACGCGGAAGATAGTCGCGGTATTCCGAATCATCGTAAGGCGTATCGGGATTGTCGGGACGAATCTCGATCGGATGATAAACGACAGAATCGCGCGTCTCCTCGGAAAAGTCCATGTCTATTTTTATGTTCAAATCTCGAACGCGGTCATCCGTAAAATAACTTTGAAGCGGCTTGATGATTTGTGCGCGATAGTACGCCTCGCTGTCGCGGATGAGTTTTTCCTGCTTTTTCACCAAATCCAGCCTGTCAAAATCCGTCTGTCCGTCAAAGTCATTGAGAATGTTTCCCTCGGAATCGGAGATGACGCAATTTTCCTCGGTGAGACCTTCCACAGCCGAAAGCACAAGTTCCTGAATTCCGCGAATTCTCCTTCGGTTGGAAAAAAGGTCGCTTCCACGCCGCACAGTCAAAATCACGCTCGCCGTAACTGGATTTTGATCCGCACGGAAAAGCCGGGTTTCAGGAAGAACAAGCATGACTTGCGCGCTCGCGACATCCGGGATTGACTCGATGTGCTGTTTTAGCTTTCGCTCCGTCGCCAATTTGATTTTCTCGTTCTGATCCGCATCCGTAGTGGACCAGCCGCGCTCGAAAACGCCTGCGAAAGGATCAATGTTCGTGGGAACAAGCCCTTCCTCAAATAGGATGGCGCGCATCCGAATCGCCGTAGCCTCGTCGGGAACGGAAATGTAGCCCGCATCGTTCACGTCGGCACGCACGCCTTCCTGATCGAGCCGCATAAGAATTTGAGATTGAGAGTCGCCAGTAACAGGCGCGTTAAAAAGCCGAACCGTCGAAGGTCGTGAAGAAACGCGGAACATTACCACAATCGCGACTATCACGACTATCACGAGACCGACGACTATGCATTTCTGAATTTTAGACCACTTGGCCCACGCCGCCT
This sequence comes from uncultured Treponema sp., assembly GCA_964653395.1. Taxonomy (GTDB): domain Bacteria; phylum Spirochaetota; class Spirochaetia; order Treponematales; family Treponemataceae; genus Treponema_D. Next base: position 38 of record CAZZFL010000080.1, on the reverse strand, counting down.
TCGCGGAGTCGCCAAGTTTTTTGAGCCATTCGTTCATC
>CAZZFL010000079.1:0-6268 GCA_964653395.1 uncultured Treponema sp. | reverse complement strand
ATGAACAAACCGCTTTTAAAAAATTCCACGGGCGTGGCAGTTCCGCTTGGCGCGCTCTGCACGAAAGAATGTCCTGCCATCGGCGAGTTTCCCGCGCTCAAAAAATTTGCGAAAGTTTGCAAAAGCGCGGGACTCGAAATAATCCAGCTTCTTCCGGTGAACGACACGGGCACGCAATCTTCGCCTTATTCCGGGCTTTCGGCGTTCGCGCTTCATCCGATTTACATTTGCATTTCCGCGCTTCCCGAATTTTCTTCGATTTACAAGGGCGACAAAAATTTCAAGGCGGAATACGATTCGTTCTTGAAATCGCATCCGAAGACGAGCCGCTACAATTATCAAGGAATTCTGGAAAAGAAAATTTCGCTTTTGATGAAAATTTACGAGACGAGCGAAATCGCGAAGAACGCCTCTGCCACGGACGAGCTTTCCGCGTGGATGAAAAAAAATCCGTGGATAAAATCTTATTGCGTCTACAAAAATTTAAAATGGAAATACATGCAGTCCACGTGGAAATCGTGGAAGGCGGAAGACCAATTGCCGGGCGCGGAAGAAATTTCCAAACGCTGGAATTCGAAGGCGCAAAAAAAGGACCATCTTTTTTACGCATGGATGCAGCTTCGCGCCCACGAGCAATTTTCCGAAGCGGCGGAAGAAGTCCGAAAATGCGGAATCATTCTCAAAGGCGACATGCCGATTTTGATGAACGAAGATTCTTGCGACGCGTGGGCGCTGCCGGAATTCTTCGAGCATTCGCTTCGCGCAGGCTCGCCTGCCGACGGCGAAAATCCCACGGGACAAAACTGGGGATTTCCCACTTACAATTGGAAGGCTTTGCGCGCCGCGGATTTTTCTTGGTGGAAGGAAAGGCTCAAAAGCGCGTCACAATATTACGATGCGTACCGGCTCGACCACATTTTGGGATTTTTCAGGATTTGGGCGATTCCCGCGCGAGAATGCACCGCGCTTATCGGGCACAGCGAGCCTTGCGAGACGATAAGCCGCGACGAGCTTTCGGCGGCGGGATTTGACGAAGGCCGAATCTGCTGGCTTTGCGAGCCGCACATTCCCACGGGCGACATTGATTATTTTACATGGAATCACGAAGTCTCCACGAAAATCCTTGAAAAAATCGCGACAAAATTTCCGAACGAAGAATTGTGGATTTTCAAAGAATCGCTCAAAGGCGACAAGGACATTTTCGAGGCAAATTTTGAAGGACTTGTTTCCGCCGAGGCCGAACAAAACATCAAGCAGAAATTGGCGGAAAAATGGCGGAGCCGCGCGCTCGTCAAAATCAAAAAGGACAAATTCGCCGCCGCGTGGACTTACAAAAATTCCGCGCCGTGGCAGACTCTGAACGACGACGAAAAAAGAAAGTTCGATTTTCTCGTGGAAGGCAAAAACGCGTCCCAAGAAAAAAAATGGAAAAAGCAGTCCGAAGAAATTTTGGGCGCGCTGACTTCCGCCGTGAAAATGATTCCGTGCGGCGAAGATTTGGGCGTTTCATTGAAATGCGTGGAAGAAGTCATGGGCGAAAAGGAAATCCTGCGCTTGAGCGTCGTGCGCTGGGCGCGCGAATGGAGCAAGGGCGGCTCGCCGTTCGTGCCGTTCTCGCAATATCCCGCGCTGAGCGTGGCGACCACGAGCGTCCACGATTCGAGCACGATCCGCGAATGGTGGTCTTCGGAAAAGGAAAGCGCGGCGGCGTTCTTCCGCGCGAACGAAAATGTTTTCGCCGAAAACGAAATCCGTGAAAACGATTTCGCTGAATTTTCGCCGAAAGTCGCGCTTGCGATTTTGGAGGCGGCCGCTTCCGCAAAGAGCGTCTGGTGCATCCATCCGCTTCAGGACTTTTTGTATTTGCAAAAAAATTATTGGCTTGAAAATCCGAAGGACGAGCGAATCAACATTCCGGGCGAAGTGAGCGAATTCAACTGGACGTACCGAATGCCGTGCGACGTGGAAGATTTGGCAAAGGACAAGGATTTGCTTTCGCAAATAAAATCAATTGCAAAAAGGCACGAAGCGTGCTAAAATAAAATTTCAGGAGTGTAAAAAAATAATGCCAATTTCATACAATGAATTTCACATTTCGAAAGCCGTTCGCGACAAATGCAATTTTTCCGAATCGCTTTACAGTTCGAGCGGAAACGTGATCATCGCAAGTTTGCAGAATGTCCGCATTTTCACCGAAAAGCTCAACAAATATTTTGACTCGCTTGGAATGAGCGAAAAGCGAGTTTCGGCGGGACAGATAAACGCGATGGGCTTGATCGACGAAATCCTGCATTACGTTTCGATGCTTTATCGGCGCGACGGAATAAAGTCGTCTTTCGAAGGCGCGCTTTCCGCTTTGGACGAAAAATTCGGACGCGAAAAAATCGACGAAATGCTTAAAAATTTTTGCGAGGAATTTCCGCCCACTGCCGTCTATCGCGGCGAAGTCAGCGTGGAAGAATATCTTTCGCTTTCCGCAATCGATTCGGGAACGGGATTCGAGCGCACGAATCGCGAGTCCACTTTCGAAGAATTGATGATGCTTCATCTGGCGAACGAAAATCCCGCGTTCAAGCCGTTTACGATTTTGTTCAACGACTTGCATTTGCGGAAAAATCCGCTTTATATGGAAGCGTGGGAAGAAACCGAAAAATTTTTCAAGACGCAAAAAACGTTCGGACCTTTCAACAATGATTTCATCACGTTCCTTCGCGAGCCGATGAATTACAGTCCGAAAAGTTTGCGCGGGCAGCTTCAATATATTTTGAAGCATTGGATGGCATTGATCGGCGAATGGCTGAAGAAGCGACTTTTGGCGAGCTTGGACACTTTGACCGAAGAGGAAAAGGCGGCGTGGCATCCGACCACCGGCGGCGAAGTGAACATGGAGCCGTACAATTACGACAATTTGATGAACGAATACGAGCGTTTTTCGCCCGACCGCGACTGGATGCCGAAAGTCGTGCTAATGGCGAAGACGATTTTGGTTTGGCTCGACCAGCTCACGAAAAAATACGGATATTCGATTACGCGGCTCGACCAAATTCCGGACGCGGAACTGGACGCTTTGCGCGACGCGGGATTTACTGGACTTTGGCTCATCGGACTTTGGGAACGCTCGAACGCCTCGAAAAGAATCAAGCAAATTTGCGGAAATCCTGAAGCCGCGTCCAGCGCGTACAGTTTGATGGACTACACGATCGCCGGAAATTTGGGCGGCTGGGACGCAGTGGACAATTTGCGGCGCAGGCTTTGGATGCGCGGCATTCGGCTTGCGAGCGACATGGTGCCGAACCACACCGCGATGGATTCGCGCTGGATTGTGGAACGCCCCGACCTTTTTGTCCAGCGGCGCGACAATCCTTTTCCGCAATATTCTTACAACGGCGAAAATCTTTCTTACGACGGGCGCGTCGGAGTGTACCTCGAAGATCACTACTATTCCAAATCGGATTGCGCCGTGGTTTTCAAGCGCGTTGACAACGCCACTGGCGACACGCGCTACATTTATCACGGAAACGACGGCACTGGAATGCCGTGGAACGACACTGCGCAAATCGACTTTCTCAATCCTGAGGCGCGCGAAGCCGTAATGCAGGAAATCTTGCATGTCGCGCGGAATTTTCCAATCATCCGTTTTGACGCGGCGATGGTTCTCGCGAAAAAGCACATCCGCAGGCTTTGGTATCCGGAGCCGGGACATGGAGGCGACATCGCCACGCGAAGCGAATCCGCCATTTCTTCCGCGGATTTTGAAGCGGCGATTCCGAATGAATTTTGGCGCGAAGTGGTTGACCGCGTGGCAGAGGAAGTGCCCGACACGCTTTTGCTCGCCGAGGCGTTTTGGATGATGGAAGGATATTTCGTGCGAACGCTCGGAATGCATCGCGTGTACAATTCGGCATTTATGAACATGCTCAAAAAAGAAGAAAACCAAAAGTACCGCGACACCGTAAAAAACACGATAAAATTCGATCCTGAAATTCTCAAGCGATACGTGAATTTCATGAACAATCCCGACGAGGAAACCGCCGTGGCGCAATTCGGCAAGGGCGACAAATATTTTGGCGTGTGCACTTTGATGGTGACTATGCCGGGTCTGCCGATGTTCGGACACGGGCAGCTCGAAGGCTTCGAAGAAAAATACGGAATGGAATACACCCGCGCATACCGCGACGAAACGCCCGACGAAGATTTGATGAATCGCCATCGCCACGACATTTTCCCGCTCATGCACAAACGCTATCTGTTCTCGCAAGTGGAAGACTTTTTGTTCTACGACGTTTGGGACAATGGCAGCGTGAACGAAAACGTCTTCGCCTATTCGAACCGCTCGGGCAACGAATACGCTGTCGTCTTCTACAACAACAAGTACGAACGTGTCTCCGGCTGGATAAAGCAGTCGTGCGAATACGCCGTGAAAACCGGCAAAGGCATAGCGATGAAATCCCGCTCGATTTCCGAAGGCTTGGGCCTCACCGCCGAGGACGACAAATTCCTCGTTTTCCGCGAGCACCGTTCGGGACTTTGGTTCGTGAGAAAATGCGCGGACATTTGCCAAAGCGGAATGTTCATTTCGCTGAACGGATTTGAATGCCAAATCATGCTTGACATCCATCAAGTGAGCGACACGCTCGACAAAAAATGGAGCACGCTTTGCTCCGTGCTGAACGGACGCGGTTGCTACAATCTTGAAGTGGAATGGGAAGAATATCGCTATCACAAACTTTACGTCGCGCTCGAAAAATTCGCGGGCGGAAATTTCTTTGCCAACGCGAACGCAGTTCTTGCAAAGCCGGGCGCGGCCGCCACGAAAAAATTCCTTGACGGAGTGAAAAAATCCGGAATCGAATTTTACGAAGTCGCCGCGAAGTTTGCCGAAGAGGACGCGAAAGTTTTCGGAATGAAAATCGCGAAGAAAACCGCCGAAAAGCAATTCGCCGGATTTGAAAAATCATTCAAGGAAATCGTAAAAATCGTTTCCGCGAAAAAATCCGCTTCGACTCGCCATGCGAAAACTTTGGACAAGGCGAAGGACAAGGCTGAATTCATTCTCGTCGGAAAAACGCTCGGCTTGACTGAAAACGAAATTCTCGTGGCATGCGCCGTCGCGTTCGGCCTGACGGAAAAATCTTTCTCGGCACGATGGTCGCTCGACAGAAAATTCTTCGAATACATGCAAAGCGCGGGATTGGAAATGGCCGGAGCGCGCGACATTTTGTACAGGGCGTTCGCGCTCACAAGGCTTGCCCTGCCAAAACTCGGCGTGAAAACTCAAAAGGTGGCCGCGCTTGCCGTCGCGAATTTTGCATGCGACTCCGACTACGCGGGCGCGCTCAGCCGCGCGAACGAATTCGACAATGTCGTTTGGTTCAACAAGGAAGAATTGGCGCGAACGCTTTTCTTGGCGGCGCAAAACGAATTTGTCGAAGGCGCGAATGATGAAAAAGAAATTCTTTCTTTGTACAAAACGCTTTTTGCCGCGCAGGAAAAAGCCGAATACAAATGCCTGAATTTCATCGAAACATTCACGGAAAAGAAAAAGGCGATCGCGAAAAAAGCCGCGACGAAATCTTCGGCAAAAGTTGCTTCTGCGGCAGAAAAAAAGACCGGCGAGAAATCGGCTGCCTCGGCGAAAAAGAGCGAAGCGAAAAAGCCCGCTGCGGAAAAGAAAGCCGCGGTGAAAAAAGCGTCTTCTTCCAAAGCGGCATCTTCGGTGAAAAAATCCGACGCCACGAAAAAGGCTGCCGCGAAAGCCGCGCCAAAAAAGGAAGCCGTCGTCAAAGCAAGTGCGAAGAAAGCCACGTCTGAAAAATCTGCGGCAACGAAGAAAGCCGCCGAAAAAGCATCTTCGAGCACAACGAAGAAAGCGTCGCCCGCGAAAAAAGTCGCGACAAAATCTTCGGCAAAGACGACTTCCGCGGCAGAAAAAAAGGCGAGCACAAAATCAGCAGCTTCGGCGAAAAAAAGCGAAGCGAAAAAGCCCGCCGCAGAGAAAAAAGCGCCTTCTTTGAAAGCGGCATCATCGGTAAAAAAAGCTGCCGCTACGAAAAAGACTGCCACGAAAGCCGCGCCCGAAAAATCTGCGGCGGCGAAAAAAGTCGCGCCAAAAACGTCTGCAAAGTCCGCCGAAAAAAAGGCGACTTCTGCGAAAGCTTCTGCCAGCGCGACGAAAAAGGCTGTAGAAAAAAAGAAGGCCGCTACAAAAGCCGTGACGGAGAAAAAGGTGGTCAAGAAAGCCGCAACCGAAAAAGTCTCCGAAAAGAAG
>CAZZFL010000078.1:0-6269 GCA_964653395.1 uncultured Treponema sp. | reverse complement strand
CTTATTCCGTCGCCTTGTTCAAAAAATTCTGTTTCAAATTCTTCGTTCGATTTTAAAAACTCGATGTACTTGCGAATTTTTTTGACGAGTTTTTTCGTAGAATAATTGTGCGTCAAACTCAAGTCTTGAACCATTCCGTGGAAAAAAAGATTGTCGCTCAAAATCGCGCCGCCTTGCGCCAAATTGTTTTTGAACTTTTCAAAAAATTTTATGTACTGCGCTTTCGGTCCGTCGATGAAAATCAAATCGAATTTTTCAGCAAAATCAAATTCCATCGCGTCGCCAAAAAAACAAGTTATGCGCTGCGAAAGATTTTCACTCGCAATATTTTTTTTTGCTTGTTCGTAACGTTCGGCATCCGACTCAATCGTAAAAACGGAAATGTCGGCGGCGCATTTCGCGAACATTATTGCAGAATATCCGATGCCCGTGCCGATTTCCAAAATGCGTTTCGCGCCGTTTTTTTCGATGAAGTCCAAAATGAATTCCAGCCCTTCGTCGCGCACAATCGGAACGGCGTTTTGCTCGGCGCAATTTTTTATTTTTTGAATCGAATTGCTTTCCAAAAAATCAAATTTCATTTTTAAAATTCTTTTTTCAAACGCGGAAATTCTCGCTCGAAAATTCGCGCCATGAATTCATGTCCCTTTTCATTCGGATGAATTCCGTCGAGACACATAAATTTTTCAAAATCGCCTTGCGCCAAAAATTCCGCGCGAACGTCAATTATTTGCGCGTTCAATTTTCGCGCGACATTTTTCATCGCGTCGGAATGCGATTCTTGATTGCGAAAAAGATTTTCAATTTCGCCGCCAAGAAAATTCAAAATTATTTTTTCGTCAAGTCCCATGCAAATATTTTTGAACCACCATTTTGTCACGAGCGGCGGCGGCGTAATCACGAGCGGCGTGATTTTGTTTTGCCGCGCTGCCAAAATCATTTCTTCCAAAATTTGGCAGAATTCCGAAATCGGACATTTTGCGTCGTGCGGCGCGTCTGGACTTTTGCAAACTTCGCTCCATTCATAATCGCAGTCGTTGCTGCCAGATTCAATGATTCCGAATTCCGCATTCATTCCCGCGCGAAGATTTTTTTGCTGAGTGCGCTGTAATTTTTGAATTGTCGCGCCGTAAATGCTTTTGTTCAAAATTTGAATTTCAAATTTTTTTCCGAAAAGCGAAAGCGAATCGTTCGCCGTGATTTCAAAATCTTTTGAATCGCCGTTTGAAATTACGCCTTTTAAAATCGAATCTCCCCAAACAATTATGGATTTAATTTTTTCCATAAAAAATATGCTAGCATTTTTTCGCATTTTGTGCTAGGATAATTTTAATGGAAAACGAAAAAATCAAATCAATGCTTCTTCAAATCCACGAATCGAATTTGGATTTTTCGGTGGTGCAAAGCGGAAAGGAATCCAAGCGCGTGAACGGCCTGTACAAGCCCGACACTCACGAAATAATTCTTCACAACAAAAATTTCAAGACGGACGAACAGCTGGTTTACACGGCGGTGCACGAATACACGCATCACATAATTGCGGAAGAGCAGCTCGCGCTTTACGGCTCGGAATATTTGTACAATGCGAAAGTTCACACGCAAGCTTTTTGGGCGCGCTTTCAGGAATTTCTTTCGATTGCGGAAGAAAAAGGATTTTACAAAATCGACATTTCGTCTTCGCCCGAACTCGAAGATTTGACGAAAAAAATTCGCACGGAATATTTGGAACAAAACGGAAAGTTGATGTCGGAATTCGGAAGGCTTTTGATTCGCGCGCACGCGCTTTGCGAGCAGGCGAACATTCGCTATGAAGATTACATCGACAGAATTCTTTGCTTGCCGAGAAATGCCGCGCGTGATTTGAAACGAGTCGGCTCGGTGATGGGTTCGGAAAATCCGATGAATCCGGCGATTGGATTTGACAATATGAAAATGGTGAGCGCGATCCGAAAGACCGACGACCGCGCGACGGCGGAACAGCAACTTTTGGGCGGAAAAAGTCCGGTAACTGTCAGCGAATTGATGAAGCAAAAATCTCGCGCGCAAAATGCCGATGACGCAAAAACGAAATTGGAAAAAGAAGCGCGTCGCCTTACTAAAACAATAGCGCAATTGCAACAACGATTAAAATTTGTGGAGGAAAGTCTTGAAAATATGTAAATACGAATTTGCATTTTTTTCGTGCGCGTTTTTTTTGGCGAGCGCATTTTGCCAAACTGCGCCCACGGCTCCAGTCGCGCCGATGGCTCCGATGACGCAATTGCAGATGCCGCAAATGCCTTCGATTTCCGCGCCGGTGGCTGGAAGCAATCTTTACATTTCCGGAAGTCAATATTTGCAAAACAAAAAAACCGAGGAAAAAAAAGACGAACGCGCCGAAAATGAAAAAGTTGAAACCGCGGTGAATCTCGAGCAATTTTTGGGCGGCGTTTCTTCCAACATTTTTTCTGATTTGAGCGCGTGGGATTTGTCGCAACTTGCCAAGCGCGGCGCGCTCGGAAACATTTCTTCGTTCTCCGCGCTTTCGAACAATCCTTTGAATTTGGGCGCGTCAAATTTGAACGCCGTGAAAGGTCAAAAAGTTTTGGCGCAAATTCTTTCCGAACTCGAACAAATAAAAGCCGCGCAAAAAGATTTGATTTCCGCCGCGCCTATCGGCGCAAAGCCTTCGTCCGCTCCGCCGAAAATTTTGCGCTTTTCCATCAATTCAAAAAATATTGAATGCACTCAAGTTTTTTTCAGCGAACAAGAAAACGATGGAAGTTTTTTGCTTACGGGCGACGTGAAAACTTTTTTCAAAAATGAAACAATTTCCGAAACTTTTTATTTGCTTTTTGCCGCGAGCGGAACGTCAAATTCCAAACTGGAATATTTTGTAACGCCGACGCTTTCGCAAAGCAAGCAAGCGCAAACGCCTTTGAGCCAATTTTGTTCCGCGCAAAATTTCACGGCGACTCGCACTGGCAATTTGGTCATGCTGCATTATGATGAAGCCGACGAAAAATGCGATTTGCTTTTGGACATCGGAAGTCCAGCGAGCGCAAGATGAATTTTTTGGAAGAAGGACTTGCAAAATTAAATTTCTCCGAAAATCAAATCGAACGAATCGCGCCGCTGATGAAAAATTACGCGGACGAAATTTTACTTTTCAATGGCGCGTACAATTTGGTGAACGCTTCCGACCGCGATGAAATTTTCGTGCGCCACATTTTGGACAGTCTTTCCGCCGCGCAAGAAATTTTTCGCGTCGCGCAAAAAATTTCCGCAGAAACAAAAAAAGATGAATCCGAAAAAATCACGATTGCGGACATCGGCTCGGGCGGCGGACTTCCCGGCATTCCGCTTGCGGCGGCGTTTCCGCAATTCAATTTTGTCTTGGTGGAACGAATGGCAAAGCGATGCGCGTTTTTGGAAAATGTCCGCGCGCTTCTCGGCTTGGAAAATGTCCGCATAGAAAATTCCGAATTGGAAAAAATTCCGAGCGAAAGTTTTGAAATCGCGACGTTTCGCGCGTTCCGTCCGCTGGAAAAAAAAATGCTCGCAAGTCTGCTTGCGGTTTTGAAAAAAGGCGGCGCGCTCGCGGCGTACAAAGCCAAACGCAAAAATATCGCCGAAGAAATGCGCCTCGCGAATTGCAGTAATTACAATGTAATTACTCTTAACGTGCCTTTTTTGACAGACTTGAGCGAGGAAGAACGCGAGCGAAATTTGGTCATAATTGAAAAATGAAAATCGCCTTTGAATTATTTTAGCGTGACTTTTTTGAGCAAGCGCATCAATTGCTCTTTTTCCACTAAATCCACAGGACGACCTTCTACATATTTGTGCGCTTCTTCGCTAAACAAGCCGGGCGTTATACAGAATCCTCTGTCCACTTTTCTGTCGCGAACTTTTGAATGGAAATTGCGAATGGTCAATTCGCCCAAAGTGCTCGCGCTTTTATAAAATCGGAACAATTCTGTGTCTTCCCATTTTGCGGTTTCGATTTCGCAGAGGATTTCCACCGTATCTTGCTGCACCTCAACATCGGTGATTTTTACGAATGAATGCGGATAGTAGCTGTTCACGATGTTTCGGCAAAGCGCGGCAAATTCGCTTGTTCCGCTGTTCAAATAAGTTTGCAAATTTGAATTCTGATTCAATTCTTTGTAGCGCGACAAAAGCGAATTCACGTCCTTGTAACTGGGCGTGATGCTATTGATTTTCGAAAGGCATCCCAAACCTTGCGCGATTTTGTTCATCGAAAAATAACATTTCGCCAAACGGTAATTCAATTCCAACAAAGTGTCCTGCGGAATTTCTCCCAGTTTGAGTCCGATTTCATAATCTTGAACGGCTTCTTCATTCTGCCCCATTCGCACATGAATGTTGCCCGCCGACAAACTTGCCTTTGGACCAAAAACTGGATCGGGACGCAAATGCATAAAAATTTTTAGAGCCTTGTTTCCCATGCCGCCTTCCTGCATCGCATCTGCCATGCAAAAAAGCATTTCCTTGTTCTGCGGATCTTCGTCTAGGGCTTTGCGCAAAATCGGCAACGACTCTCTGTACTTTTTGCCTTTGTAGAGCGAGAGTCCGAGCCAGCCAACTATGCCCGAAGCCTCAGGATTTACGGCATAAGCTTTTTTGAAGCACGGAATCGCCTTTTCAAAATCGTTGTTGTCATAGCAAGCCTTGCCCAAATAATAGTTCACTTCATATTTTGAAGAATCCAACTTGTATGCCACGACAAGGCTTTTGAGCGCGTCCTGCGACCGTTTGAGTTTGAGACAACAAATTCCGTGGCGAAGATAAACCATGGCGGGATCTATCTCGTGATGTCCGGCAGCCAAATTCGCCAAATCATTATAAATGGTAACGGCTTTGTCCCACAAATGTTCATTGTAGTAAAGCTCGCCAAGCGCGAGAAGCGCCGGAATGTTGTGAGGATCATGTGAAAGTTTTTTCGTTGCGTCGCGAATAATTTGTGCGCGGTTTTTAGAACGAGAGCCGTTTCCGCCACGCCCTTTTTTTGCTCCGCCCGATTTTTTTCCGCCAACAACCAACAAAATTGCTATGACGGCAAGACAAACAAAAACTGCAATAATTACAGACATAACTTTACTATTATCGGCGAATTCGCTATAATTGTAAAGTGGCAAGCGCAATATTTAGGCGATTTTTTGTTTGTGCTTGCGGATTTGAAAATCGCCGCAAATTTTGATAGCGACGGCACGTTTTCATTTTATTGCGAACGCACAACAAAAGGCAAATCATAAAATCGGAATTTTTGATTCGCTTTTATTTTAAAGGAGAAAATTATGGCGCATACGATTGTTCCCGCGGCGGAAGAAATTTTGGACAAGGAATACAAAGTTTTGGACAAAGGATTTGTCCGCCTTGTGGATTATTTGGGAAGCGACCAGCGAATCGTTCAGGCGGCGCGCGTTTCTTATGGCGAAGGCACGAAGACCGTTTCGCAGGACGCCGCGCTCATCGACTATCTTTTGCGGCATCAGCACACTTCGCCGTTCGAGCAAGTGATTTTTACGTTCCATTTGAAAATGCCAATTTTCGTGGCGCGTCAATGGGTGCGTCACAGAATGGGAAGAATGAACGAAGTTTCCGGCCGCTATTCGATTATGAAAGAAGAATTTTATGTTCCCGAATTGCAGGACATCGAAGGCCAAAGCGCGAACAACAAACAAGGCCGTGCGGACGAGCCGTTCGAGCAGGAAAAGGCGGAAAAAATTCGCGCCGAACTTGAAGCCGGACAAAAGTCCGCTTATGAATCATATTCCGAACTTTTGGAAACTGGACTTGCTCGAGAAATTGCGAGGATAAATCTTCCGCTTTCGCTTTACACGGAATTTTATTGGCAAATGGATTTGAACAATTTGTTCAAGTTTTTGAAACTGCGAATGGACGGACACGCGCAATTTGAAATTCGGGAATTCGCGAACACGATTTTTGAAATCGTGAAAATTGTTTGCCCGATGGCGGCGGCATCTTTTGAAAACGACATGCGAGATTCCGTGAATTTTACGGGCGAGGAAATTCGCGCTCTGCGAAAAATTCTCAAAGGCGAAGCGAATCCGCTCGAAGGAAAAAAGCTCGAACGCTTCAACGCGAAAATCGAAAGCGGCGTGCAATTGTAACGCGAACTTTAAAAACAGCGTCAGAATTTTGCCGCTGATTTTAACTTCGAACAAAGTAGTCGCGAGTTTTGTGCCCTAGCATTTGGCTTGCACACAAAACTCGGTAGCAAGGCGAAGCCTTGCGGCAAAATT
>CAZZFL010000077.1:0-6468 GCA_964653395.1 uncultured Treponema sp. | reverse complement strand
ATTTCCACGAATCTTGAAAAATGAGGAAATTATGCAAAAAAAATTAAATGCGATTTTCTTTTTTTTAATTTTGTTTTGCGCAAATTTTTTTGCGCTGGAAATTCCGCGGCTGACAAGTCCCGTCGTGGACAACGCGAAAATAATGTCGGAATCGAAGCGGCAGGAATTGGAACAATTTTTGCTTTCGCTCGACAAAAATTCTTCGGCGCAAATTGCCGTGCTCACAATTCCTTCGCTCAAAGGCGAGTCGCTTGAAGAATATTCGATTCGAGTGGCGCGCGAATGGGGCTTGGGAAATGCCGAGGACAGCAAGGGCGTTTTGCTTTTGATTGCGTTCGACGAAAAAAAAATCCGCATCGAAACGGGCTATGGCGTGGAAGGCGATTTGACTGACGCGAAATGCGGAATGATAATTCGCAACGTAATCGCGCCGAATTTCCAAAACGGAAAATATTCGGAAGGAATCATAAAAGGCGCAAAGGCCATCGCAAAAATCATTGCGCCGGATGCGCAAATTTCAAGCGACGCGGAAATTGAAGACGCTTCCGAAACCGACCCGATCGCGATAATCGCGATGGCAATTTTTTTCATGCTGTATTTTATGATGTTCACGGGAATGCTTTCCACGAAATTCAATTTGTTGCGTCGCTGGCTTCCATGGGCGCCTTTTTTCGTAAGCCGTGCGAACAGGTCGCCGAGCGGCACATCTTATCACGCAGGAAATTTTCATTCGGGCGCAGGCGGATTCGGCGGCTCTTCACGCGGCGGCTTCGGCGGACGTGGAGGGGGATTTGGTGGCGGCGGCGCGAGCGGCGGCTGGTGAAAATCCGCGAATCTTCAGATTTCCTCCCAAAAGTTCGTCGCGCATTTCCTCTTTTGGAATTTTCAAAAATGCGATTCTATGAAAATTCATTCGTCCTTTAAAAGCCAAATGTTCATATCCACGAGGCAATTTTTTTTGGAAGGCACATTGATTCCGTCAACAATTCCCATGCAAGAATATTGCCAAAAAGTAAATCGATACGGCGTTTGCGGAATTTTTTCGTAGTCGGCATACCAAAAATCAAACTCGCTCAATTCTTCCAAATCCAGCTGGAACGCCTGCCACATCATATTCATATAAATCATCGGCTTGTATCCCGCGTCCCGCACCGCCTCGCAAAAAGCGCGCGCATTTTTCGTGAACTGCTTTTTTGAAACGCCGTCCGTTCGCGCGTCGTCCCACGGAATGCTTTCAGGATCGTAAACCACCGGCAGCGTAATTTTATAATCTTTGATTTCCTGCAAAACAAATCGCGCTTCTTCCAAAGCCTCTTCTTCGTTGATGGCCTGCGCGAAAATGTACACGCCCACTTCGAGTCCTGCCGCAAGCGCATCTTTCACATTTCGATGAAAGCGTTCGTCAATTTTTATTTTGCCCGACTGATAGCCCATGTAGCCCACGCGCAAAATCACAAAATCCGCGCCCCAAGCCTTGACCTTTTTCCAATCGATTTTTCCGTCGTGATGCGAAATGTCAATTCCTTGCCGCGACGCATACCCCTCCCCCGTATAAGTCATTCGGCTTCCGCGCGCCACAAAACCATCTTCGCAAAAATCATGCCGCGCGACATTTTCGTAAAGGCGCGTTTTATGCTGTCCCCCTCCAGCATCAATGAAATCAAATTTATTCGACGCGCAAGAATCGAGCAGAATGAAAGTCGCAAGAAAAAATATGATTTTCCCAAAATTCCTTTTCATCAAAAATTCTCCTTGAACGCTCGATGTCGAAGAAAAATGCGGCACAACGCGCCCAGCGTCATGCCGCCGCGTCGAGGAGCGGCGCACAGCGACGCGACGGAAGTTTTTATCGCAATCCCTCTCCCCATAAATTCAAATCACAAAATTGTACGGCGTTTCTTGATAAACATAATAATTCAACCAATTGCGATAAAAGCGGCGGTTCGCCACAAATGACGCGCTAGCGTCATGCCGCCGCGTCGAGGAGCGGCGCACGGCGACGCGACGGAAGTTTTTATCGCACCCCCCCTCCACACAAATTCAAATCACAAAATTGTACGGCGTTTCCTGATAAACATAATAATTTAGCCAATTGCGATAAAAAAGCGAAGCCGTGCTGCGCCAAGTGGAAAGCGGCGCGTTCTGCGGATTGTCGTCGGGAAAATAATTTTTTGGAATTTCAATCGGCAGATTTTTATTTTTGTCGCGCCAATATTCATCGCGCAAAGTGTTCGTGTCGTATTCCAAATGGCCGGTCATAAAAATCACGCTGTTGTCGTTCGTCTTGATTATCGCAGGACCAGTTTCCGCGCTTTCCGCCAAAATCACAAGTTCAGGATGCGATATGATGTCATCATAATGAATCGTAGTGTGGCGCGATTGCGGAATGAAAAATTCGTCGTCGAATCCGTGAAGAAGCAAATCCGGATTTTTCGTGGAACGCGTGTTTTTGAAAATGCCGAACATTTTTTTCGGCAAATCATATTTCGGAATTCCAAAATAATGATACAAGCCGGCCTGCGCCCCCCAGCAAATGCAAAGCGTGGAAAAAACATTTTTTTTCGCCCAATCCATAATCACGCAAAGCTCATTCCAATAGTCCACTTGCTCAAACGGAATTTGTTCCACGGGCGCGCCAGTTATAATCAAGCCGTCATATTTTCGCGCGAGCATTTCGCTCGAAGGAATGTAAAATCGCTCGAAATAATCTTCCAAAGTGTGAATGGAATTGTGACTTTCCATCCGAATCAAAGAAATGTCCACTTGAATCGGCGTGTTGGAAAGATGCCGTAAAATCTGAGTTTCGGTCGTGCTTTTGATCGGCATCAAATTTACAATCGCAATTTTCAGCGGACGAATGTCCTGAGTCACGGCGCGTTCTTCGGTCATTACAAAAATATTTTCGCCTTCAAGAATTTTTCTCGCAGGCAAATCGCTTTGGATTTTTATCGGCATAAAAATATAGTAGCACAAAAATAAATTTTATGCTACACTTGTTTTAGGATGAACAAGAACGACGACAAAAAATCAGCGATAAAAAAATTGCGTTCGCTCGCGTTTTCCACGAAACAGGAAGTGGAAATTTTTCGCCGCACGATCGATGAAAAATTTCACTGCCCGATTTTGCCGAACCACGTGGAATGCCACGAGCAGAAATTCGCAGAGATTTTGTGCGACACGCTCGTGCCGGAAGTTTACTCGCTGAACAAAATTATGATTTACGTTCACGGCGGATGTTTTGTGGGCGGCTCGAAAAATGCGTGGCGTTCGTTTTGCGCGTCGCTCGCCGCTGCCACTTCGTGCCGAATTGTCGTTCCGGAATTTCGCTTGGCCCCGGAAAACACGCATCCCGCCGCTTTGGAAGATTTGCAAAATGTTTTTCGCTCGGTTTTCACCGAAGAGCAAATCGCGTGCTCGCTGAATTCAGGAGAATCGCAGGCTTTGCCCGAAATAATAATCGCCGCCGACGGCTCGGGCGCGAGCCTTGCGATGGCTTTGATTTTGTCGTTGCGAGAGCGTTACAGAAATTGCATCAAGCAAGTGATTTTGTTTTCGCCGTGGCTCAATCTCAGCGAGGAATCCAAAATCATCAAAAACAGAAAATCTCACGACGAAATTCTGACGGGCGACTGCCTGAGGCGAAGCGCAGAAATTTACACGAACGGCGAAAATCTCGAAAGTCCGCTCGTTTCGCCGATGTTCATTTCGCCTGAAGCCTTGAAAAATTTTCCGCCGGTTTTCATTCAAATCGGCTCGCGAGAAATTCTTTTGGAAGATGCGAAAGAATTCCAAAAACTTCTTTCCGATTCAGGCGGCGTTTGCCAGCTCGACGTTTGGGACGACATGATTTTCATGTTCCAAATGGCGGACGAATTTTTGGCAGAATCGCATTTGGCGGTGGAACGCGTGGGACGGCTCGTGCGCCTTCAAACCGAAATTCCTGACGAAGACACTTTGAATTGCGCTCCAATTTTGGAATACGGCATCAAAGGAGAATCTTAATTGACGCTCTAAAAACTTCAGTTTTTAGAGGTAACTTTGAAAATGCGATGTTCTTCGTCGCGCTATTATAGCGACGATAGAACTCGTCGGCACATTCGAAAAAATTGCCAAAAGCAAGTTTTTCGAAATGCCCTTAATTCAGCGCAAAATGGAATTGCTTTCGCCTGCGGGCAACGTTCAAAAATTATATTACGCTTACGCCTACGGCGCGGATGCCGCGTACATCGGGCTGAAAAAATTTTCGCTTCGCGTGAAAGCCGACAATTTTTACGGCGAAGAATTCAAGCGCGTGGCGGAATTGAAAAAACAATTTCCGCAAAAAAAACTTTATTGTGCGCTCAACATTTTGTTCCACAATCGCGATCTCGATTCGTTTTTGCAAAACATCGAATATTTTAAAAATTATCCGATTGATTCTTTTATCGTGCAAGATTTGGGAATCGTGCCGATTTTGCAAAAGCATTTTCCCGAAGCGGCGTTGCATTTGAGTACGCAGGCGAGCTGCATAAATCGCGAGGCGGCAAAAATGTACAAGTCGCTCGGCTTCAAGCGAATCGTTCTCGGGCGCGAAACTTCGCTTGCCGAAATCCGTCAAATAAAAGATGCCGTTCCCGAAATGGAACTTGAAGCGTTCGTGCACGGCGCAATGTGCATCGCGTATTCGGGCCGCTGCCTTTTGAGCGCGTATCTCACAAACCGAAGCGCACAGCGCGGATTTTGCTCGCACACTTGCCGCTGGAATTTCGATTTGAAATCGAAAGAAGTAGCGAAGCAAATCGCGCAATCAGGCGAACTTTTTTTGGAAGAAGAAAATCGCAAAGGAGAATTTTTTCCAGTTTTTGAAGGCGAAGATTTCACCGCGATTTTGTCGAGCAAAGATTTGCAAATGATTGGACATCTCGCCGACATGAAAGCCGCCGGAATCGACGCGCTCAAAATCGAAGGGCGAATGAAAAGCGTCTACTACACCGCGCTTGTCACACGCGCGTACCGCAAAGCCATCGACGCGCTCGAAGGAAAAATCAGCGAAGAAGAAGCGACTCCGTTCATCGCGGAACTTGAGAACGTGAGCCACCGCGAAAGCACCACAGGCTTTTATTACGATTCTTCGGAAGCGGACAAAACCGCGAGCGGCGCGAGCGACAGCGCGTATGATTTGGCGGCGACAATCCAAAAAAAACTGGGCGAAGAAGAAGCCGAAGAATTTTTTTCAAAGGGGGAGGTCGCGATTCTTCAAAGGCAAGCCGAACTTGACGCTTTGCATCCCGAAGCGAAAAGGGCACGGGAAAAAGATTTCGCGCTTCATCCCGAAAAAGCGATGCCCGCAATCACGAAACGCGCGGGCTGGTCTTTGTACAAAATCGAAGCGTTGAATTTGATTCGCCGCGATTCCAAAATCGAATTCGTCGCGCCGGATTTTGCCGCGCTCGTTCCCGAAAAAGATTCGTGGCTTTTGGAGGATTTTCAAAACGGACTTGAAACACCGTGGACTTGCAACGGACACGAAACGCTTTTGTACACAAAATACGATTTGCCGCAATCGACAATTGTCCGCGCAAAGGACGACGATTTTGTTCCGAACGCGATTCGAGATTTTGGTCGCACGCCAAAAAAATAATTTTAAAATCCGGAGAACATCTTGCAAAAAATTCCATCGCAAAAACTCAAACCCAAATTGATTGCGCTTGACATGGACGACACGCTTTTGACGGGCGACTTGCGAATTTCAGATCGCGCCGTAAGCGCAATTCAAAAATTGGCGGCACGAAAAATTTTCATCGTGATTTGCACGGGAAGAGTGCACAAAGGAATCGAGCCATTCGTGCGCAGACTTTGCTTGCCGCAAAATGAATTTTCAAAATACGCGATTCTTTCCAATGGCAGCTTGATTTTCGACTTGCATGCAAAGCGCGAAATTTTTTCACAAAACCTTGACTACGAAATCTTGCTTCGGGCGAAAGAAGAGGCGGCGCGATTGGGCTTGCCCTGCCAAGTCTATGATTCTGAAAATATTTTCGCCAGCGTGGAAAATGATTTTTCGCGAAGAGATGTCGCGTTCACAAAAATGGAATTGAAAATCCCGGACGACTTCGATTCGTTTTTAAAACAAGGATTTTCAAAAATGCTCATTCTGGGCGACGAACAAATCGTAAAAAAACTTTTCGGCATTTTGAAAAACGCGCTCGGCGAACGCGCCGTAATCGTAATAAGCAAGCCGTATTTTTTGGAAGTGCTCCCGCCAGATTCCGGCAAAGGCGAAGCCCTTGAGATTTTGAGCGAGCGGCTCGGAATAAAAATGCGCGACGTGATGGCGTTCGGCGACAGCATGAACGACGAAACAATGATTTTAAAATCAGGCCTTTCCGTCGCAATGCGAAACGGCTTGCAAGCGATTCAAGACGAAGCGAAATTCGTAACGCGATTTTCGAACGACGAAGACGGCGTGGCGGATTTTTTGGAAGAATT
>CAZZFL010000076.1:5481-6559 GCA_964653395.1 uncultured Treponema sp. | reverse complement strand
CTTCGCGCGGCTTTGCCCTTCCCTGCGCACCACGCCGCAAAACTCGTCCGCGCCATCTCCAAGAAAGACGGCGTACTTTTCGCAACTCACTTCGCGCGTCTCCGCCCCACGAAATCCATTCAGCGAGACAAAGAAATTTTCCCGAAGCGGCCGCCCGTGGAAAAAGTCGTCCGCGCGTCCCGCCTTGAGAATCGCCACGCCGAAGCCGCACGCAGCCGCCAGTTCGCCCGACATTTCTTGAGACTTTTGCAAAATTTCCTTTTCGGCAAATTCCATTTCAAATTCGCGCGCGGCAAATCCGCCTTCAAGTCCGCGCACGACGCTTTGAATCGTAAAGGGCGCGAGCGTCTCGCAAAACGCCGCGTCGCGCAAACTGAACGCGCCGACTTTCGTGCGCAAAAGCCCCGCAAGATGCGCCGCGCTTTCGCAGTCCGCGCCGATGTCCCGCGCGAGGCTTCGTATGTAAGTGCCCTTGCTGACGCTGAATTCCACGCGCGCGTATTTTACTTTCCGCGCCAAATCTTTTTCGAGAGCGACGCGCAAATCTTCGCCGGAAATTTCTTTGGAAAAATCTTTCAATTCACCGTCTTCAAATTGGATTTCCTTCAATTGCGAGCCGTAGACGAAAATCTCGCGTTCGGGAATTTCCACGCGCTCGCCCTTTCGCAAGATGTCGCTCGCCCGCTCGCCGCCGATTTTTATCGCGCTGAACGACGGCGGACGCTGATTCAACTTTCCTCGGAATTTTTCAAGAGAATCCAAAAAAGCGAGCAGCGTCGGAAGAGGCGCGTTTTTCACGGCCGCGCCCGTCGGGTCGAGCGTGTCGGTTTCGCTTCCGAATTCGATGACGGCTTCATAAGTCTTGTCGAATTCCGTTATGCGCCCCGCAAGCCGCGTCAGAGCGCCCACGCAGCAGACCAAAAGTCCCTGCGCGAAACTGTCAAGCGTTCCCGTGTGCCCGATTTTTTTCGTGCCCAAAACTTTCTTTATTATTTTCAGCGAAGAAAAGCTCGTGACCCCAGGACGCTTCGCCAAAAGCACGATCCTGTCAATTGTTTGCGTTCGCCTCGTCATTCTT
>CAZZFL010000076.1:0-5381 GCA_964653395.1 uncultured Treponema sp. | reverse complement strand
GCGATGTCATTGTAAAGGGAAATCAAATTCGACTTGAGTTCGTCAAGGCTCGCGCCCTGCGTGTCGTAATCCGGAAAGGAATCCAAATGCCCGACAAAAAAATCGCCGTCCTTCCACCAAGTAAAATTCTGCGACATAGCACCCCCGCCTTTTCAATTGCTTGCGTTCGCCTCGTCATTCTTCACAATCTCGTCAATTTTTTTCACCATCTCGAATCCGTCGCGGATCGAAGTGTCGGCGATAAAATGCAAGTGCGGAAACTGGCGAATCGTGAGTTTCTTCGCGATCGTGGACTGAATGTAGCCGGCCGCGCTGCGCAATCCCTCCACTCCGCGAGACAATTCCGACTCGGGCATGAAAGTGGAGACGTAGACTTTCGCGTGCGCGAGGTCGGCGGAAACGTCCACGCGGTTTATCGTGAGAAAATTGGAAACGCGAGGATCTTTTATTTCGCCGCGCAAGAGCATCGTCGCGATTTCGCCGCGAATCTGCTCGCCGAGCTTCAGAAGCCTATACTGCCCCATTCTCACCTTCCGTCTGCGGACGAATTCCATGCGCGCTGGGTCGCGCTTCGGCGGCCTCTTTTCTCGCTCGGGCGGCGGCCTTTTCAGCGGCGATCTTTTCGGCTTCAATCGCGGCTTCGGCTTCGGCCTTGGCCTGCGCCTGTGAACGCTGCTCGCTCGCGGCGGCCTCGTTCTTGGCCTTGTCGTCGATCTTTTCGTCGCCTAGCTTTCGCGCCACCTCGATGTACTCGAACGCCTCGATTTGGTCGCCCAGCTTGATGTCCTGCCAATCTTCAAGCCCCACGCCGCATTCGAAGCCCTTCGCGACTTCCTTCGCGTCGTCCTTGAAACGCTTGAGCGAAGAAATCTTTCCGGTGTAGATGACGATTCCCTCGCGAATGAGGCGCACTCCGCAGCTTCGCTTGATCGAGCCGTCGGAAACGTAGCAGCCCGCAATCGTGCCGATTTTCGGGACTTTGAAAGTGTTCTGCACTTCCGCCGTTCCGATGATTTTTTCCTTCGTGTCGGGCGAAAGCATTCCTTCCATCGCGCTCTTGATTTCGTTCACGGCCTCGTAGATGATGCTGTATTTTCGGATTTCGACTTTTTCCTGCTCCGCCAAAAGTTTCGCCTTCGGAGTGGGACGCACGTTGAATCCGATGATGATCGCGTTGTCGTCGGCCGCCGCCAAAATCACGTCGCTTTCGTTGATCGCGCCGGCGGAAGAATGGATCACGACGAGGCGGATGTCCTTCGTGGAAAGTTTTTCGAGCGAAAGTTTGAGAGCCTCGGCGCTTCCCTGCAAGTCGGCCTTTATCACGACCTTGAGTTCCTTCACTTCGTGATCGTCGATTGTCTGATAGAGGTTGTCGAGCGTGACTTTCTTCACGGTCTCGGCGTCCTTCAGCCTCTTGAGTTCCAAACGCTTCGCGCTGATCGCGCGCGCTTCCTTTTCGCTTTCGGGCACTTGGAAAGGATCGCCGGCATTCGGCATTCCTTCGATTCCGATCACTTCCACCGGCATGCTGGGCGTGGCTTCCTGAATCCGCTTGCCCTTGTCGTTGAACATCGCGCGAACCTTGCCCGCGTAAATTCCCGCGACGAAAGGATCGCCCTGCCGCAACGTTCCGCGCTCCACGACGATCGAAGAAACCACGCCGCGGCCTTGGTCGATTCGGCTTTCCAAAATCTTGCCCTGCGCCCGGCAATCCCAGACGGCTTTAAGCTCGAGCATTTCCGCCTGAAGAAGAATCGCGTCCAAAAGGTCGTCGATTCCCTCGCCCTTGAGCGCGCTGATATTGACGTACTGCGTGTCCCCTCCCCAATCTTCGGGAGTGAGTCCGAGTTCGGAAAGTTGCGTGCGAACGCGTTCCGGATTCGCGTCCGGCTTGTCGATTTTGTTCACGGCGACTATGATCGGCACTTTCGCGTCTTTCGCGTGGTTTATCGCTTCGAGAGTCTGCGGCATAACTCCGTCGTCCGCCGCCACGACGAGCACGACTATGTCGGTGATTTGCGCTCCGCGCGCCCGCATCATCGTAAAGACTTCGTGGCCCGGAGTGTCGAGGAACGTGATTTTGCCCTTTTCGTTTTCCACGACATACGCGCCGATGTGCTGCGTGATTCCGCCGACTTCGCCTTCGGCGACGTGGCTTTTTCGAATCGCGTCGAGAGTCTTCGTCTTTCCGTGATCGACATGTCCCATCACCGTCACGATCGGAGAGCGCGGCAAAGTCTTGTCGTCGTTGGAAGTGTCGGCCGCGATGACAGTCTCGTCGTAGAGGCTCACGAGATGGACTTCGCAATTGTATTCGGCCGCCAAAATCGTCGCAGTGTCGCTGTCGATGGACTGCGTGATCGTCACCATCTGTCCCATCGACATAAGCTTCGCGATGATTTCGCTCGCCTTGAGATTCATCTTTCGCGCCAAGTCCTGAACCGAAACAGTTTCCATGATGTCGATTTTAGAAGGCACGACGGAAACGCTGGACTCCACCTTGCGCTGCGACTCGTAGAACTTGTCCTCGTCGAACGCTGCTTCCTTGTCCTTGCGGCTGTAGACTTGCTTTTTTCCTTTGAAGGATTTTTTCTGCTGACCCTGCGAGGGCTTTCCCGCCGCAGACATGTCATTCCCGGAATTGAATCCGCCGCCGAATCCAGGCCTTCCCTGAAATCCCGGCCTGTTTTGGAAGCCGCCCGGTCTTCCCCCGAATCCGGGGCGCGAAAATCCGCCGGACGCGCCTTGCGCGCCGTTCCTGTTGAAGCCGCCCTGCCGCGAGAATCCGCCTTGCTGTCCGCCTCGGCCGGCTCCCTGTCGATTTCCGTCACGCTCGCGGTTTTGGTAGCCAGCGCGCGCCTGCGCTCCGGTGAATCCCTGCGGACGGTTCTGCCCCGCGCCAAATCCGCCGCGTCCTTTCCATTGACCTTTCGGGCGGTCGGAAAGATTTCCGGCCTTTACGTTAGGGCGCGCCGAAACCAATTCGAACGGAACTTGCTTCCGCACGACGGGCTTCGCCTGCTGCTGCTCCGAAGCGGCCTGCGCCTGAGGCTTTTTTTCCGTTTCTTCGGATGAATTCTTTTTTATTTCGGAATCTTCGGCGGAAGGCTGCGCCACGACCTTTTGATGCGGCTTTTGAGCCTGTGTCGCTTCTGCCGACGGAGATTGCACTTTCTTTTTCACTACGACAACTTTTTTCTTTTTTTCTTTGGAGTCCTGCGGGCGAACTGCCTGCGTCCCCGACTTTTGTTCGGGCGCATTTTGAGTCGCCGGTTTTTTGTGCAATACTGCGCCTTTCTTTTCGCTTTCTTCCGCCATCAAATCCTATTCCTCGTCCTCTTGAAATTCGAATTCGACACCGCACTTAGGACAATGTGTCATGTCGAGAGTTATCTTCGCGCCGCATTCGGGACAGAAATACTCTTCCTCGTCAGCGGCATTGTTTTCCGCCTGCGCGACTTCGCCCTGGCCGGAAGCGCCGTCCTCATCCACGAATTCGATGTTCTCGTTTATGAGCGCGTTCAGTTTTTCCAAATCTTCCTTGGAAACGCCTTCCACGGAAATCGACTCGTAGTTGTCAACGAACTGCTGCACGTCCTCGATTCCAGCCGACTTGAGCAAGTCCGCCACGCGCACGTCCACGCCGGGCAAGGCCGAAATCTTCGCGACTTCATCGTCATCGTCGCGGAACAAATTCTGCGCGTTCTGCCGCGAAGTGAATTCGCTCAAATCCATTTCCGCCGCCTGCTCTTCGGTCTTGACGTCGATGCTCCAGTCGCAAAGCCGGTTCGCAAGCCGGACGTTCAAGCCCTGCTTTCCGATGGCGAGCGAAAACTGCGATTCCGACGCGATGGCCAAAGCCTGCTTTTTGTCCTCGTCCAAAATTATCACGCGCGAAATTTCCGCGGGCGAAAGCGCGTTCTTTATGAACGCGACGGGATTCGAATCGTATCGCAAAACGTCGATTTTTTCGCCGAGCAATTCCTGAATCACGTTCTGGATTCGCACGCCCTTGAGGCCGACGCACGCGCCCACGGGATCGATGTCCTCGCGCTGGGATGAAACCGCGATTTTCGTGCGGTAGCCCGCCTCGCGCACAATCTTCGTTATCTCGACGCTGCCGTCCGCCACTTCGGGAACTTCCGTCTCCAAAATCGAGCGAACGAGCTCCGGCGCGCTGCGCGAAAGAATCAGCTGGATTCCGTTGGCGTTCTTCGAGATGTCGGCGACATAGGCGCGGATTCGGTCGCCCTTTTCATAACGCTCGCGCGGCGACTGATATTTTTGCGGAAGCACGCCCTCGATTTTTCCGAGATCGACATAGATAGTGCCGTTGCGCTCGCGCTGGTAATAGCCGATTATTATTCCGCCCACCTTGTCCTTGTATTCGTTGTAGAGATTGTCCTTGTAGCTTTCGTTGAGTCCCTGATGCGCCGTCTGCTTTCCCGTGGAAACCGAAGAACGCTCGAACGTCTTGGGATCTTCGGGAATGTCGAGCTCGTCGCCAATTTCGCAGTCGGGACTGAGCTTGCGCGCGTATCCGAGCGGCACTTCCGTAACAGGATCGAAAACATCATCGATGTCCTCGCCGCCGTCGATCACTTCCTTGCGCGAATAAATCGTAACGTCCGTGGGAATGTCGTTCTCGTCCTTTTCAAAAACGACCACCGCGTTCGCGTTCGTGCCGTAAGTGCGCTTGTACGCCGCCTTCAGCATATTTTCAATCGTGAGCATGACGGACTCAGGTGAAAGTCCCTTTTGCTCAATGAGATCTCTTATAGCCTCCGCCATCTCAGACATAGAAGCCTCCTGTAAAAAAACTATATTTTTCCATACAAGTCAAATTCAATTCAGTCGCAGAATTTCGCCTTGGCGATGTCCTCGAAGCGAAAAACCTTTTCCTGCCCGTCCACTTCAAGCGCGACGGAATTTTCGTCCGCGCGGACAATCTTTCCGGAAATCCAGTCCGAAACGTTCTTGTCCCAAACGCGGATTTCCCGCCGCCCAAAAAGCGCGAACTCCGCGGCGTTCTTTATGTTGCGGTCAGTTCCGGGCGACGTGAGCTCCATGTAAGTCTGATCCGTCCCGAGCAAAGCCTGAAGCCTCGGCAAAAGCGCGCGGTGCACTTTGGAGCATTCGTCCACGCCGAGCGACGCGCCGGCATCCTTGCACGCGATGACGGCATTTATGCGAACCACGGTTTTCTGCGGAATTATCTTCAAATCCACGAGCACATAGCCCATGCCGCGCACCAAAGGCTCGCATTCCGAAAAATGAGGAATTTTGTCCAAAGGAATATATTCCATTCGCCGCCTACAAAAAAGACCCGCTTTTGGCGAGTCCACTTTAAACTAATTAAAATGTACGTGTCAAGTCTAGCA
>CAZZFL010000075.1:0-6602 GCA_964653395.1 uncultured Treponema sp. | reverse complement strand
CAAAACAACTTGCAAAAAGCGAACTTTGAGTGTAGAATGAAATATGCAAAGAATAACTCGCGGCGTGTCCGCAATTTTTTTGGCGCTGCTTTTTTTCTCGTGCCAAACGACGAAGCAGGAAATTCCTTCCGAAAAAGAAAAAATCCTGAAACTGGTTTTCGCGGGCGACGTGATGGCGCACACGCAGAATTTCCAGATGAGCGACTTTTCGCTGATTTGGGACGACATCCGCGAAAAGGTCGGCGCGGCGGATTTCGCGTTCGCGAACCTCGAAGCGCCCGTCGTGCAAAGCATTCCTTTCGAATCATATCCCACTTTCAACATGCGCCCCCCTTATCCGCAGGCAATGTTCGACGCGGGATTCAACTTGATTTCGCTTGCGAACAACCACACCGACGACAAGGCTCCGTGGGGAATTCGCGAGACGCAAAAATGGGCGGAAAGCGTGGCGGAAAAAAGCGCCGAGAGCGAGCGGCCGATTTATTTTTCAGGACTGACGAAGGACGGGGAATTCACGTTCGCGCAATTTCTTTGGAACGAAAAGAAAATCCTTTTCATCGCGGCGACGGAATTCATGAACACTTGGCGCGACTACGAGCACGTCAACATGATAACTCCCTCGAAAAAAGGACGGGACGCGTTCACGAAGCGCATTGAAAAAATGAAGGAAGAATTTTCGCCCGACCTCTTTTTGGTTTCGATTCACACGAGCGAAGAGGAATACGTGATGACTGTGCTCGAAAGCGTGAAGAAATTCTACCGCGAACTTTTGGAAGCCGGCGCGGACATCGTGGTCTCGAACCATCCGCACGTCATCCGCCCCGTGGAATTCTTCGGCGAATCGGAATCGGGCAAAATCCGGAAGGCGATCATGTACGCCAACGGCAACACGATTTCAGGACAACGCCGCGCGCTCAACTACGAAAATCCTTTGGAGACGTGGCAGTACACCGGCGACGGGCAGCTCGTGGAACTCGAGCTCGCATCCGACGAAAAGGGATTTTTCGTGCAAAGCCACGAAACACATTTCATAACAGCGTTCACTCCGGCGGGAACGAAAAGTCCCGTCATAAAAATTCTCGACGAAAATTTCATATCAACGCTTGAAGCGGAAGGCAAAACGAAAGACGCGAAGTATTACCGGGCAAGGCTCGACGCGCTCAAGAAAGTGGAGGAAATCGAAACATGGCAGTGAAAAACATTAAGACGGACTACAAAAAGCTTCCGGTCTACGAGCAAAAGGAAAAGATTCTCGAATGCCTCAAGGAAAACCAAGTGATTGTCGTGCAGAGTCCCACAGGCTCAGGCAAGACCACGCAGATTCCGGTCATCCTGCACGAGGCGGGATTTTCCGAAAGCGGAATCATCGCCGTAACCCAGCCGCGCAGGATCGCGGCGTTGAGCGTGAGCGAATTCATCGCAAGACAATTGGGCACGACCTACCCCGGGCTCGTCGGCTACAAAATGCGCTTCGAGGATTTCACAGATTCCACGACGAAAATCAAAATCATGACCGACGGAATTCTCTTGCAGGAAATGAAGCTCGATCCGCTGATGTCAAAATATTCCGTGATAATGGTGGACGAGGCGCACGAGAGAAGCCTCACGATCGACTTCGTTCTGGGACTTTTGAAGCGATGCCTCGAAGTGCGGAAGGATTTGAAAATCATCGTATCTTCCGCCACGATGAACGCCGAGGCGTTTTCAAAATATTTTGGCGGATGTCCAATCGTGACGATCGAAACGACGACATATCCAGTCGCGCTCGTGTACGATCCGCCAGAGATTCCCGCGAGCACGCTGACCGACGCGGCGAACGACGCGATGCTCTCGAAAATCGAGGAGGCGGTCGGGCGCGTCATCGAAAACGGCGAGGAAGGCGGAATACTGATTTTCCTTCCGGGCGAAAAAGCAATCCACGACTGCGTGGCGAGGCTTTCGCAAAGCCGGCATTCTCGAAGCCTTTTCATCCTGCCGCTGTACGGAAGGCTTCCGAAAGAAGAGCAGGAAAACGTCTTTCTTGACGCGCCGCGCGGAAAAATAAAAGTGATCGTCTCCACGAACATCGCGGAGACTTCCGTGACGATCGACGGAATAACCACGGTGATCGATTCGGGACTCGCGAAATTGAATTTCTACAATCCGAGCACGTTCACATCAAGCCTGATCGAAACGCCGGTTTCCAAGGCCTCGTGCATGCAGCGCAAGGGACGCGCGGGACGCACAGGCCCCGGCACTTGCTACAGGCTTTATCCGAAAGCCGATTTCGAAAGGCGCGAAGAATACACCACCGAAGAAATTTTCCGCACGGATTTGAGCGAAGTGATTTTGCGGATGGCGGAACTCGGAATCCGCGACTTCGAAAAATTCGACTTCATCTCGAAGCCCTCGCTCGAAGGAATCGAGGGAGGGGAAGAAACGCTCTCCATGCTAAAGGCGCTGAATCCCGACCGCACGCTTTCTTCCATCGGAAAGATGATGGCGCTTTTCCCCCTGCTTCCGAGAATCTCGCGAATCATCGTGGAAGCGATTTTAAAATATCCTGAAGTGCTTGAAGAGGCTCTGATCGCGGCGGCGTTCCTTTCCACGCACTCGCCTTTCATCCTGCCGCCCGGAAGCGAAATGGAAGCGCGGAAGGCGCACCACAAATTCAACGACGAGCGCGGCGACTTCGCGGGCTACGCCAAGCTCTACAGAATCTATGAAAATTTCGGCGACGAAAAGCAAAGGCAGAAATTCGCGGAAAAAAATTTCCTTGACTACAAGGTCCTCGCCGAAATCCGAAACATCGTCGCGCAGCTTTCCGAAATCGTGGGCGAACAGGGCATCCCGATTTCAGGCGGCGGCTCCACGGACGACTATCTTTGCTGCGTCGCCTCCGGAATGATTCAGTTCGTGTGCGTGCGGGAAGGCGACGCGAAAGGCGGACGGCGCGAACGCGGAGGAAATTACAGGACGCTCACCGCCGACCACATCGCCATCCATCCCGGCTCGAGCCTTTTCCGCACAAGCCCGCCATACATCGTCACGGGCGAAATCGTAAAGACAAGCCGAATGTTCGCGATGAGCGTCTCGCCTCTCACAAAAAACCTGCTCCGCAAAATCGATCCCGATTTGGAAACGCAGCTTGAAAACGTGCGACGCTCGCGGACGAAAAAGCGCGAGCGCGAATTCGATTCGAGGGAAGAGAGATTTCACGAGAAAAATTCACGTAGCGAAAAGCCGAAAAAATCGCAGGAAGACGAATTCGTCCTCGGCGGCGTTCCGTTCAAAGTCGCGAAAGTCAAGGGAAAGAAAACCGTGGAACTCCCACATCGCGATTTCATCGCTGCCGTGAAAAAAATCGAGCTTTCGGAAATCGAAAAAAAATGCGGCGGATTCCGCGCGCGAGTTTTGATGGATTCGGGATTCAAAATCTTGGACGGCGAAAAACTTTTCACCGCCGTGAAAGTGGCGAAGATTTTCGGAATCGAAGCCGTGGACGAAAACAAGTTCGACAGGAAATCCAACTTCAATTTGAACGCGGAAGGCGGATGCCGCGCCCTGATGAAAAACCTCAAATGGATTATGCGCGCCGCGCGAGCGAAGGCGAAAAGTCGCGAGATGGGATTCGTGTGCCTTTTTACGGACGGGAATTCGAACTACTGGCTCAAAGTCTCGCGAGGATTTTTCACCGCGCTTTCGCAGACGCTCTCTTCGCTCGAGACGCTCGCCGACGACGAAAACGCCAACTTGAGCGACGAAGAAAAGCAGGCGGCCGGCGATTTGTACGCGAAGCTCAATTCGTTTTTTGAATGAAATTGCGGAATGTCGCGAAAGGGAAAATGTCGTTTCAGCGCGAGTGAGAGAATTATCGCTTGGGAATTCGCTCCTTTTTTGTGAGGGAGTCTTTTCCCATACTGGAATTCGTCGCCTTTGCGTAAGGGATACTTTTCCCATGCTGGAAAACGGTGCTTTTGTGCGAGCGAGGCTTTTCCCAAAGTGGAATTCGCTCCTTTTTTGTGATGGAGACGTTTCCCATACTGGAAAACGTCGCGATGTTGCGCAAATCGTACCATTCAATTATACTTTCTTCAGGAAAGGAAAACATGAAAAGATTTATGAAGAAAACAACGCTCATTTTTGCGGCACTCGCGATTGCGACGTTCGCCGGTTGTCTTGGCAAGAACGGGGCTGGAAAGGGTCTCACGGACGCACAGAAAAAGGCGAATGAAAATACGCTTAGAGAGGCCTTGAGGAACGAAGACTTTTTCGTAGCGCGGCAGCTCATAGAAGCAGGTACGGATGTGAACGCGAAGGATTCAACCGGTCGTACCGCGCTCATGATTGCGGCGGAGAAAAAATCAGAGGAAATCGCAAGACTACTCATATACGCAGGTGCGGATATGAATGCAAGTGACAACGAAGGCGAGACCACGCTCATGATTGCGGCAAAGAAAAATTCAGAGGATGTCACAAAACTGATTATTGCCGCTGGCGCAGATGTGAACGCAAAAGACGAAGCCAGTCACACTGCGCTCATGCATGCGGCATTCTACGCGACAAGCAATATCGCAAAACTACTCATTTCAGCCGGTGCTGACGTGAACGCGAAGACTGACAAAGGTTGGACTGCGCTCATAGAAGCGGCATCATGTGGAGCACTCAATACAGCAAAAGAACTCATTGCAGCTGGCGCGGACGTGAACGCAAAGACTGACAAAGGTTGTACAGCGCTCATGGAAGCGGCATCATGTGGAGCACCCTATGTAGCAAAACTGCTTATCGAAGCCGGCGCGGACGTGAACGCGAAGGATTCAGACGGATGGACCGCGCTCATGAGGGCGACACACCAAATCGATGCGATGACAGTGCTCATACTATCCGGTGCGGACATAGACGCAAAGGACAACTCCGGCAAAACCGCGCTTGATTATGCGTATGAGCGTGACGCGGAAGATGCGATAGAACTGCTCGAAATGGTGCGCTTCACCATGAACACAGAGGACAATATCGGCGAGAGGCTTCTCATGTTTGCGGCAGATAAAGACGCGGACGAGGTGGCAGAAATCCTCATTGACTCCGGCGTAGACGTGAACGCGACGGATTCAGACGGATGGACCGCGCTCATGTATGCGACAGAGGAGCAAATGAAAGACTCGTATGGTGCAAGAACCGCGCGGCTGCTGATAAAGGCAGGCGCGGACGTGAACGCGAAGAATGACAGCGGCAGAACCGCGCTCATGATTGCGACAATCCGTAACAACGCTTACGTTGCAGAACTGCTCATCGAATCTGGCGCGGATGCGAACGAAAAGGACAATGACGACAATACCGCGCTTATGTATGCGGAGAAATACAATATAACAGATCTTACAGAAATGCTAGAGCGTGCGGAGACGAAGCGCACTGTTCTAATGGACGCGGCCAAAAACTCCTCCAAAGCCGAAGTTCAAAGGCTCATCGAATCTGGAGCAAACGTGAACGCAAAAGACAATGACGGTCAAACCGCGCTCATGTACGCGGCAATGGCGAATGCGGCAGATGTGGCAAAGATTCTCATAGACGCCGGCGCGGACGTGAATGCGAAGAATGATTTAGGCGAAACGGCACTCATGCTATGGGCAAAGAACAATTCTACAGATGTTGTAAAAAAGCTTATAGAAGCAGGCGCGGATGTGAACGCGAAGGACGACAGCGGCAAGACCGCGCTCATGTACGCGGCGAAAGAAATGGAAGAAATCGAAATCGTCAAGACTCTTATAGCGGCTGGCGCAGACGTGAACGCAAGAGACGCTGAAGGCAAAACCGTCCTCGCGCACGCCTACGAGACTGATGCCTATCAGAACCTCAGAATCTCTACAGAAACTATAAACGAAGTGATAGACGTGCTCAAGGCGGCCGGCGCGAAAAAATAACAAGCGGCACGCGCGGCATTGTGCAATTCGTTTTTTGAATGAACGTCGCGATGTTGCGCAAATCGTACCATTCACCTAGAGTGAAGATTTGACCACAACACCGCATCCGCTTTTACGTAGGCAAGACAACGTTCTTTCTGCTCGCCCTTCATTCGCCTCATCGCGCCCGTCAAGGCGTTCCTATCATTCCCGATTTTCTCGTCGTAAATCATCTGTTCTACGATGTTAAGTTGTTCTTGAGTTCTCGCTGATTCGCAAACGGCCAAAGCGATTGCCCAGCGGACTGTTTCACGTTCTTCTTTCGCGTCATTGTATTGTGCGAGGATTCTGTCAAAATAAGGTGATGCTTTTGGAACGGCCAAAGCGCGCGCTACGCCTTCGCGGAATTTCGGAGAATGATTTTTTTCCTCAAGGTATTTCAGCAAAATTGGAATTAATTCGGGGGTTTGTTTCGCAACTGGTATCACCTCCCACGCCGTTTCAAAAGAATAGCCTGCCTGTGTGCAGTCGCGAGAGAAAGGCTCGTATTCCCTGACGAGCTTTCTATCCGCTTCAAGAAGTTTTTCTTCCTTTTTCCGCATCATTTCCTGATACTTTTCATCTTTCGCAAGTTTTTCAATCAGTTCTTTTGCCGTTATCATAGTTTACTCCTCTCCTACTCTTTTTCTTCCGCGTCCATCTTGAGGATTTGACGCGCCTTCTTTT